>CAYLZB010000109.1:0-7988 GCA_964388165.1 uncultured Flavobacteriaceae bacterium | reverse complement strand
TAGAATGTATATCACACCAAAGCTACTTTACCTAAAAAACAATTTTTCCTAAAAGGTTTCCCGAAGAACAATTTTTCCTAAGGGGTTTCCCGCAGAACAATTTTTCCTAAGAGGTTTCCCGCAGATTTCGCAGAATCCCGCAGATGAGGAAAATTGATTAAATTGAAGAATGGAAGAAAATGATATTTCATTTAAAATTAGAGGAGCCATTTTTAAAATTTACAATCAATTTGGTCCGGGATTGTTGGAGTCTGTCTATGTTGCTGCCCTTGCAGCAGAATTAAAAAAAGAAGGATTAAATGTAAGGAAAGAAGTTCCAGTCCCTGTGGTTTTTAATGATGAAAAACTTGAGGTGGGGTTTAGAATTGATCTTCTCGTAGAGGAAAAGGTAATAGTTGAAGTTAAATCTATTGAAGCTATTGCTCCCGTACATCACAAACAAATACTCACTTATTTAAAGTTGACAGGCTGCAAATTAGGTCTCCTTATAAATTTTAATGTTGAAAAGATAAATGACGGAATTCATCGCAAAGTGAATAATTTATGATCTGCGAATATCAGCGTGATCTGCGGGAAATTTTCTTTGCGCAAGCTTTGCGACCTTCGCATGAACCTACGAGTACTCAAACTCCCCAAACTCACTCTTAATAGTCAACTTCTTCTCTTCTGAAGCTTCTACTCTTCCCACAATTTTAGCATCAACATTGAAAGATTTTGAGATAGCGATGATATCTTCAGCGATCTTTTCATCCACATAGAGTTCCATTCTGTGCCCCATGTTGAAGACCTGGTACATTTCTTTCCAATCGGTTTTGCTTTCCTGCTGGATAAGTTTGAACAATGGCGGGACATCGAAAAGTTCATCTTTGATCACATGCACCTTATCAACGAAATGCAGCACTTTGGTCTGGGCGCCACCACTGCAATGAACCATTCCAAAAATGTCATTTTTGGAATACCTCTCCAGGATCTTTTTGATCACCGGGGCATAGGTTCTGGTTGGGGAAAGCACCAGTTTTCCTGCATCAAGCGGCGAATTTTCAACTTTATCTGTCAGGTTTTTGGAGCCGCTGTAGACGAGTTCTTCAGGTACAGCAGGATCAAAACTTTCAGGATATTTTTCAGCAAGACTTTTTCCGAAGACATCATGACGCGCAGAGGTGAGTCCGTTACTTCCCATGCCGCCGTTGTATTCTTTTTCATAAGTTGCCTGACCGAAAGAAGCCAAACCTACAATTACGTTTCCGGGTTTTATGTTGGCATTATCGATCACCTCGCTGCGCTTCATCCTGGCCGTCACGGTCGAATCGACGATTATGGTGCGCACGAGATCGCCTACATCGGCAGTTTCACCGCCTGTGGAATGGATCTTTATTCCGAAGCTTTTAAGATCATCGAGCAGTTCTTCGGTACCATTTATAATTGCAGAAATCACCTCGCCCGGCACAAGGTTCTTGTTACGCCCTATCGTAGAAGAGAGCATGATATTATCTACCGCTCCCACGCATAACAGGTCATCAATGTTCATGATAAGTGCATCCTGTGCAATACCTTTCCACACGCTGAGGTCTCCTGTCTCTTTCCAGTACATGTAGGCCAGGGAAGATTTTGTTCCGGCGCCATCGGCATGCATGATAAGGCAGTAGTCATCATCCCCTGTAAGATGATCGGGCACTATTTTACAGAATGCCTTTGGGAACAATCCCTTGTCGACATTCTTAATAGCGTTGTGAACATCCTCTTTCCCGGCAGAAACTCCGCGGCCGGCATATCTTTTACTTATTTCCTGGCTCATGCTGATTCATTTGCTGGTCAAAGATAATTAGATTAGATTTTTTGACCGTCTGATTTGTACAAATAAAAAAGGCACCCTAATAGTTGAGGGTGCCTGTGGTTCAATTATTCGGAAGAACTATCGGGTGAATAATAATTCCCTGTATTTGGTCAATGGCCAGATCTCATCATCGATCAACAGCTCCAGTTTATCACAGTGATAACGGATAGTCTCAAAGAATGGCTTCACATCATTGCAATATGCAAAGGCTTTTTCTTCGGCATCTTCGATCTTATTAGCCTTTTTACGGGCCTCGATCATCTCAGTAATTCCGGAATTGATCTTCTCGATATGTCTTGAAACTTCTTTGATGATCTCAAGTTGTTCCGAAGAATGCGTCTGGAAATTATCTCCAAAGATGTCTTTTAATCCGCGAACGTTCTTGATGAGGATATTTTGATAACGAATCGCAGTAGGGATCACATGGTTACGTGCGATATCTCCAAGAATACGGCTTTCTATCTGCACTCTCATGATGTATTCTTCCAGTTCGATCTCATGGCGGGCCTCGATCTCCACTTCATTCATTACTCCAAGCTCGAGATACATTTTTTTGGTCTTCTCGTGCACAAGGGCTTTTAAAGCTTCGGGTGTATTACGGTTGTTGCTAAGACCTCTCTTTGCAGCTTCTTTTTCCCATTCTTCGGAATAACCATCTCCTTCAAAACGTATGTTCTTGGAGTCCTTAATATATTCCCTAAGAACATTGAAGATAGCATCGTCCTTCTTCATCTTTTTGCCCTTGATGAGGCTGTCTACCTCTTTCTTGAAGTCGATCAGCTGCTTGGCAACTATAGAGTTAAGAGCGGTCATAGGCTCGGCACAATTGGCTGTAGATCCTACTGCACGGAATTCAAATTTATTTCCGGTGAAGGCGAAAGATGAAGTCCTGTTCCTGTCGGTATTATCCAGAAGGATCTCAGGGATCTTACCTACCACATTTAATTTAAGTTCTGTTTTTTCCTGCGGAGAAAGCTTTCCATCGGTCACTTTTTCGAGCTCATCAAGAACTTCAGTTAACTGAGAACCAATGAAAGTTGAAATAATAGCCGGAGGTGCTTCGTTGGCTCCTAACCTGAAGTCGTTGGAAGCACTGGCGATAGTAGCTCTTAGAAGTTCCTCGTTATCATGTACTGCTTTGATCGTATTGATGAAAAATGTCAGGAACTGAAGGTTTTTCATCGGCGTAGATCCGGGACCTAACAGGTTTACTCCGGTATCTGTGCTCAGCGACCAGTTGTTATGTTTTCCACTTCCGTTGATCCCTGCAAAAGGTTTTTCATGGAAAAGGACCACAAAGCTGTGACGATCTGCCACTCTTTGCATGATATCCATTAGCAGCGAGTTGTGGTCTACTGCAAGGTTGGCTTCCTCGAAAATAGGTGCAAGCTCAAATTGATTTGGCGCCACCTCATTATGACGTGTCTTTACAGGAATTCCCAAAAGCATACATTCCTTCTCCAGATCTCTCATATAAGAGAGAACACGCGACGGAATTGATCCAAAATAATGATCATCCAACTGCTGACCTTTAGCCGGGGAATGTCCTAACAGCGTTCTTCCCGCCAGGGTAATATCGGGTCTTGATGCCGCCAAAGCTGAATCTATAAGGAAATACTCCTGCTCCCAGCCCAGAGTAGCCTGAACCTTATTTACATTTTTATCAAAATATTTTGCAACATCTGTAGCTGCGCCGTCAATAGCCTGTAAAGCTCTTAATAGCGGAGTTTTATAATCCAGCGCATCTCCTGTATAGGAAACGAATACACTCGGAATACAAAGCGTGGTTCCATAGATAAATGCAGGAGAAGTTGGATCCCAGGCGGTATAACCACGGGCTTCGAATGTGTTCCTTATTCCCCCGTGAGGAAAACTGGAAGCATCCGGCTCCTGTTGTACAAGCTGCCCACCTCCAAATTTCTCAATTGCGAGTCCGTCACCAATAGTTTCAAAAAAAGCATCATGCTTTTCGGCTGTACTTCCGGTTAGAGGTTGAAACCAGTGGGTGTAGTGGGTAGCTCCTTTAGAGATGGCCCACTCTTTCATTCCGGTAGAGATGTGATCGGCAATAGTGCGATCGATCTTCTTTCCGGTGGCATTTGCTTCCAATACACTTTGATAAGCTTCCTTTGTAAGGAATTGTCGCATCACACTTTCGGTAAAGACATTGCGGCCGAACAATTCTGAACGCCGTTCCTTCTCTTCAATTTCGATAGGTTTGCGATTTAAGGTCTCCTTAAGTGCCTGGAATCTTAATGTTGCCATTTTTAAAATAGTTTTTATGGGTTAACGGCAACAAATATATCTATTTTTAAAACACACCCCCTAAAATTTTGGGGTATGTTTATAAAAATTTTATGTTTTGTTGTGATTACCCCTAATTCATGAAGGCAAGACTTACAAACACCGCATATCCCGCAAATAGTAAAAAGCCCTTCCAACGGTTCATTGAATAGCGTTTGGGAAGAAATGCCAGCGGAATAAGAACAAACGCAATTCCAATCATCCAGAAGATATCACTGGTGAGGATTGCTTCAGATTTTACAACAATAGGTTGGATAATTGCTGTGATCCCCAGTACTGAAGCGATATTGAATATATTGGAACCAATGAGGTTTCCAAGAGAAATAGCTTTTTCCTGCTTCATAGCTGCAATGACCGAAGCTGCCAATTCAGGCACACTCGTTCCCACTGCGATCATGGTGACAGAGATCACCCTTTCACTCACTCCCATAGCCGAAGCCAGGTCAACAGCTCCCGAAACCAGTAACTCTGAACCAAAATAAAGAGCAGCTCCTCCAATGGCCAGCCAAAGAATGGTTTTGAAGCCCGAGGCCACCTGTAGATCGGGGTCTACCTCATCGGGTTGTAATTCCGGTTTTCTGCGGGCACGACGAATGAGGACAACCAGATATAAAATGATAGCACAAACCAGGAATATCCCCTCAAGCCTGGAAAGCACATATTCAGAAGACAGAAAATAATAGAGCGCAAGGGAGAACAACATCATGATTGGCCAATTGAACCTGTAGAATTCACGGTCGATCAATAAGGGAGAGATCATGGCGGTAATTCCAAGTACGAGACCTATGTTGGCTATGTTAGAGCCTATCACATTACCTAAGGAGATATCAGAAAAACCGTCTAAAGCAGCCTGCAGACTTACCAGTAGTTCGGGTGCAGAGGTGGCAAAAGAGACCACAGTAAGACCGATGACCATCCTGGATAGTTTCAGCTTTAAAGAAATCGCTACAGATGACCTCACAAGGAACTCCCCCCCTATAACCAGCAATATAAAACCAAGGATAATGTAAACTATGCTCATTCAGATTTTTTTTTGCGAAGATAGAAGATTCTGAAAGAATGGTCTTTTATGGGATAAGGAACATCGAATAAAAGCAACGAAGAAAATAATAACTACAAAAATAGTTGTTTAACGATTTTATTAGTTATGTTTGCTTTAGTTATATCCTTAAACAGTGCGCTCAAATGGAAAAACTTACCAATAAAGAAGAAGAGATCATGAGGATCCTGTGGCAGTTAAAAGCTGCCTTTGTCAAAGAAGTCATTGCGGAGATCCCCGATTCTGGCCTGCACTACAATACAGTTTCCACCATCATAAGGAATCTTGAGGAGAAAGGTTATGTTAGTCATAAGGCTTACGGAAAAACCCACCAATACTACCCGGTGGTTAGTAAAGAAGAGTACAGGAAGCAGTTCATGAATATGGCCACCAAAAAATTCTTTGACAGTTCATATAAAAGTGTCGTTTCCTTTTTTGCACGTGAAGAAAAAATTAGCGCAGAGGAACTCCGGGAGATCCTTGACATCATAGAAAAGAAGAAGTAATGCAGGATCTAATTTTACACCTCCTGAAAAGTGCCGGATTGATCAGTCTTTTTTACCTCGGCTATTTTTTCCTTTTGAAGAATGACACCAGTTTCAGGGCAAACCGTTTCTTTCTACTTACCGGAATTTTCACCTCTCTTCTCCTACCCTTCCTGGAGATCACCCGAACAGTTCAGGTAGAAACAACTGCTGTCCCGGTCTTTGCTGAAAATTTTTCGGCGGAAATATTCCACACTCCCGCAACTCAACCTGAAGCCATAGATTGGTGGCAGGTAGCCGGAATTATTTATCTTATAGGGCTGAGTTTTTTCCTGCTGAAGTTTCTCATAGAACTCCTGTCCCTGCTGAGGCTTATCTATACAAGTAAAAGATCAAAAGAAGGTAGTTATTATGTTATCCAAAAATGCAAAAATACCCAACCATTTTCCTTTTTTAAGTGGATCGTGGTTGATCCCGATCAACATACCCCTACCGAACTTGAAATGATCCTGAAACATGAGAAGTCTCATGCACAGCAGTGGCACTCAATAGATCAAGTCATCAGCAGCCTTTGCGTTTACCTGCTTTGGTTCAATCCTTTTGCCTGGTTGTACAGGAAAAGTCTGGTGCAAAACCTCGAATTCCTTGCCGATAAGGAGGTGGTTGCCGCAAAGGTGTCAAAAAAGGAATACCAGAAGACTCTTTTAAAAATATCGGTGAACGGTTTTGAACCGGCACTGTCCAATCAATTTTACCAATCCTTAATTAAAAAACGAATTATGATGCTCAACAAAAATACCACCCCAAAATCCAATTTTTGGAAGACCAGTTTGCTACTTCCTTTCCTGGCGGTTTTCATTTTCAGTTTTAATGTGACCACAGAAGCCCAGGAGGTAATAACCGGGCAAGACACAGAGGTTTCAAAAATGGAAGTTTCGGCGTATGTCACAAAAGATTCAGAAGAAAAAGAGCTTCGTGCATTAGAGAACCTTTTTGAAAAACAGGGAGTGGAGTTAAAGTTCAATGACCTAAAATATTCAAAAGGATTATTAACCAATGTGGCAGTTTCCTTCAGAAAAATGTCCAACGGTAAAACCGGAAATCTTTCCCTAAAACATGCTGAAGGTATAAGTCCCCTATTGATCTACACAGATGGAGAAAAAGTGGTTATGACCCCAAAATCTGCTGTTCCTGAAAGATCTGAAGCGGCCCTTGCCGGAATTGGTAATGCTCCGCTTTACATCATTGCGGGTAAGCATTATAAAACTTCAGAATTAGTAAATAAATACGTGGAAACAAAAGGAACCTGGAGTGTCATTAAACCTAAGGAAGCCATTGAAGAATTTGGCAGAAAGGCAAAAGACGGGGCAATAATTATTTCTGAAAGCAATATTGTGGAAGATTTCAAAGAGGCTCTTAAAGATATAGACCTTAAAAAAATGAATATTCAGCAGACTTTCATTCAGGTGAACAAGGACGCCGCACCTATTCTGATGAATATTAAAACTGATATAAACACCAATCCTACACCTTCAACTTCAAATAAATTTGAACTTCAGGATGTTGATTTTCATGCCGAAGCAGAGGATATAATTGCTGTTCAAACCGGAGATAAGAAGAATCAAAGTTTTCATTATCAGGAAACCAAACCTCTCGTTTTTATTGACGGCGTAGAACAAGATAGCTTTAGTTCTTCCGAAGTAAATCCCGCGACAATAAAAACAGTGAAGGTCTTAAAAGGAGAAGATGCTGTAGAGAAGTATGGCAAACGTGCGGAATCTGGAGTGGTCGAGATCGAACTTAAAAGTGAAGAAGAGTTGAAAGCCACAACTATTCCATCTAACACAAGTTCAGAGCCTGTCACTCTCAGGATGAGTAAGATTGAATTCAAAGAAAGAAAACCTCTTTCTGTTAGAGACGTAGGAAGTGCGGATCCAGATGCTCCAAAACCCCTGTATATAGTTAACGGGAAAGAAATGGATAAAGATTTTGACGTGAATTCTATTGCCGTTGATGCAATTAAGTCTATTACTGTACTTAAAGATGATAAGGCAATAGAAAAATATGGAGAGAAGGCTTCAAAAGGGGTTATAGAAATTATTACCAAAAAGTAAATTTGAGAGAGCCAGTTAAGAAAGCCTTTCAGGATGACATTTCTGAAAGGCTTTCTTTATTCCGGATTTCAGTTATTGGAAGTTTTCTATCTTTATAGGAAACCAACCCGCATGAAAAAAGCTATTTTCAGGACGCTTTCAAAGATCAATAAAAAGGTGCTGCCCAGCTACTCGAAAAGACAACTGGATCTTGCCAAAGCTACCAAGCTTCA
>CAYLZB010000108.1:0-8113 GCA_964388165.1 uncultured Flavobacteriaceae bacterium | reverse complement strand
TATTTGACATGAAAAATCACATTTTTGAGAGGTAAAAGTAAGAAAGAGAACGTAATTATTGTGGCTTGTGTTGCTTTTCTTCTGCTGAAATTTTCCGCAGATTATTTTAGGTTTCATTTAACGGATGCATATAATTTATCTTACAACAATGGCGTTATTACCTTAGAGTTTCTTATATCTTTGAATCATCAACAAAACAAGACCTACGAATGAAACATAGCAAAATCTGCCTTTTTGTTGCTTTTCTTTTCCTTTCGCTTTCCGGTTTCTCCCAACAGTCTGCCATTCAGAATAATGAGCTGGCCGATTATAACCGTGCGCTGGAATTATACAACAATCAGCAATACCTTGCCGCACAAACTCTATTTGATGAAGTGCAGGATGAAACAGATGATGAAAGGATCAAAGCGAATGCCGCTTACTATATAGCCAATGCTGCTATTCGGCTTAACCAGCCGGGTGCCGATGCTCTTATGGAAGATTTTGTGCAGCGCTATCCTACCAGCACAAAGACCAATGCAGCCTACCTCGATGTTGCCGATTACTATTTCGAGACCGGAAAATATTCCCTTGCCCGCAAGTGGTATGATACGGTTGACCAGAGAAATTTAAGTAAATCTGAAAAGGAGCGTTTTAACTTCAATAATGGCTACGCCTACTTTAAGGCGAACCAGTATGAGGAGGCCAAAGAGTATCTAAATAAAGTAAAAGATTCAAAGAAGTACGGATCACAGGCAAAATATTACCTGGGTTTCATGGCCTATGAAGGTGATGATTACGAGCAGGCAAATGCCCTTTTTGAAGAGGTGCAGGACAACGAGCGTTATGAAGAGGACCTTTCCTACTTCCAGGCCGATATGAATTTTAAGCAAGGGAACTTTGAAAAGGCCATTCAATTAGGGCTTGAGCAGTTGCCCCGCGCCGATCGCCGGGACCGGTCTGAGCTCAACAAGATCATTGGAGAAAGTTATTTCAACCTCGGACAGTACGAGAAAGCGATTCCATATTTAAAGGAATATCAGGGTGAAAGAGGGAAGTGGAATAATACAGATTATTATCAACTGGGTTACGCTTATTTCCAGCAGGGAAACTACGAGGCAGCGATCTCTGAATTCAACAAGATCATTGACGGTAAGAATGCTGTTGCGCAAAACGCTTATTACCACCTCGCACAGTCTTACCTTAAAACAGATAAAAAGCAGCAGGCATTAAATGCATTCAAGAATGCAAGTGAAATGGATTTCAACCAGGAGATCAAAGCCGATGCCGCACTTAATTATGCGAAATTGAGCTATGAGATTGGAAACAGTTATGCCAGTACTCCACAGGTTTTGATGAATTACCTGGAGGCATATCCAAACTCACCTGCAAAAGAAGAGATCAATGAGCTGCTCATCAACTCCTTTATTACTTCTAAAAATTATGAGGAGGCTATGCGTCTTCTTAAAGGAAACCGCAATTTCCAGAACAATGTAGTTTACCAGCAGGTTGCTTTTTACCGCGGACTGGAACTTTTTGAGGAAGGGAATTACAGGGAGGCTGAAGAATATTTTGACCTTGCTCTCAGTGAAAGACGTGATCCAAGATTCACTGCTTTGGCGACTTTCTGGAAGGCAGAAAGTGATTTCAATCTTCGCAATTTTAAGGATGCTCTGGTAGGATATCGCGAGTTCGCCGGAATGAGTGGAGCACAAGGGGCGTCAGAAAAGGAAAATCTGGACTATAATATTGGATATGCATATTTCAAGCAACGGGAATATGACCGTGCTGCCGAATATTTTAAACGCTACGCAAATAATGCCTCTAACGATCGCGGGAGAAGAACCGATGCTTTTGTACGACTGGGAGACAGTTATTTCGTAAACAGTAGCTACTGGCCTGCAATGGAAGCATATAATTCGGCCATTGCCCTTAACGGATCAGAGAATGATTATGCAGCTTTTCAAAAGGCTATCAGCTACGGGTTTGTGCAGCGAAATGATACTAAAATTCAGGAGTTGACAGAATTCTTAAGAAAATATCCAAGATCTTCCTATCGCGATGATGCAGCCTATGAGCTGGGGAACACTTATGTGGCCATGAACAACACCGGCCAGGGAATGGAAGCTTACAACAGGCTGATAAGAGATGTTCCCGGTAGCAGTTTTGTTCCGCAGGCTTTGCTGAAACAGGGATTGATCTATTACAACAACGATCAGCCCAACCAGGCACTGGAAAAGATGAAAAGAGTAGTGGCAGATTTCCCTAATTCTGCTGAAGCTGTTCAGGCTGTAAGCACCGCCCGACTCATCTATGTCGATATGGGCAGAACAGATGAATATGCGAATTGGGTAAAAGACCTTGATTTCGTTGAGGTGACCGATGTGGATCTCGATAACACGAGTTTTGAAGCGGCCGAGAAACAATACCGAAATAACAACACTTCAGCTGCCATCACTGCCCTTGAGAAATATCTGAATTCATTCCCTAACGGAATTCATTCCGTTCAGGCCAATTTTTACCTGGCACAGCTCTACTTCCGTGAAGGAAACAAAGAGAAAAGTATTCCGCATTATAAATATGTAATTGGAAGATCGGCTTCAGAATATCTTGAGCAATCGCTGGCAAGGTTGTCTGAAATTTATCTTGAGAAGAGAAACTACGCCGAAGCCATACCGCTGCTTAAGCGTTTGGAAGCTGAAGCATCCTTTGCTCAAAACACCATTTTTGCGCAGTCTAACCTTATGAAGTCTTATTTGGAAGCAGGCAATTTCTCCGAGGCTGTTGCTTATGCCGAAAAAGTTCTTTCAAATCCAAATGCCGAGACCGGTGCTAAAAATGATGCGCAGGTGATCATTGCGCGTGCAGCTATGAGAACCGGAAATGAAGATCGGGCCAAACGTGCTTATGCCGAGGTTCAAAAAACCGCTACCGGAGAACTGGCAGCCGAAGCTTTGTATTACGATGCTTATTTCAAGCACAAAGCCGGCAACCATCAGGCTTCTAATGATGTGGTTCAACGCTTGGCAAGAGATTATTCAGGTTATAAGTTATATGGAGCAAAAGGCCTTGTTTTGATGGCCAAGAACTTCTATGCTTTAGGTGACGCCTACCAGGCAACTTACATTCTGGATAATGTGATCAAGAATTTCACGCAGTTCCCTGAAGTTGTAAACGAAGCCAAACAGGAACTTGCCCGCATCAAAGCACAGGAAGCAAAGACCAACGCTTCTGTAGAAACCAACAATTAAGATACATAAAAGCCTTCCCATGAAAATCAAATCGTTTAGTGTATTTATCATGCTTTTACTTTTCACCGGCTTCTCCTACGCCCAGGATCTTGGGAGCGAGACAGTAGAAGTGGTGAAGCCATACACCCCCACAGTTAGTGATGCTAATAAAATAAGGGAGACCCCCAGGATCTCAGATTCTGTTAACCTGGAGAAAAGGCCGGTGCAGTATAGTATTTTTTCTGTGCCTGTAGCTTCCACTTTTACCCCTGCAAAAGGAAGGGCCACAACCGTGGAGCGACAAAGGCCACCAAAATTGTATGACAACTATATTACCCTGGGTTTTGGTAGCTACACCAGTGCCCTTGCCGAATTCTACAGCAATATTGAAGTGAATCGAACCGATAACTTCGGAATCTTCCTCACTCACAACTCAGCACAGGGAGGAATTGATGGAGTATATCTGGAGGATAGTTACTACGACTCCGAACTCAACCTGAATTACTCTTCCCGCAATAGAAACCTTATCTGGAATACAGATCTTGGGGTGGAGCACAGGCTATTTAACTGGTATGGGGTGGAACCTTCCATTACAAATGAAGAAAGAGGGGAAATTGATCCTCAACACAACTACTTTAGCGTTTATGCCGGGGGCGAAATTAACTGGGAAAAATCCTTTTTTGACAGGGCAGAGGTAAAGTACCGATATTTTGGGGATGACTTTGAATCCACCGAGCATCGCTTCAGCTTTAAGCCCACTCTGGAGATCCCTATTGGAGGAGAATTGTTCAGAACAAATTTAATTTTTGACTACCTGAACGGCAATTTTACCTCTTATAACCCCGGAGGTGAGGATATCGCTTATAGCTTTATGAACGTGGGACTGGCGTCAAGCCTGCTTGTATTGCGTGATGACCTCACTCTTAACCTGGGTGCAGCGATCTACTATAGTCTTGACTCCGAAAATAGTGAAGGAGGCGTATATGTGTATCCACAGGTTACCGCCAGCTACCGTGCTGCCGGTGATTACTTTATTGCATATGCCGGACTTGAAGGGGAATTACAACAGAATTCCTATTACGAGCTCACCAAGGCAAACCCTTTTCTTGCCCCGGCAATTGAAGTGACTCCTACAGATCAACAGTACAAGTTGTATGTGGGTGCGAAAGGAAAATTGTCGAACAGCATAGGCTACAACACCCGTTTAAAATATATGGCAGAGGATTTTAAACCTTTGTTCGTATCAAACCCTTTAGATGTTACTGAACCTGGAGTTAAGGCACCATACACCTATGGCAATTCCTTTAGTGTGATCTATGACCGGGTGAATACAATTTCGGCTTTTGGGGAACTTGCATTTGATGTTAACCGCAAATTGAACCTGCGTATCAATGGGGAATATTTTATATATGATACCGATGAGCAGGGGGAAGCATGGAACCTTCCGAATTTTAAAGCCAACCTTCTTGCAGACTATCAGATCACCGAAAAATGGTTTGCGGGAGCCAATATTTTCGTCGTAGGCGAGAGAAAGGATTATGGGACATTTACCATTGGGGAAGGAATACCTACAGATATTGAGGAGGTAACTTTAGATCCCTACGTTGATCTTAATGCCAATCTCGGATATAGATTCAATGACAGGCTTTCCATTTTTGCCAGGGGAAACAATCTGCTGGGAGAGAATTATGAGAGATGGGTAGATTATCCGGTTCTAGGGCTTCAGCTTATGGCAGGAGCGACCTATAAGTTTGACTTCGGAAGATAATTTTTCCAACACCTTTCAAAAAGCCGGTTTTTACCGGCTTTTTTTGTTTGTTTGTGGTCGTTCCTTTAATCTTAAAGAATTATTAACAATTACATAACATTGGAACAAAAACAGGTTCCTGAGGAAGTGCATAATTTTGCAGCACGAAAAATGCGGAAACCAAAATTTTATCCTATTTTTTCTCCACTTTTTGAAAACCTATTATTAGAAAATGGCAAAAACTAAATTTACCCGCACGAAAAGGAACAGGCCTTACCTGAACGTGCTCGATTTCATGGTACAGGAAAAAACCTTCCTTGCCATAGTAATTATTGGCCTGGTACTAGCGGGAGTCCTTACGGGATATGGGCAGGCAGGTATGTGGCTTGGATTCTTTTTTGCTGCTTATGCTACTGTGGCCAATGACAGTATCCAGTCTCTGGGAACTTTTATCGAGAGTAATAAGACCCGCAAGTGGTGGATCATGTGGATCTTTATCGGGTCAATTTTTCTTGCAGTAGTGACCTTTAGCTGGATCTATTTTGATGGAGACGTCACTTATCAACGGCTACTCAATCCGGACGGGACTACAAAATATCCACACCCCGAGAACTTTAGCTTCTTCCAGATCATTGCCCCTCTTGTGCTTCTTATCCTCACAAGGTTAAGAATGCCTGTATCTACCACCTTCCTTATTCTGAGTGTATTTAGTGCCGATACTTCGGGAATTACATCTGTAGTATGGAAATCCTGGACGGGTTATATTATGGCTTTTGTGCTGTCTTTCCTGGTTTGGTACCTTTCCTATAACGCCATTAAAAAATATTTTAAAAGCCGAGAGTTCAACAAGAGCTGGAATGTTGTGCAATGGGTAGTAAGTGGTACCCTCTGGGGAGTTTGGGTAATGCAGGATGGTGCAAACATCGCTGTTTTCCTTCCGAGGCAATTAGACTTTGTGCAATTTTTGATCTTTGCCGGGACCATTTTTGCGGGCCTCGGACTTCTATTTTACCTAAGGGGAGATAAGATCCAGCAGGTGGTAAGCGAAAAAGCACGTATTTCTGATGTTAGGGCAGCCACTCTGGTTGATGCCACTTACGTGATCCTGTTGATCTACAAACTATTTATTAGTACGGTGCCTATGAGTACCACCTGGGTTTTCCTTGGGGTGATTGGAGGTAGAGAGATCGCTGTAAGTCTTGCCCGTACCAAGAAGGGTAAAAAACACAGAAAGAAAGCAGGGAAAATGATCTTCAAGGATTTCAGTTACGCAATGATTGGATTGTTCATTTCAATCGCTCTCGCTGCAGCAGCTAATCCCGATATTCGGGAGGCTATTGGCGAGGCCATTATGGGGTGGTTCTAAATCTTTGGCTTCAATTTTATATAAATGCGCTCCGTTTGGGGCGCATTTTCTATTTTTACTCAAAACATACAAACCATGATTAAAAAGTTACTGTTCTTCATTTTAAGCTTCGGAATTTTCTTTGCCTGCGACAATGATAGTAGGGAAGAGGCCGATCTTCTCGTGATAAATGCCAACATCTACACTGTTGATGACGAATTCTCTACTGCTGAAGCCTTCGTGGTGAAGGATGGTAAATTCGTCGCAGTTGGTACTTCTGAAGAGTTAAGGAAGAAATACAATACGGCTGAAGTTTATGATGCTGAAGGGAAAACTATTCTGCCCGGCCTTATTGATGCACATGCACATTTCTATGGCCTTGGAACTAATATGCAGGCAGTCGATCTCACCGGGACTTCAAGCTTTGAAGAGGTGGTAAGCAGGATCACCGCTTTTCAGAAAGAAAAGAATACAGACTTCATTATTGGTCGTGGATGGGATCAGAACGACTGGAAGGTGAAAGAATTTCCGGTAAAGGATACACTGGATATTCTGTTTCCCGAAACTCCTGTGGCCATTACAAGAATTGACGGTCACGCTTTACTGGCAAATCAGGCTGCGCTTGATGCAGCCGGGATCACGGTGGATACTCCTGCCGAAGGTGGAGAAATAGAAAAGAGGAACGGAAAGCTCACGGGGATCCTTATAGATAATCCAATGGCACTGGTGGAAAATGCAGTTCCGGCCACCAGCACAGAAGACCAGATCACTGCTTTGCAGGATGCTGAAAAAGCCGTATTTCAGTATGGCCTTACTACTATCAATGATGCAGGATTGGATCGTGCTACAATTGAATTGATCGACAGCCTGCAGCAGGCCGGGGAACTGGATGTTCGCATCTATGCTATGATAAGCAATACCAAAGAGAACCTCGATTATTTTCTTGACCGGGAGCCGCTAAAAACCGATAAGTTGAACGTTCGTTCGGTGAAATTCTACGCCGATGGTGCTCTTGGCTCCCGCGGAGCTGCGTTAAAGGAACCCTATTCAGATAAGCACAACCACTTTGGGGCTCTTCTATCTTCTGTGGCCGATTTTAAAAAGACGGCTGCCCGCATTGCAAACTCTGCTTATCAAATGAATACCCACGCAATTGGGGATTCGGCTAATGTCGTTGTACTCAAGACCTACGACTCCCTGCTTGCTAACGCAGGAGATCGTCGCTGGAAGGTAGAGCATTCCCAGGTTATCGCGCCTGAAGACTTTAAGTACTTCAGTAAAAATATTATTCCTTCGGTTCAACCTACACATGCTACCAGTGATATGTACTGGGCGCAGGAAAGGCTGGGGCCCGAAAGAGAAAAAGGAGCATATGCCTATAAGCAGCTGCTGGATGAGGCCGGGATCATTGCCTTGGGAACTGATTTTCCCGTAGAGAAGGTAAGCCCCTTTTTGACTTTTTACGCAGCTGTGGCGCGTAAGGACACACAGAATTATCCCGAAGGTGGATACATGCCCGAACAGGCATTGAGCAGGGAAGAGGCCTTACGCGGAATGACCATTTGGGCAGCCTTCAGTAATTTCGAAGAGGACGAAAAAGGATCTATTGAACCCGGAAAGTTTGCCGATTTTGTCATTTTAGACAGAGATATCATGAAAGTTTCAGAAGAACAGATCCCCGATATGAAAGCAACTGCGACCTATTTGGGAGGAAAAAAAGTTTATTAAGTTAGAGGTACGAATTTAGAAGTACGATTTTGAAAATTAAAAGCCCTTTGGAGAAAACTTCAAAGGGTTTTTTTATTTGTACGG
>CAYLZB010000107.1:0-8461 GCA_964388165.1 uncultured Flavobacteriaceae bacterium | reverse complement strand
AGTGCAAAAGGAGCACTTAATTTAAATGAAGGAATAGCAACCCGGAATTTGCGGGTGGAAGTGAAATTGATCATGCTGTAGAAACCGCTCATGGCACCAAAAGGAGAGGTGAGGAGGCACCCACTTTTATAGGTATGGGATTCCCCGGGTTTGATCACCGGTTTCTTTCCAATAACACCTTCGCCTTCCACGATCTCTGTGCGGTTCAAAGCGTCTTTGATCTTCCAAAACCTGGAGGTGAGCTGTACGGAATCTTTGCTCTGATTTTCAATAGTGATCTGGTACCCAAAAGCGAAATGGACCCTGTAATTCTTGTAGAAGGTCCCCTCAAAATTAGTTTCTATTGAGATCTTAATGCCTCTGGTTACTTGTTGTATCATCTTAGTAGATCGCGAATGATGCCAGTACTGAAAAGACTGCAGCTATTATGGCTAAAATAAAGAATATAATGTTGATAATTATAAACTTTAAAAGGGTTTTAACTCTTCCCTGTCCGTAAAATCTTCGGAAAGCTTTATACAGATAAAAGCCGAAGACCAGAGTCATTATTCCTGTGGCTACATTGTTTCCTAAAATGGAATTTATTCCAACCGCTATTCCAAAAAGTACAAACCAGGTAGTTTGATTGTGGAAAGTAAAGATAAGGTGCTCCATATAGGTGAACGGTCTTCGCAGGTATAGCAGCCATATGAATAGTGCAAAAATGGGAAGATAGAAGAATATGATAAAAGGTAGTTTGCTATAGAAATAGTTCCAGAAAAGATCTGAGTCTGAACTGAACCTGTCGGCATCAACGGTTTTTTTGTAAAACCACTGGTTGTAGCGGGTATCCGCATAATTCAGGCTGTCCATTGCAACATGAGGATTGCGGGTTTCAGTTCTTTTATAAAAATCAGAAAAGACCTGCCATTTGGTGGTTATGGCTTCAGAAAAGTTCATGGTATCCAAGGCAGCCTCGGGTACATATCTCGAGGTTTCGAGACTGTCCTCTACTGTTGAGACGCGAGGTAAAATTATTCCGAGTTCGGGGTTTTCAGCTCTTGTTGCGGCCAGGATCGAATCTGCTTCTTGGCGCTTTACCTCTGTGGCTTCTGTATCAATATTAACAGGAGGTTCAACTTCATGCGTTGTACTCCAAAGCAGGAAGAAAATGATAGAGGCACTAAGATAAAATCGGTATGGATTAGCATATCGCACCCGCTTTCCTTCTATGTAATCTTTTGATATTTTTCCGGGCTTGAAAAGCAGGACTCCCAGAGTTCTGTAGAACCTGGAATCATAGGCAAAAATACCGGCAAAGAACTCGTTGAAAAAGTCATTAAAGGCAAGTTTTTTTGTGCTGTTGAGTTGTCCGCAATTAGGGCAGTACTCATCACTAATATCCAGGGGGTGATAGCAATTGAGGCATTCTGTGTTGCGGTACTTAAGCTTGTGCCGTTCCTTGTAAATGGTAGGCAAGTTACTATCTCTGCTCATGGAAATCTACCTTGAAAACTTAATTGCTGATGTTTAATGAAGTGGCATTACCGACTCCTATGATACGGGTATATCTTCCGCCGAGAGGAAGATAATAGATGAGAACAGTGTAATTGTTTTCGGTGCTAACAAAATTTCCGCTTATAAAGCCTTCATCAAGAATTCCGTCATTCCGCAGAAATACATATTTATAATCGTAATAGCCCTGTTTGAAGAGTCGGGCTGTTTCATATGCTCCATCCTCAAAATTGTAGGTAAGCCTGGTGCTGTCATCGAGAATGAAGTTGTTGAATTCCCCATAGAGATGAACTTCTCCTCCTTCCAGAGGCTCGTGAGTTTGAAGGGCAAAATGGGTCCAGACATAACCGGCTTCGATATCATCTTCCTCGGCCTGGAATTTTCTCACCACAAATTTCCCATTGATATCGGGATTGTAGGTATAGGGTTGAAAAGCCCTGATAACATCGGGAAATAAATAATGATGATAAAGCTCCTGAACATCTATGTATTTAATTTTTACCGTAGCCGATCGAAGATCCTTGCTATCAAAGTTGAGGTATTCATTCCCCGCCCAAAAAGAAGTTAATTGATCATATTTAAAAACCAGGGTAGATCCCAGATGGTATTGTGGCCGAATGTTATAAATTCCTGTTTTAAGATTATTATTTTGAAGTATAACAGCCCAGACAGATTGTTCCGGTGTGCGGATAATGAATTCGGGCGAATCGACTTCAAAGTTCACGACCTGCTTTGTCTGGATGAATTTAACTTCTCTCGACTTTCGCACTGCAACCTGTACGTTGGTGAGGGGTTCATAAATCATGAACTTCCGGGAGAACACCAGCTCTTTATTTTCGTTGAAGATCTTGAGCAAATAATTTCCGCTTACTTTGAGAGCCCTCGTATTTTCATTTGGAATTCTGAGTTCATAATGGGAATATAGCTGAAGCGTGTTAAAAGAGTTCTCGTAATTAGTGATCCTTACATTGTCAAAACCTTCCAGATATTCATTTTTAAGAAGTACAGAAGGGCTCCAGTCATAGTTGAAATGTTCGATGGTGTAATAGTAATTGGCCTCGTCTCCAATAAGGTCATCAAAGGTAAGCAACAGGGGATCGCCTAATTCGACAATTGGAACACCGCTGTATTCTTCAGGGCCTGTGAAGATTACGGTCCGTATGTAATTTGGAGGAGGAGTTTCAATGACAGCCTGAGCGGCAGCAAAGTAGGTCCCAAATATCAGGAAAAAGGAGAGGGAAAAGATCGACTTCATGCAACGAAAATAAATCTAAAGATACTCAAAAACTGATTACCATCATTATTTGACCATTTTAACAAGTTTGAGGAGGAATTAATTTAGTTTTAATTGGGATTTATGGGTCGGAAATCAGTAAATTTGCCCGAATTTTAAATGAAATTTTAACACTTCGTCCTATGTCAAACGACATTAGAATTAAAAGAGGGCTCACGCTTCGCCTTAAGGGAGAAGCCGAAAAGACCCTTGTTGACGCACCCCGCTCCAAAACCTACGCTGTAAAACCACCCGATTTTCATGCGGTGATTCCAAAGATGGTAGTTAAGGAGGGTGCAAAAGTACAGGTAGGTGATGAACTCTTCTTCTCTAAGTACACAAAGAAGATACGGTTTACTTCTCCTGTTAGCGGTACACTAAAAGAAATAGTAAGGGGTGAAAAACGCCGCATACTAGAGGTGGTGATCGAGGCCGACGCTTCAGATGATTTCCGTGAGTTCGGAACTCTGGACCCTTTAAAAGCTGAATCGGATGCTGTGAAGAACAGGATCCTTGAAAGCGGAAGCTGGGCATTTATCAACCAACGACCTTATGATATTCCGGCTGACCCTGAAGATACACCTAAAGCTATTTTTGTTTCTGCATTAAACACAGCGCCACTTTCGGCAGATGTGGAATTTATACTAAAAGATCGTCTTGAAGCATTTCAGGCCGGTCTAAATGCACTTACCAGGTTGACTCCCGGAAAGGTGCATGTATCTGTTGCGGGTAAAGGCGAGGGGGTTTTCAACAGCCTTAAAAATGTCGAAATTCATAAGGTTTATGGTCCGCATCCTGCTGCCAACGTAGGTGTTCAAATTCACAATGTTGACCCTATCAACATAGGGGAGCGTGTATGGACTGTAAAGCCGGAGGATGTTGCTAATATTGGAGATCTTTTCCTTAAAGGTAAATTCACTGCTGTTCGTACTGTAGCGGTTTGCGGTAGTGAGGCTAAAGACCGAAAATACATCAGGACAACGATTGGAGCTCCGGTTATGGATCTGGTTGGTTCTGTTGACACCAAAAATGTGAGGATCATCTCTGGTGATGTGCTTACCGGGCAACAAGTGAATAATGATCAATACATAGGTTTCTTTCCAAATGAACTTACTTTGATCCCCGAAGGGAATAAGTATCGTATGTTCGGATGGTTGCCTTTTACCTATAATAATATACCTTCAAACTCCAGAACTTCTTTGAGCTGGATGTTCCCTAACAGGAAATTTGAAGTGAATACCAACCTTCACGGCGAAGAAAGAGCTTTGGTGGTCACAGGTGAAATGGAAGAGGTAATGCCAATGGATATCTATCCAATGCAGCTGTTGAAGGCTTGTATGGCGGCCGATATCGAAAAAATGGAAAATCTTGGGATCTATGAAGTGGCTCCGGAAGATTTTGCGCTTGTTGATTACGTGAACACTTCAAAAATAGAAGCTCAGGAAATAATACGCTTAGGGCTGGATTTAATGATCACCGAAGTTGGATAAACTGTTTACTATGGAATGGATTAGACAAAAACTAGATAAGTTTAAAGAGCCCTTTGCAAAGGGTAAAAAATTAGAGAAGTATTCTCCGGCTATTAATGCCCTTGATACTTTTCTTTTTACTCCAAATCACACCACGAAAAAAGGTGCGCATGTTAGAGATGCGGTTGATTTGAAAAGAGTGATGATCACTGTAGTAATTGCCCTTCTTCCGGTACTGCTTTTCAGTATGTGGAACCAGGGTTATCAGTACCTGAAACAAGTTCAGCCGCAAGTTGAGTTTTGGGATGCCTTTGGCCACGGAGCTATGGTAATCCTTCCAATGATCGTTGTTTCTTATGCAGTAGGTCTTGGAATAGAATTCGCATTTGCCATTTTTAGAGGACATGAGGTGAACGAGGGGTACCTGGTAACGGGGCTTTTGATCCCAATGATCATGCCTGTAGGTCTGCCTTTATGGATGCTTGCAATCTCTGTGGTTTTTGCCGTAATTATTGGAAAAGAAGCTTTTGGAGGAACCGGAATGAACATTCTCAACCCGGCTCTTACTGCTCGTGCTTTTGCCTTTTTTGCTTATCCTACTTACATGTCGGGTAACCAGGTCTGGGTTATAAATGCACCGGAAACTGATGCGGTCTCAGGAGAAACTATTCTTGGATCCCTTGCTGCAAACCAGTCTGTTGAATACACTACTATGGATATGTTCTGGGGCTTGATCCCGGGATCGGTTTCAGAGACCTCAGCAGCTCTATGTTTGCTGGGAGCGCTGTTCCTTATCTTTACAAAAGTAGGTAGCTGGAGGATCATGGTGAGTGCTGTGGTTGGAGCTGCTGTAATGGGCTTGATCTTTAATGCTCTTCCTTCAATGGGAGTGGAAGGGAACGCTCTTACTAATTTCCCATGGTACAATCACCTTGTTGCCGGAGGTCTGGCGTTTGGTATAGTATATATGGCGACAGATCCTGTTTCGGCCGCCCAAACATATAAAGGGAAATGGATATATGGATTCCTTATAGGATTCCTGTCGGTAATGATCAGGGTATTTAACCCTGCCTATCCTGAAGGGGTGATGCTGGCCATCCTTTTAATGAACGTTTTTGCACCTACTATTGATCACTACGTGATCCAGGGTAACATTAAACGCAGAGTAAAAAGAAAAGCAGCAGGAATTAACAATCAAGTTGAAACTGTAGTATAGTTATGGAAGAGAAAACAGTAAATAAGACAAACTCCAACTCTTATACCTTCATTTTTGCCATTATCATGGTAGTGGTAGTAGGAGTGGTGCTTGCTTTTGCCGCTACTTCGTTGCAGCCAAGGCAATACGAGAACATGCGTCAGGAGAAAATGCAGAACATTCTGGCTACAGTTGGTGTAGAAACCGACCGCGCCGGTGCCGAATCATTATTCCAGGAGTATATTAAAGAACAACTTGTTCTTAATAACCAGGGAAAAGTGAAAGAAGGAGTCAATGCTTTTGATGTTGACCTGGCTAAGGAAATCAAGAAAGCTGATACAGAACAGAACTTTCCGCTATACATAGCCGAGGTTGATGGAGAGACCTACTACATTATTCCTCTAAGAGGAGCCGGACTTTGGAATGCTATTTTTGGTTATATTTCCCTTAAGGACGATGTAAATACTATTAAAGGAGCGGTATTCGATCACCTGGGAGAAACTCCGGGACTTGGTGCCGAGATCACTCAGGAATGGTTTAGAGAACGCTTCACCGATGAGAAGATCTTCAATGAAAATGGAGAGTTAATAGGAGTATCTGTGGTTAAAGGAAACACCAGTACTTCTAAGGATGATAATAAGGTAGACGCAATTTCGGGTGCAACGATCACCGGAGATGGTGTTTCAGATATGATATCTGAAAGATTGAAGCACTACCTGCCTTATTTCAAGAGCAAAACAGATATAAACCTTGCAAGTAATTTATAATTATGGCACAAGAAGCAAAAAACAAGCCTGAGCAATTAGCTGAGGTGGATAAGGAAAACAAGAAAGACGCGATGATCCTTTTCCTTTCAAATTCTGAGGAAAAAGAACACTTTCTTTCAAGAGCCAACAGGAAGTTGCTTACAGATCCTCTTGACGATGATAACCCTATTACCGTTCAGGTTCTGGGAATCTGTTCTGCACTTGCGATCACAGTTCAGCTGGAGCCGGCAATTGTTATGGCTATTGCGGTAATGGCGGTAATGGCATTTAGTAACATGATCATTTCTACTTTAAGGAATATGATCCCAAACAGGATCAGGATCATTGTTCAGCTGGTAGTGGTAGCTTCACTGGTTGCTTTGGTAGATCAGGTATTGAGAGCATTCGCCTACGATGTAAGTAAACAGCTTTCAGTTTTCATCGGTCTTATTATTACCAACTGTATAGTGATGGGTCGATTGGAGGCTTTTGCTCTGGGTAATGGAGTTTACAAATCTTTCCTTGACGGAATTGGGAATGCTGCAGGATACGGTCTTATCCTTATCATAGTAGCTTTCTTTCGTGAACTTTTAGGTGCCGGAAAACTTTTCGGTTACGAAGTTCTTGGGCATAAAGGAGCGACTCTTGCAGAATCGACCGGACTATACGCATTGGGCTATGAAAACAACGGATTGATGCTGCTATCGCCAATGGCCTTAATTGTTGTAGGTATCATTATCTGGGTACAGCGCGCCAGGAATAGAAAATTGATCGAAGCCTAATCACTAACCACAAAAAATTCGAATATGGAATATATAAATTTATTCGTACGAAGCATCTTCATAGAGAATATGATCTTTGCTTATTTCCTCGGGATGTGCTCGTACCTTGCAGTTTCCAAGACCGTAAAAACAGGGGTAGGATTAGGAGCAGCGGTTATCTTTGTTCTGTCTATAACTGTACCTATTAACTTTTTACTTGACAAATATCTTTTAAGACCGGGAGCACTTACCTGGCTTAGCGAAGAATATGCTACTATAGACCTTAGTTTCTTGAGCTTTATTATGTTCATTGCTGTTATTGCAGCGATGGTACAGCTTGTAGAGATGGTCGTAGAGAAATTTGCGCCGGCCCTTTATGGAGCTTTGGGAATCTTCCTTCCTTTGATCGCTGTTAACTGTGCTATCCTTGGGGGTGCGCTTTTCATGCAACAAAAAGATTTCTCCGGGATTGGAGAAGCTGCGACTTACGGCTTTGGAAGTGGGATTGGCTGGTTCCTTGCGATTTTAGGAATCGCTGCGATCCGCGAAAAGATTGCCTATTCAAATGTGCCTGCCCCTCTTAAGGGATTAGGAATAACTTTTATCATCACCGGACTTATGGCTCTTGGGTTCATGAGTTTCATGGGAATTAAAATATAGAGAGAAAGCAATGGAAGTAATTATAGCAAGTGTTGTTGTATTCTTAGCCCTGATATTAATCCTGGTGGCTGTTCTGTTAGGAGCAAAAGCCAAATTAATACCTTCGGGACCTGTAACGATAAACATCAACGGAGAAAAGGATCTGGAAGTTGGTTCAGGAGGAACTTTACTTTCAACACTGGGAGAGAACAAGTTATTCCTGCCTTCCGCCTGTGGTGGTGGTGGAACCTGTATGCAGTGTAAGTGTATTGTTTCTGAAGGTGGTGGAAGTATCTTGCCTACCGAAGAGCCAAACTTCACAAGGAAAGAAATTGCCGATGGCTGGCGTCTGGGTTGCCAGGTAAAGGTAAAGCAGGATATGAAGATCACTATTCCTGAAGAAGTGTTTGGTATCAAAAAATGGACTGCGACTGTTGTAAGTAACTACAACGTGGCATCCTTTATCAAGGAATTCGTTGTTGAGATTCCTGAAGATATGGACTATAAGGCCGGTGGATATATACAGATCGAAATTCCTAAGTGTGAGGTGAAATATGCCGATATGGATATCACTGCTCACCCTGAAGAACACCCTGGAGAGCCTGATAAGTTCAAACTTGAATGGGACAAATTTAATTTGTGGCCACTTGTGATGAAGAATCCGGAGATTGTGGAGAGAGCTTATTCGATGGCTTCTTATCCAGCCGAAGGTAGAAGGATCATGCTAAACGTTCGTGTGGCAACTCCGCCATGGGATCGTGCAAAGAATGACTGGATGGCTGTTAATCCCGGTATCGCTTCTTCCTATATCTTCAATCAGAAAAAAGGAGATAAGGTTACTATTTCAGGACCGTACGGGGAATTCTTTATCAACCACAGTGATG
>CAYLZB010000106.1:0-8488 GCA_964388165.1 uncultured Flavobacteriaceae bacterium | reverse complement strand
GAGGAATCTCATCCTGTTGCTCCCTCTTCAGGATCTATAAATACCATGTACAGGGTATATAAAACCCCTCTTAAAGGGTATTTCCCAAACCTTTTTTCAGGCTGATCTTTGTAATGTAAGATGAAGCCAATTTTAGAACGGCTAAAAATTAGAAGTTATGGATGCTATTAATTTTATATACGAAAGGTTTGGAGGCGAAAACCTGGCCCGAATATTCAGGACTTACTGGTTGCTGTTACTAGTCATTAAACAGCTGATGTTTTCTCTATTCAGCGCTGAACCTCTTGAACTACCTGTCCACTTGCACAGCAAGGACGTTATAAACAAGGAAATCACCACCACTGAAACCGGAAAAGAAAGCTTTAGTGGCTTTGACTTTATGCGGGTGCTTATAACCACTGCACAATTAGAGCCTCACATGCTCCTTGAAAAACCCAAACAGATTATAAAGCCCAATCCCCCAACACACACCAATGAGACTTTTTAATTTTCACGAGATAGTTCTGGCCGAAAGTGAAGACTACCTGCTATCTTCTAATCCTTCAGGAACAATTCTCTATCAGGAACATTATAGAATACACGTCTTGACGCGTACGGAGCTTAAGCAGATATTACAGGCTATTTCCTCCGGCAGCATAAAAGGCTACCTTATAAAGGTAAATAACGGCAATATTTTACCGCCTGATGATCTGGCCTGGGTGGAAAGATTTAACCTTAAGAGGCTGCTTAAAGCGGGAATTACCCATGTCGCCTATGTTTCTCCCCAGAATATCTTCAACAGCCTTGAAATGGAAAAAGAAATCCAACCCGGAAGTATTTTCAGGATCAGGATCTTTAAGAAAATTGAAGATGCCGTTCTTTGGCTGGAGCAAACTTTACACAAAGAACTAACCTGCCACGAAGGAAAGGGAGGTTAAAAAGCCCTCTCAAAAATGCCATTTTGAAATGTGTTTGGTGAAGACCTACCACACACCCATCTGGCAATCAGTATTTTAAAACTAAAATTTGAAGTTTATTTTTTTTCTCACGAATGATTTCATTTGGATTTTTCGACTATTTTTAGTCTTAATTCGGTTAAACAAATCCTGATCAGAAACTTCATACCAACAATTAATGTCGGCTCATTTGAAAACCACCTTCAGAAATTCTCCGGAAGTGATCTCCGGTCGAACCAGAGAATTAAGATCCATTTCTGATGCCTTGCTTGATCAGGAAAGATCGGGTACATCTTTAATTGTAATAAACGGCCCGGCAGGCATAGGGAAGACCACGCTTATTAATACAGCATTAGCATCATATAATGACACGAACTGCTTTAAGCTGTACGGCAAGTTTGAAAACCGGGAAAACACGCCTTACCTCGCATTCCGGCAGGCTTTTGAATCCTGGTCACGGCAAATTCTTTTACTTCCCGACAAGCAATATGATCTCCTTAAAGAGAATGCTACCTCTGCCTTGCAAACCAATATTGCTGCCGTCACGGGGGTATTTAAGGAACTGGAGGTTTTCTTCAGTAGGAAAAATGCAGTCGCAGTCAGTGATCATCAGGTGCAGGCGCATCAGGTTCAGGCCCGGCTTTATTACTTTCTGAAGAAATTCTTCAGGAGCATCACATCATCGGGCTACAGGCTGATCTTCTTTCTCGATGATCTGCAATGGTCTGACAAGGCTTCTCTACTTTTACTGGAGGAACTTGTAAGCAGCAATGAAGTTCCGGGATTGCTCTTTATTACCGCGTCAAGATCCTCTGATGAGAAACTAAAAAAGTTAAAAGGCCTGCCAAACGCATCCTTTACTATTTTGAAACCTCTTTCCCGCACTTCTGTGGGTACTATTATACCACCTGAATGGAATTTCTCAAAGCAGAACCTCACCCAGTTTAGAAGTTACCTTTGGCTGGAAAGCGGCGGAAATCCTTTTCAGATACAGGAAATTCTAAAGATCATCCAAAGAGAGAATCCTTCAGTCAAGGCAGAAGACCCAAATTTCTGGGCCACTTTGCCGAGATTGGGCAGTGAGAAGAATTCTGTTGATTTTATGCGCACACAGCTGCGGAACCTACCTTTCCATCAATTAAAGGTAATAGCAGCCGCTTCCTGTCTGGGCTATTCATTTAATGAAGATCTGCTGAACAAGATCCTTATCTTTCCTAAAAAGGAAATTTCCGGTCATTTATCGGGGCTTGTAAAAATGCAGTTCCTTATCAAAAGAAGAAATACCTTTATTTTCACTCATGATACAGTCTTTTCGGCAGCAAATGCGCTGCTCTCGAATGCAGAAAAGCGTGATCTGCATCAAAGGATCGGGCATTATTTCCTGCAGGAAATCGCTGGCCCCGAAGATCATGTTATATTCCTTGCGGTAAACCATCTCAACAGCGCTCACAATCTTTCCGGCTCTGTAAAAGTTCATTCTAATGAACACCTTCTATTGAACATTCAGGCCGGCAAACTGGCAATCAAAAACACAGCTTTTGAAACAGCTCATGAATACTTTGCATTTGCAGAAAAGCTTTTCGGCGAATGCAATTCTGCCATTAAGGTGCAGGACAGCGTACTCAGAGAAGTCTTTAAGAAGGATGAAATTGATATTGATACGCTGCGGTTCTTGATCTGGTTTGGATTTGCTGAGACTTCATTCCTGCTCCAAAAATTTGATATAGCACTGAATTATGTACGGCAAATACTGGAAATAGACTGCAATAGACATCAGCGCTTACAGGCTACGCTTTTGAAGATGATGGTCTGTTCTGCTCTCATCTACCAGAAAAATGATCACTTGATATTACTTGACGGCATAGGTAGTTTAGAAGAAATGCTGGGTCATTATGGAATTTGTATACCTGCCGAAAGGGAAGAGATCAAGAGAGAAAGTGCTAAAGACTGCCAGGTACTGATCACGCAAGCTGCAGATCTCTACCTTCATGTTGATTTTGCTGAGCTCATTAATCCTGATGAAGAGTACCACGACCTCATGAACCTGGTTACAACTTCAATGACCCTAATGTATTTCGTTGATCCCTACAAGGCATTATACATGGTTTCCAAGACATTGCTTCTCACCTTTAACAAGGGTTTCGCTCCTCTATCACCCGTACTTTTTGCTGCCAGCTTCTTCACCGGCTTCTTCAGTGAGAAAAATCGGGATCTGGCTTTTTTCCTCGGAAAGCTTGCCCTTAAAATGATAGAAAAGGAGCCTTTTAAGAGGCATTCATATATGGTCCATTATATTGCCATGCTCAACTTCTTTCCCTGGGAGAACCATCACAGAGACTGCGTAAAGAAATTAGAAGAAGGAGTTGTGCAGGCCCTTGAAGCGGGAGACAGACACTACGTTTCATTTTGCAAGACCATCGTTCGCATGACGGATACCTACCGTGGAAAAAATCTTTTCAAACATATACAGGACTGTGCCAAGGAGGAGGAAGAGCATCACGTCTATTTCGTACGCGGAACAGACAACGCCATTTCGGGTTATTTAACAGGACAAAAGGAAGGATTTGCAAAAGGAGATTTCAGGTTTCCCGAAGAGATCATAGCAGATTCTGAGTTTAACCTTATTTGCCGGTATAATTATCTGGTCGCAAGGGAAAAGCTGAACTACTTCGCAAATTTCTTTGATGCTGCACTTACTGCTGCAAAAGAATGTGAGGTTATCGAGTATGCCGGGAAAGGATATCAACTGGAGCTTGAGCATTATTTTTTCTATTCGTTAAGTCTCTTACAATGCGCGTATCGGAAATCTGAAGAACTTGCTGAAGCTCTGATAAAAGTCGAGCCGAAATTGAAGGAACTTAGGAGATTATCCGACTTCAAATCGGGTAATTATTTACATAAAGTTTATTTAATAGAAGCTGAAATTGCCAAATGCAGCGGAGACTTTGAACAAGCTACTTTACTTTACGACCTGGCGATAGATGAAGCAGGTGAACAGGAGTTTGTGCATTATGCCGCCATTGCTGCCGAACGGGCTTTTGAATATTATCGTGATAAGAACCGAATGAAGCAGGCTAAACACTACCTGAAAAAATGCCTGAAATATTACAATCTCTGGGGAGCTTTTGCTAAGGTCGAACAACTAAATAACCTTTATCCCGAATTCATCCTGAAAAAGAAAAGATCCTCTACCAAACCAGATTCCGATCATTACCTTCAAACCATTCGACAGGTTTTGGAACAAACCGTTCCGGGTAAGCAGCTTTCTGTTAAAAACCTGGCAGAATATCTTCTGTCTCTTATTCTGAAGGAGGAGAAAGTGAAAAAGGCTGCTATCCTTCTTTTTCAAGAAAACAACTGGAAGCTATTAGCACTTGCACCGGATGAAGCCGTGGAAAATAAGTCCCTGAATAAACTAAAGGAGAACCTGCCTGTTAGCATTCTCAACTACAGTATCAAAAAAGGCGAAAAGATCGTACTTCAGGATTTAGCTAAAGAAGCACTTTTTGCTGCCGACCCATACCTGCAAAAGGAGCAGCCTGGAAATTTGTGCATATTTCCTGTCAGGCAAAGTGGAGAAACTATTGGTATTATATATCTCGAAGACTGCTTAATTTCATCTGAACCTGAAAAAGAACTGTTCCTTGTGATAATGGAGCTTATTTCCACCACTTTTGCCAACGCAGTCTATTATCATAACAACAATGCCCTCAATAAGGAACTAAAGCTTCAGGAAAAAAACAGGATAGAAGCAGTCATTGAATCCCAGGAAAAGGAAAGACAGCGAGTAGCGCGTGACCTGCACGATAGCCTTGGACAGATCCTGGCTTTGAGCAGGATCAAACTTTCCGGAATGGATACTGGCAGTATGGAAATTAATAACAGGCTGCTTTTGGACCAGGTAGTGGACCTTATCGATGAAAGTTGCCGGGAAATACGAACGATCTCTCATGACCTTATGCCCCCCGATCTAAAAAATAAAACCCTGCCGGAAATTTTGGAAAACCTCATTAATAAGAACAGACAGATCAATGGGGTAGATTACAAATTCCATTCGCACATTTTGAATGAAGATCTCTCTGAGGCAGCCAAATTCACACTTTATCGCGTACTTCAGGAGATCCTTCAAAACATAATAAAACATGCATCTGCAAGTAAAGTCACCATTAGTTTAACGCAAAATAGTGAGTTCATCAATCTGCTGGTGGAAGATAATGGAAAGGGATTTGATACCGGGATTAGCAGCCTTGGCATTGGTTTAAAGAATATCTATTCACGCATTAAACTTTTGCATGGCTACTTTGATATCGACTCATCGATCAACATTGGAACAGTGTTTAATATTAGCATCCCTCTAAAGGTTTAGCAAATGGAAAAGGTTAAAGTCTTACTTGCAGACGATCACCAGATGTTTCTGGACGGGCTCGCCTCCCTGCTCTCTCAATTAAATGATGTAGAGGTTATCGCTACGGTTAACAGCGGCAAAGAGGCTCTTGAAAAGCTTACCACGCTCTCCCCCCATCTCGCCATCCTGGATATAAATATGCCGGTTATGAATGGTCTGGAAACGACAAAGAAGATCAAAGAACGATATCCGGATATAAAGATCCTGGGTTTGACCATGGAAAACGATCTACAGCTGGTGACCGGAATGCTTGAAGCAGGGGCGTCCGGCTACATCCTAAAGAACACCGGGAAAGCAGAACTGGAATTGGCAATCAGACAGGTTCTAAAAGGAGAACCATACCTAAGCCAAACAATTAGTAATCAACTGGCGCAGAATCTTCTCCGGAATTTTCAGCAAAAGGATCAGCCGGAGGATGCACTAAGCAGCCTTACTGAAAGAGAACTCGAGGTCCTAAAACTTATTGCCCTGGAACACTCCAATACCGAAATTGCCGATTTGCTCTTCATTAGCCCAAAAACAGTTGAAACTCACAGAAAGAACCTTATGCGTAAAATTGAGGTGAAAAATTCCCTGGGCGTCTACAAATTTGCTGTTAAGCATAAGTTACTGGAAGAATAGTGAAAAGAGAGTAACTTAAAAGTCCATTTTTCGTCCTGCTTAACTTGTTTTGAGATTCTAATAGATTTTGATTTTAACTGTTTGGGATCCTGAAATGGAAATCAGGATGACCTGTTCTCTGCTTTTCAGATAGCCCGATTTCCTTTATTAATTGCCGCACCTCCCGGAAAGGCCTGGCTCAATATCTCCTTCCTGTAACCCAATTTTCTCCTCTACCTGATGCAGGGTATTTCTATCCAATTAAAAATACCGCGTCGCAGGTATTAAAAACCCTGCTGTCAGGGTATTTCAAACTCTCCCCAACCGCCACATCTTTGTAATGTAGAATTTCAGAAAACTTAGAAGTTCTTCAAAGATCGAAACAACTAATAAAAATCTAAAAAACACAAACATGAAAAAATCACTTTTGATTGCAGCATTTACCCTTTTCAGCTTCTCTTACGTACAGGCCCAGGAGGGAACGTTTTCTGTAGGCGTAAATGGAGGTATTCCTGTAGGGGATATTGAAGAATTCACCACTTTTAACCTGGGAGCAGATGTCGCCTACAGGTTGGGAATTGGGGAACAATTTGAGGTAGGTGCACTTGCAGCTTACTCTCACTTTTTCGGAGATTCTGGAGAAGAGGATGGATTCGAATGGGAAGTTGATGATGTTCAATTCTTACCCCTTGCAGCCTCTGCCCGTTTTAAAGCTGTATCCTTTTTTGCTGGTGCCGATGTGGGTTATGCCATAGGTATCAATGACGGAAACGAAGGCGGATTTTACTATCGTCCACATGTGGGGTACAATTTCGGGAAACTTGGTGTAGTTGCCTCGTATTCGGGAATTAGCCGTGATGATTTTACAGTGGCAACTGTAAATCTGGGAATCGAATTCAAATTGTAAAAAAACCACGTCCTCCTCTCCCTTTGGAAAGGAGGATTTGTGATCATGACTACTTATCAATCAATCAAAAATTAAGAAAATGAAATCTATCTTTTTAATTGTAGTTGTCCTGCTTCTTGGCACTACTTTTAGCTCATGTTCAAAAGACGATGATTCCGTCTCTACACCAGTTCTTGTGTCCGCTGAACTATTTGAGGACACTTCTATAATGGAAACCTCACCCACAGTAGAATTTCGGATCAATTTTGACAAGGCTGCATCTGCCACAGGTTATATTATTCTTGGAGTCACCAGCACAAATGAGGCTGCCTTTACTTCTAATCCGCCTGTTACAAATGGTGAGATCGAGATCCCTGTTCAAAAAGGAAAGAATTTTGCAACTCTTGAGTTTTCTCCTCAAAACAATGAGTTACTGCAGAATAATGGCGTTGTAACTTTGGTCTTCAAAGATAGTAGCGAGGATATCATCTTTGGTAACAAACGCAGTACCACCATTGCAATTACTGATGATGAAGAACCGGTTTCTGCATCTTTTAATAGTGCAGCACTTGGTGTCACAGAAAATGACCCCGAAGGAGTTGAAGTACGAATAATATTTTCTGCACCCGCACCCGGAGAAGGATCTGTAAGCATCCAATTACAGGGCAATGAAGATAATTACTTTGTTAGCACCTATCCCGCTTTGAATGATCAACAGAAGATTTTAGTCCCTGTTGAAGCGGGCACAGTCTTCACTACCTTCCAGGTATATCCAAAAGATAATGCTCTCCTGGAAAATCACAAGATCCTAAAGCTGAACATATCCGGGACAAATGGAGTAGTAATTAAAGGCGCTCTCGCGGAATTAGACTTACACCTGCTGGACGATGAAATTCAGGGAAAAATAAAATCCGTAGAAACAGTGGGAAGCAATGGCAAACGGAGTAAAAAAACCTGGGAATACGCTACAGATGGTAAAGTAAGCAAAGTCCTCTGGGAGCAGGAACCGGCAAATGTCACTAATGGAACAGATAATTATTATTATTCTAATAGCGGACTAATTGAATCGGTGGGTACTTTCCCGGGAGAAGGTGAAAACTTTGTTTGGCAAAATGGAAGGGTTGTGGTTGTTGAAAACATCAGCGGCTTCTTCAAAGTTGCCTATAGCACACTTGATTATAATGATGATGGACGGATTGGAAAAAAGACATTTTTCCAGATAAAAGCTGATGGCACTTTCACTGCTGAAAAGAGGTACGACTACGAATATTTTTCCGACGGAAATTTAAAAACAGAAAGCATATATGTTAAGAACAGCAACAATGTTTGGGTTCTTGATAGTAGCCTGGGCTATGACAATTACACCGAAAAGGTCAATCCCGCACCCTTCGAGATCATTCATACTCATAAAGTACAACAATACCTTCCTCTATACTATACAATAAAAGGGGAAGGTGTAAATTTCTCTAGTTACTACATTTACGACTTCAATGCCGAAGGTATGGTCATAAAAAAAAGGAGTACTACAGAAACAACTACTTATTCCTATTATTGATCATAATCAGATCTATCAAAGCCCGACCGGTTGGTCGGGCTTTTTTGTTAAGAGATGGGGAAGGATCATTTGGGTGAACAGACGTCAATGACAGGAAACGGAGGCAA
>CAYLZB010000105.1:0-8592 GCA_964388165.1 uncultured Flavobacteriaceae bacterium | reverse complement strand
AGTTTGAAAAATGGCATTTTTCAGCAGTATTTAATCATTTATAACAACACACTATGAAATTTTTTATTGACACTGCCAATCTTGACCAGATAAGGGAAGCGCAGGACCTTGGGGTTCTCGATGGGGTGACTACCAATCCTTCTCTAATGGCAAAAGAAGGTATTACCGGAAAAGAGAACATCATTGCTCATTACAAGAAGATCTGCGAAATAACTACCGGTGACGTAAGTGCCGAGGTGATCGCAACCGACTTTGATAATATCGTGAAAGAAGGAGAAGAGCTTGCTGCCCTTCACGATCAAATTATTGTAAAGGTGCCAATGATCAAAGACGGTATCAAAGCGATAAAATACTTTAGTGACAAGGGGATAAAGACCAACTGTACCCTGGTTTTTTCTGCAGGTCAGGCGCTTTTAGCTGCCAAAGCCGGTGCAACTTATGTCTCTCCATTCATTGGAAGACTGGATGATATTTCTACAGATGGTTTGAACCTTATCATGGAGATTCGCCAGATCTATGATAACTACGGCTTTGATACCCAAATATTGGCTGCTTCTGTAAGACATACAATGCACGTTATTGACTGTGCAAAAATTGGTGCAGATGTGATGACAGGTCCTTTATCTTCCATTACAGGATTGTTGAACCACCCGTTGACCGATATCGGATTGGAGAAATTCCTTGCCGATCATAAGAAAGGGAACTAAGGTTCCAAAAATGACATTTTAGAAGCCTTTTTTCTCCGGAAGAAAGGCTTTTTTATTGGTTGAGAAATTCCAGAAGGTGAGATTCAAATTCGGGAGATGTGAGGTAGCTGTCTCCCACTACCACTTCGGCTGAAGGATTAATGAGAAGGATCTTATCCAGAAAATACCTGAAGTAATCCTGTTCTATCCTGGTGGTCCCGAGCTGAAATTCAGTTTTGGGATCATATGCATTCTGTCTTACGGCCACTCTCCAGGCGGGTTCTTGGCCCAGGTCGAGATTTATCCCTATGAAATTAATTTCGGGATACTTCTTTTTGAACTGTTTTACAAGCTCATGCTCCTCCACATGCCCTTCGTCATAGACCGACCACAGAAAAATAGCTGTCGGTTTATCGACCACGTCTCCTATAGAGACCAATTCCCCCGCCATATTCACCAGAGGTACATTGGCCAGTGAAGTTCCCGGAAGATAAGCCAGCTGGATCGTACCAAGCTGCCGCATCTTTTCAAGGTCTTCAGGAGCTATGTTCTGTGCTTTCAATTCTTTGAGAATGGTGATGATGTCTTCCCTGCTTTTTGCCATTACAATTCCTCTCACGGCTATTTTTTCCAGGATAAACTTCCTCAGGGTTGGAACCTGTACCAATTCTCCCGCTTTTTTCAGGCGCGAGGTTACATTGTTTACATTGTTCAGGTCGTAACAATCAGATTCATCGAGGCCGCTGTTAGCACACCAGGTAAGGGAGTAGTTGATCAAATAATTTTCCAGGAATCTTTTATAGCCCGCACTGCACTGCAGCTCCTCAGAATTGAAATCAATATTGCTTCTGTACCCGTAGTAGTCTTCGGGAAACTGTTTGGAAAACTCTTTATGATATTTATTGACCAGGTAGGAATAACGTTCCTTGAGATCATTGTTCTCATATTCAATGATATTCTCTGCGAGACAAACAAAGTCTTCTGAAAATTTTCTTTTTTTAGAGCTCTTGTCGAGGGAACTATAGCGCAGGCTCTTAATGGAATCTGCTTTCTTAAGGAAGGTTGCGGGTGCGTATTCATGAAAGGAGAGTAATAGCTGAGCGTTCTCTTCATCTTTCAGGAACATATCGGTAAGAAAATTATTGTGCTCATCACCGGTTCCACTAAAGTGCAGGGACTCATCAAAAGCTACAGTATTAACCCTTAAGAGCAGGCTATCTCCGGGAGCTAAATATATATTCTGCGTCTCGGGCATGTGCTGGATAAGATAAAGTCCTTTTTGCACATTCTCTACCTTATAGCTAAAACGGTTCTGTGCATTAAGAAGAATGGTGTCTAAAACCTCTCCATTATGTTTTACGATAACATGGTCTGTTGTTGGATTGACAATTTCCCCTCCGAGATAAGCGTGTGTAACTTTATTGTCGTCTCCACTTCCGCAACCTGCAAGAATGAAGTGAAGGCACAGCAAAAGCAGTGCTGGCAAGGCATGAGGCGTAATATTTGAACCTATTTTAATCAAGTTTACTGGAGGGCAAAATAAGGGATAGCAAATGTAGAAGCAGGGCCTTCATATCAATGTTAACTCCTCGTTAAATAGGTAATTATAAAAGTTAATCTTTTATTGAAAGTTTATAATTGGCTACTTTTGCAAAAATTTAGAATAGACCATATGTTATCAGTTTCAAATCTATCTGTACAATTTGGGAAAAGAATATTGTTCGATGAGGTGAATACCACCTTTACCCAGGGAAATTGTTACGGAATTATAGGTGCCAATGGTGCCGGAAAATCTACTTTCTTAAAGATCTTAAGCGGAAAATCTGATCCCACTTCGGGACACGTTCATCTCGAGCCCGGGAAAAGAATGTCTGTATTGGAGCAGAACCACAACCTGTATGATGAGTATCCTGTACTGGAAACGGTCATCATGGGAAATAAGCCCCTTTACAACATCAAGAAAGAAATGGATGAGATCTATGCAAAAGAAGATTTTAGTGATGCCGACGGGGAAAGGGTAGGAGTACTGCAGGTGGAATTTGAGGAAATGAATGGATGGAATGCCGATAGTGAAGCGGCAGCACTGCTTTCAAACCTTGGAATCAAGGAAGAGAATCATTACACCTTAATGGGAGACCTGGATAACAAATTGAAGGTAAGAGTACTTCTCGCTCAGGCATTGTTTGGAAATCCCGATGTATTGATCATGGATGAGCCTACGAACGACCTGGATTATGAAACCATAAGCTGGTTGGAGAATTTCCTTGCAAACTATGAGAATACAGTGATCGTGGTATCTCACGACCGTCACTTCCTGGATTCGGTATGTACTCATATATCTGATATTGACTTTGGAAAGATCAATCACTACAGCGGGAACTATACCTTCTGGTATGAATCGTCCCAGTTAGCTGCCCGTCAAAGAGCCCAACAGAACAAAAAGGCTGAGGATAAGAAAAAGGAACTTGAAGAGTTTATCCGTCGCTTTAGCGCTAACGTAGCGAAATCCAAACAGGCTACTTCGCGTAAAAAGATGATCGCAAAGCTCAACATCGATGACATTAAACCTTCCAGCAGAAGATATCCTGCAATCATCTTTGAAAGAGAGAGAGAAGCCGGTGATCAGATCCTCAATATTGAAGGACTCGAAGCTTCCATTGAAGGAGAAACTCTTTTTAGGGGGGTAGATATCAACCTTGCAAAAGGGGATAAGGTAGTAGTGTATTCAAAGGATTCACGTGCTACCACTGCGTTCTATGAGATCATCAATGACAAACAGAAGCCGGTTTCCGGGAAATATCAGTGGGGTGTGACTACAAATCAGTCCTATTTGCCACTAGATAACTCCGAATATTTTGACAATGACCTTACCCTTGTTGACTGGTTGAGACAATGGGCCAAGACCGAGGAGGAAAGGGAAGAGGTATACATTCGCGGTTTCCTTGGAAAGATGATCTTTAGTGGGGAAGAAGCCCTCAAGACCTCAAGGGTCTTATCGGGAGGAGAGAAGGTGCGATGTATGTTGAGTAGAATGATGATGATGAGGGCTAACGTTCTTATGCTTGATGAACCTACGAACCACCTGGATCTTGAATCTATTACAGCCTTCAACAATTCCCTGAAGAATTTCAAAGGAACCGTATTATTTACAACTCATGATCACGAGTTCGCACAAACAGTGGCAAATCGTGTAATTGAATTAACACCGAATGGTGCTATTGACCGTTATATCACTTTTGATGAGTACATGAGTGATAAAAAGATAAGGGAGCAACGTGAAAAAATGTATGCTGTCTAAGCCGGAAGATATCCCATATAAGCTTTTTAAGTAAATTCAGAAAGAGGTTTCAAAAATGACATTTTTGAGACCTCTTTTTTTATGCCTTTGGTTCGTTCCTGAAGAATTTGTAAAGATCGAAAGCTCCCAGGATGATAAAGCCAATAGCAACAATTATCCTAAAGGTGGTGTATTCTGCACCTGTCATGAAGGTGAAGATGCGATATCCACCATAGCCCAGGAAAGCTATTCCCAGGAAGAGGTTAAAATAATTACGACCTGAAGCAGCACTCATTTTCATTAGTCACTATCGGGAAAAGTTTCTTTTGTGATGCGCAAAGCTTCTTCATAATTCTCCGATTTGGCAAAGAGTAACACCTGTCCCGGCAATCCGCCTCCAAAACCGGCTCTTAATCCCGAATCAAAATCATTTCTTACCCTTGTAGGAATGTCTTTTTCTTCGAGTAGGTTTTGTAAGTGTTGAACATTTACCTCGCTACCGGTGTATACTCTTTTATATTCTTCTTCTTCGCTCATAATGTTGTATTTCTATATAAATTTAAGAATAGGGAGTTTACTACAGGTGCTTTTAATTTCAGTTTAACACTTGAGCTAGGCATTATAGAATTTACTGTTCCAGTTTCCGGAGCTAAAGTTCTTTCCGAGACTAATTCCGTAGAAAAAGATAAGGGCGACTACAGACTTAAAAGAATACAGGAACAAGATGAGAAACTGCGACGTTTCCCTGAACTGTGAAAAAAATACTTCCCTGATCCCAAACGTAAATAAAAAGCTGAAAAAGAAACTGAAGATCAACAGGTTCTCCAGGTCTTTAAGCGGCCACATGAGGATCCTTCTCAGTGGATGCATATCGGTTCCCCACTTGTGTACAAGGTAGTAGTAATCATTTCCAAGAGGTGCAAAAAGCATTGGGTCATCGGCATTTTCCAGCCTGAAGTATTTAGCAGGAGCCAGCATTTTAGCACCCTTTATTTTTAAATGGTGCTGTTTTTCCAGTGCTTCAAGGGCGCTTATTGCTTCCGGGGGTAGATCCCCCTTGAAAAATCTGGTACTTAAAAATCGTAACCTGTAAGCAATACAAATGCTTTTGATCTGAGAAAGATGAAAGATCCTGTTACTTTCGAGCAGGTCAAAGTTTAAGGCATTGGAATCTTCATTTTCGGGATCTGCTTCAGAAATACGTCTGAGAATGGCTTCTGCTGAAACATATTCTTCTTCAAGGATCCTTCTAACTTCCTCAAGAACCTCCTGTTCCTTCGTCTCCTTTGCCCGCAGCAACTCCAATCTCCTCTGGAGGTTTATTCTCTCTAGCCACATGTTCAATTTCCTTTAGCTTCTAAAATTAGGGAATAACAACAAAACTTGCAAAAGCGTGATTTTTGGCTAATTATTAAGGTTTCTACTGTTAATTTTAAGAGTCTATGGTTAAATTCATTTTAAACCTTCAAACGCAATTTTACAGGGATGGAGATTAATCCTATCTTGAAAAATGAACCTAAAAAATCTTTAAATAATGAAATTTTTGCGACACTTCTTCAGTCTTACTTTAATGGCGGGAATCCTGCTAACTTCCTGCGGTCCAAAAGTAGATGCCAACAAAAGAACTGCGAAGAGTCTTGACAGTTATAAAAGCTATGCTTTTTTACCTAATCAGGATACAATACAAACCTCCAACTACAATAATGTACAGGTGAATGAGATCGTAATAGATGAAATTCGTGAAAACATGCAGGATCTCAATTATCGTCTGGATCGCAATCAACCCGATCTTTTGGTTTATTACCATTTGATGCTGGATGAAGAGATGGCTGTCAATGCAAATCCTATTTATACTAACTACAGTTACTACCGTCCCGGATTCTATGTAGGACCTTACTATAGAAACTATGCGTATAACAACTACTTCACGGTTCCGCGAATTGTAGGTACCGGAATTGAGCAGGTGCCGTACAAAGAGGGTACTATTGTCATTGACCTTATTGACCGTAGAACTAACGAGATCGTATGGAGAGGTAGAGCCGAAGACCTGGTGGCTCCCGGAAATCTAGATGAGGAAATAAGAACCTATGTAGATGCCATTTTTGAGAAGCTACCCAAATAGGATCTGAGATCCTAACCGGTAAATAATGTAAAAGGCTGTTCATTTGAACAGCCTTTCTTTTTATCTAAGCTCAGCTCCCAGTTGTTTTTCCAGGTTTTGCTGAAGTTTATTCATTATTTTATCGATCTGTTTATCGGTAAGGGTCTTCTTCTCATCCTGAAGAATAAAACTCACTGCGTAGCTTTTCTTTCCTTCCGGAAGGTTCGCACCTTCATAAACATCAAATAAGTTCACATCCTTTAGAAGATCCTTCTCTGTTCTAAACGCAATTTCATGGATCTCCTCAAATCTCACCGAATTATCCAGTAGAAGCGCAAAATCTCTTCTTACCGCCTGAAATTTTGAAATTTCCCTGAACTTGTTCTGCTGAGATTTAGATGTTTCCACAACAAGATCCCAGTTAAAGTCGGCATAAAGAACCTCCTGACCAATGTCAAACTTCTTTAGGATCTTCTTCTTAACTACCCCAAATTCAACCAATTTTGATTTATTGAAGCTAATCGAAATACCTTCAGAGAAAATGTCATTTTTGACAGGTGAGCTCTTCACCTCATTTATTCCCAATCTTTCAAGGACAGAAGTAACCACTCCTTTCAAGTAGAAGAAATCCCCTTTCTGCACCGGATTTGCCCAGGTTTCCATGTTGCGGTTTCCGGAAAGGAAAATCGAAAGATGTTTTTGTTCCTCCCTGTTGCCATAGTTGTGGTATGTCTTTCCGAATTCGAAGAACTTAAGATCTGCACGTTTTCTGTTGAGGTTGTAGCTCACGGCTTCAAGACCCGAGAACAACATAGATTGCCTTAGCACAGAAAGGTCCTGGCTAAGAGGGTTAAGCATATTTACAGCATGTTCTTCCTTAAGCTGCTCGCTCAAGCCCATGTAAGCCGGTGTAGTGAGAGAGTTGGCCATTGTTTCATAGAACCCCTGACCTACAAGCTGACCTGCAATTAAATTCTGAAGCTTATAATCTTCAAATCTTGTTGAGTTAGCTACAGATGCATTGATCTTTTCACCAAACTCTATGTTGTTATACCCATAGACTCTTAGGATCTCCTCGATAACATCGGCTTCCCTCTTTACATCTACGCGGTAAGGAGGGATCGTGAGGCCCATCCCGGTTTCGGTAACGTTATTGACCCTTATTTCAAGAGAGGCTAAAATAGACTTAATAGTTTCCTTGGAGAGGTTTTGACCTATGAGCGTGTTGATCTTTTCAAAGGTCAGGAACACAGGGAAATCTTCAATCTTTTTTGGGTAATGATCGTCGATATCACTTGACACACTTCCTCCCGCCAATTCCTGGATCAAGAGAACTGCGCGTTTAAGCGCATATTCCGTGATAGTTGGATCTATACCTCTTTCATATCTAAAAGAAGCATCGGTGTTCAATCCATGGCGTTTTGCTGTTTTCCTTACAGTCACAGGATTGAAATAGGCACTTTCAATGAACAGGTTAGTTGTTGCTGTAGTAACTCCGCTTCCTATACCGCCAAAGACCCCGGCAATAGCCAAAGGTTTCTCGGCGTCACAGATCATGAGATCCTCTTCATGAAGCTCTCTTTCAATTTCATCGAGAGTCGTAAACTTTGTGCCGGAAGGTAAAGTCTGTACAATGATCTCGTTTCCGGTGATCCTGTCGGCATCAAAAGCGTGCAAGGGTTGCCCCAATTCGTGCATCACATAATTAGTAATATCTACAACATTATTTTTTGGGGTGATGCCTATAGCTTTCAGTCGGTTTTGGAGCCATTTTGGAGACTCCTGGATCTCCACACCTGTAATGGTCACACCACAATAGCGGGGAGCAAGTTCGGCGTCGGTGATCTTCACAGGGATCTTTCGGCTGCGGCTGTCCACATGGAAACTACTCACAGAAGGTGTGATCAATTCCTGGTTCTCTCCCTGTTGCTGTAAACCGGCTTTAAGGTCCCGGGCCACTCCCCAATGGCTCATAGCATCGGCACGGTTGGGAGTTAATCCTATTTCAAAAACGTGATCATCTTCAATTTCAAAAAGCTTTGCAGCAGGAGTTCCCGGTTCCAGGTTTTCATCAAGCACCATAATGCCTTCGTGGCTTTGACCCAGTCCCAACTCATCTTCTGCACAGATCATCCCATGACTGCTTTCCCCGCGGATCTTACTCTTCTTGATCTCCCATGGACTTCCTTTGTCATCATATAATGTAGTTCCTACTGTTGCCACGGGTACTTTTTGACCGGCAGCCACATTTGGAGCACCACAAACGATCTGTACCGGCTCACCATTTCCCAAGTTCACCGTAGTGACCTTAAGGCGATCGGCATTGGGGTGTTGCTCGCAGGTAAGCACCTCGCCAACAACGATTCCTTTAAGGCTGCCTTTGACGCTTTGAAACTCATGAATTCCTTCTACTTCAAGACCCAGATCTGTCAGCAATTCTCCTGTTTCTTCAGGAGTGCGATTAACCTTAATAAATTGTCTGAGCCAGTTATATGAAATCTTCATTGAATAATTTTTTCCAGCTGCAA
>CAYLZB010000104.1:0-8652 GCA_964388165.1 uncultured Flavobacteriaceae bacterium | reverse complement strand
AATCCATATTAGGGCTCCATCCCGGGTAAGCTCCCGAAAGTTCTACCTCAAAACCGGCCAGTTCAAATCCTGCACGAAGGCTGTTGGCAAGGTCGGTCTTAGAAGAATCCACAGAGGAACGGGTCAAACAAAGCACTTCAATTTTGCCATTTTTGACAGTGACACGTGCAACATTGTTGGACGTCTCAACCAGCCCTTCAATATCGGGGCTCATCCTGTAGACTCCATTATGTGCTGCGTAAACAGATTTCAGCAGTAATTCCTGAGCTCCAAGGTCCATTACCGCTTGTGGCGCTTCAGTTTCTGAAACTTCTATATGTAGTTTCGGCTCCAGGGATTTGTATTCCTGCTGAATTTCCTGAATGACCTTCCCTACTTCGGAAGTAAAATCCTTCTCCTGAAATTTCTCCACAACCACCACAGCTTCACTTTCCCGTGGGATAGCATTTCGGAGTCCCCCGCCGTTGATCTCTGCGATCCTCATTCCGAATTTCTCAAAACCGTTGAACAGGATGCGGTTCATTAATTTATTGGAATTTCCCAGGCCTTTGATGATGTCCATTCCCGAATGCCCGCCCTGTAGGCCTTTTACCACTACTTTATAGGCAATGGCATCAGTTGGAACAGGTTCTTCCCTGTAGGTGCGGGAAGCAGTAATATCAACTCCGCCGGCACATCCAATACCAATTTCATTGTCTTCTTCGGTATCCAGGTTCAACAGAATATCACCCTTTAGGACGCCGGGTTTTAATCCCATGGCTCCCGTCATTCCGGTCTCTTCATCAATAGTAAAAAGTGCTTCCAAAGGAGGATGTTCAATATCCTTACTTTCAAGGATAGCCATCATAGTAGCTACTCCAAGGCCGTTATCGGCTCCCAAAGTTGTTCCCCGTGCACGAACCCAATCTCCATCAACGTACATCTCGATCCCCTGCTTCTCAAAATCGAAGTTGGAATCATTGTTCTTTTGATGTACCATGTCCAGATGGGATTGTAAAACCACTGCTTTTTTATTCTCCATTCCCGGAGTTGCAGGTTTTCTTATGATCACATTTCCTACTTCATCTACTTCGGTCTCCAGCCCCAGGTTGTTCCCAAAGTTCTTCATGAATTCTATCACCCTTTCCTCCTTTTTTGAAGGTCTTGGCACAGCATTGAGATCGGCAAATTTATTCCAGAGTGGCTTTGGCTCCAAAGCCCTTATTTCTTCATTCATGATGTAAATTTTTGTTTGCACACAAATATAAGAAAGTGGAAAGGGATGGAGGTTAAAAGTACGGGTTTAGAAGTACGAAGTGAAAAAATTAGTGATCAGTGGTCAGTGATCAGTGGTCAGTGGTCAGAAAAGTTTAAAATACCTGCAAGAAATTTCAGAACGCCCCACCCGCCTTTCAAGAATACCGAAACAAGTTCGGGACGAGCCCCCTCCGGAAGGGGATTTTGATAAGAAGTATTTGCGACTATAATAATATGGCTGACAATTCCTGATGAATTTCGTTTTTGAAGAAACCTGAATCTGAAACTTATAGTCGGCAGTGACAACCTAACTCACAACGCACCATCCTTAACCTCAACTTAACCTGAAGCGCAACCCGACACAGGATTTATCAAAGTCTTAGCTCCTGTCTCTTGTATCTTGATCCCGAAAAACCCTATTTTTGAGAGGTGAAGCAAAAAGTCGCTATTGTCCTGGTCATTTTTCTACCACTGCAGATCCTGCTCAACAGGTTATTGGCAGCCAATCCCCTATTCATAGAAAAATGGTACAGCAACGGCATCTATCCCATTACTTCTGCTCTACTACGAAGAACCCTTGGTTTTTTACCTTTTTCAATAGGTGATTTTTTGTACGCTTTGCTGGTCATCATGATCATTCGCTGGCTGGTCATAAGGTTCAAACAACGCTTTCGCAACCCAAAGCAATGGATACTTCATTCCATAGCTGTGCTTTCCCTGATCTATTTCTGCTTTAACCTTTTTTGGGGGTATAACTATTACCGGCTACCCCTGCATGCCGCCCTGGAGATCGATAATGAATACACCACCGAAGAACTTGTGGAACTCACCCGTGACCTTATCGCCACTTCCAATGAGTTGCAACTTGCCCTCACCGCAGATGATTCGGTAAAAGTAGATATCCCCTATTCAAAATCGAAAATCCTTCAGCTTTCTTTTGCAGGTTACGAGAATATTGAAGATGATTTTCCGGAACTGGTCTATGATGTGCCGAGCCTCAAAAGGTCGGTCTATAGCATTCCCCTGACCTATATGGGCTTTAACGGATATCTTAATCCCCTTACGAATGAAGGGCAGGTCAATACCAGGATCGTTCCCTATAAGATCCCAACCACTGCCAGTCATGAAATAGGGCATCAACTGGGCTTTGCCAAAGAAAATGAAGCAAACTTTCTGGCCTGTCTCACAACCATGAACCATCCGGACCCTTATTTCAATTATTCGGGCTACACCTTTGCCTTGAGCTACTGTCTTAGTGAACTTTACAGGCGTGATCCTGCCCTTGCCGAAGAACTTATAGAAGAGCTAAATTTTGGGGTAAAGGAAAATTACCGGGAAGTAAGGGAGTTTTGGGAGAGCCATAAAAACCCTTTCGAACCTGTGTTCATGTTCGTGTATGATTCTTTTTTGATAGCTAACAATCAGCCGGGAGGGATGCGCAGTTACAGCTATGTTGTGGCGCTACTCGTAAACTATCACAAGAGCAGGGGAAGATTATAGAAAAATTTTTCCTTTTCAATTTTTTGCTAACTTACCCGCTCAAAATTCCAATCCTAAACTATTTTATGAAAGTCAGACTATTAATTTGCCTGTTGCTTATTGCCTCTACAGGGCTGCAGGCGCAGGAGTATTTTCCTAAGAATGATGCCGTCAAGGCTCAGGAAAATACCAATTTTACAGTTCTTAAGAACGCTAACATCTATGTGGATCCTTCCAATTACATCGAAAACGCCATGCTGGCCATGCGCAATGGAAAGATCACCGCAGTTGGAAGAAATATTAAAGTCCCTGCAAATGCGGTGGTGATCGATCTTAAAGGAAAAACGGTTTACCCATCCTTTATTGATCTCTACACCAGCTTTGGGATAGAAAAGCCGAAAAGTAACGGCGGAAGCCCTTTCGGCGGAAATCCGCAGTATGATGCCGGTCGTGAAGGTTACTACTGGAATGACCATATTAGACCTGAAACTTCGGCTTTGGAAAATTTCAAATACAACAAAGAAGAAGCGGAAAAATTGAGAAAGCTCGGCTTTGGAGTCGTGAATACTCACATGCCCGACGGAATTGTACGCGGTACCGGAATACTCGTTGCTCTAAATTCCGAAGGAACTGAAGGAGACAGGATCCTCGATGAAGAATCTGCACAATATTTCTCCTTTGAGAAAAGTGCGCAATCAAAGCAGGTCTACCCTTCTTCCAAAATGGGTGCCATGGCCTTGCTACGGCAGACCTATCTTGATGCCGACTGGTATGCAAAAGGCAATGCAGATAATAAAGATCTTGCCCTTGAAGCCTTTAATGAGAACAGAGGTTTGCTACAGATCTTTAAAACCGATAACCTGCTGGACGAATTACGCGCCGATAAAGTAGGTGATGAAGTTGGGGTGCAATACGTGATCGTGGGAAGCGGAAAAGAGTTTGAACGCCTTGATGCCATCAAAGCAACTAACGGAACATTTATAGTGCCTTTAAATTTCCCGGAGCCGTTTGATATGGAAGATCCTTATATGGCAAATTACGCCACATTGGGGGACATGAAAGAATGGAACCAGGCCCCGGCAAACCTGAAAATGCTTTCAGAAAAAAAAGTTCCTTATACCATTACTTCCCATGATGCCGAAAAGAACTTCAGGGAAAACCTTTTAAAGGCGGTTGCATACGGACTTGATAAAAAGGATGCCCTTGCAGCATTGACTACTGTACCTGCAAAACTCATAGGTCACGAAAATAAACTGGGAACTCTAAAAGAAGGTGCCTGGGCGAACTTCATTGTGACTTCGGGAGATTATTTCGACAAAGAGACTACCATCTATGAGAACTGGGTACAGGGAAAGAGAGGAGTCTTCGAAGATATCGACCTGGTGAACCTTAACGGAACCTATGACCTGAAGGTTGGAGGAAATACCTACGAGATGAAGATCACGGGAGAGCCTACAAAGCCTAAAGCTGAAGTAACTACTAATAGCAGCAAGATTGGCTCGAAGATCAATTACAAGAACAACTGGGTGAACATCCTGCTTTCGGCTCCCGATACTACTAAAGCTGAATATACCAGGCTGAGCGCCAGAATTGCCGACAATCCAAAAAACTTCAGCGGAAAAGCCATTTTAGGAGATGGTACAGAAACCACTTTTACGGCCACTCAAACTGCTGAAGCTTCAGATAAAAAAGATCAGAAGAAAAATGAATATCCCGAAGTGCTGCCGGTAACTTTCCCGAATATGGCCTATGGATTTGAGAATCTTCCGAAGCAACAGAACATCCTGTTCAAGAATGCCACCGTTTGGACCAATGAAGAACAGGGTATCATGGAAAATACAGATGTACTGGTAAAAAACGGTAAGATCGCCGAAGTTGGTAAAAACCTTAGCGCCCGCGGTGCAACTGTTATCGATGCTACAGGAAAACACCTTACCACCGGGATCATAGACGAGCACTCTCACCTGGCAGCATCTGCCGTTAATGAGATGGGGCACAATTCTTCTGCCGAAGTACAAATGGAAGATGTTGTTGATCCCGATGATATAGGAGTATACAGGAATCTTGCGGGAGGGGTCACTACCATGCAGCTTTTGCATGGATCGGCTAACCCAATTGGGGGACAATCTGCTATTCTTAAAATGAAGTGGGGAGCGAGTCCGCAGGAAATGGTCATTGACAATTCTCCCAAGTTCATCAAGTTTGCTTTGGGAGAGAACGTAAAGCAGGCGAACTGGGACAGCAACTCCCGTTTTCCGCAAACCCGTATGGGTGTGGAACAGGTATTTGTAGATTACTTCACCCGTGCGCGGGAATATGAGGATCTAAAGAAGAGCGGAAAACCTTACCGCAAGGACATCGAGATGGAGACCATCCTCGAGATCCTTAACGGCGAACGTAAAGTTACTGCTCACTCCTATGTACAAAGTGAGATCAATATGTTGATGAAAGTAGCTGAAGAATTCGGTTTCAACATCAACACCTTTACCCACATTTTAGAAGGTTATAAAGTAGCCGATAAAATGGCCGAGCACGGTGTAGGAGGATCTACTTTCTCTGACTGGTGGGCGTACAAATACGAGGTGAAGGATGCTATCCCGCAGAATGCAGCTATTATGCACAATGCCGGAGTAACCGTAGCCATCAACAGTGATGATGCCGAGATGAGTAGAAGACTGAATCAAGAGGCGGCAAAAAGTGTAAAATACGGCGATATTTCTGAAGAGGAAGCCTGGAAGTTTGTAACGCTGAATCCGGCAAAATTACTTCACATTGATGACCGCGTGGGAAGCATCAAAGAAGGCAAAGATGCAGATCTTGTGCTTTGGGACGCACATCCTCTTTCGGTCTATGCAAAACCCGAAAAAACACTTATTGAAGGAGTGGTCTATTTTGACATTGAAAGGGATGAACAGCTGCGTAAGGAAGTAGAAAAGCAGAAGAACCTTCTTACTACCCAGATGCTTAAGGCCAAGAACAATGGCTTAAAGACGCAGCCGGTAAAAGATTCCAGGAAAGAAGAAATGCACTGTGACACCCTCTAAAATTAGAAGTATGAAAAATTTGACAAAATATATCCTGCCGGTACTGCTCTTTTTCGCGGGTACGGCGATCGCACAACAAACTCCGGCGCCACCACAAGATCAGGCGATAAGCATAGTGGGCGCCACTGCCCATATTGGGAATGGAGAAGTAATTGAAAACAGCGTTATCATTTTTGAAAACGGAAAGCTCACCACGGTGACCGATGTGAATTCCACGAACCGGCAGTATCCCGGTACGGTGATCGACGCTAAAGGAAAACATGTTTATCCGGGCTTTATCTCTCCTAACTCCACCCTTGGACTGGTAGAGATAGATGCCGTGGTACAAAGTGATGATGAAGATGAACTGGGAGAGCTGTTGCCGCACGTTCGCAGTTTGATCGCCTATAATGCCGAGAGCCAGGTCGTTGAAAGTATGCGTCCCAACGGAGTGCTGGTTGGACAGATCACCCCGCGTGGTGGCAGGATCTCCGGCACCTCTTCTATCGTACAATTCGATGCCTGGAACTGGGAAGATGCAGTGCTAAAAGAAGATGACGGGCTGCACATCAACTGGCCAAACAGCGTACGCAGAGGCCGCTGGTGGCAGGGGGAAGATCCCGGGATCAAACCAAATGATGATTATTCTAAAGATCTTGAGGAACTGGCTTCCTTCTTTAGAAATGCAAAGGCTTATCTCGCCGGACCAATGGAGAAAGCTAACCTGCCATTCCAGGCCATGAAAGATGTCTTTAATGGGAACAAAAGAGTATACATTCACGCCGATTCAGAAAAGGAGATCATAGATGTACTTGCTTTTAAAAAGGAGCACGGGCTGGAAAAGGTGGTGCTTGTAGGTGGCTACGATTCTTTTAAAATAGCCGATCAATTAAAGGCAGCCAACATCCCTGTGTTGGTAGGGCGTGTACATGAGACCCCGCAAATGGAAGATCAGGATTACGATCTGCCTTATAAACTGGCCTATTTACTCCACCAGGAGGGAATTCTTGTGGGACTGGAAAGCAGTGGGGACATGGAAAGAATGAACAGCCGTAATTTGCCATTTTACGCAGGTACAGTGACGGGATACGGTGCCGATAAAGAAGAGGCACTTAAGATGATCACCTCCAACACCGCCAGGATCCTTGGGATCGATGACAGCCTGGGAACACTTGAAGCCGGGAAAGATGCCACACTCTTTATAAGTGAAGGTGACGCCCTGGATATGCGCACCAACAAAGTTTCACAAGCCTTTATACAGGGGAGGGAAATAAGTTTGGAAAGTCACCAGACCGAACTGGCAAAGAGGTACACAGATAAATACGGGCAACAGGAAAAGAAATAGTTCCTTAAAATGCCATTTTTGAAAGAACTGCCCCGAAGGTTTTTGGGGCAGTTTTTTTATACCTTAAATTCTCCCGAATTCAGCACCACCTGCGTCGAAGGTAACACCGGCTGACTGTCATCTTCGGCCGTTATGAATACCCGGATTGGCTCGTAAGGAGTATTGGTTTTGAGTTCACCATTGTTCTTCCGGTTGATATCAAGTCGGCCAACATTAATAGTCCCATGTTTTTTAGTCACCATCCACACTACATAATAGCGACGCTCCGGCGTAAGCCGCTCGGGAGCTGCCAGGTTATTCACCTCCAGGTCTATCTGGTAATTCTTATTGTCATCTTTTTCTACTTTCATCACTGCTTCGGCCGCGGGAACAACTTCCGAAACGGGGAAAGTCACTTTTTTACTACAGGCGCTAATAAGGATCGCTGCAAAAATAAAACTGAGGATTTTGAAAGCATCCTTTAAAGGAAGCTGTCCTTTTGTTGAGTTTTTATTTTTCATCTGTCTGTTTTCCAGTTAATTTAGCTCTTTTTTTCCAATTTTAGAAATGAGAAGCTGCAAAGCATCTCTCATCCTCTTGCCTATTTGAAGTTTTCTATCTTTGTTCCATGCAAAAATTCATTAGCAGCACACAGAATCCCGCAGTGAAAAGGATCCTGAATTTACAGGAGAAAGCCCGCACCCGTAAAAAAGAAAAAGTCTTTGTGGTAGAAGGTGTCCGGGAGATCACTCTGGCCATAAAAGGTGGTTTTAAGGTGCTGGAGCTGTATTTTAATGCCGATCTTTTTGCTGCTGAAAGAGTGGATAATTTACTCTCTCCTTCCTCAGACATTGAAATTACTGAACTCTCTTCGGAAGTCTATCAAAAGATCGCTTACCGCGGAAGTACAGAAGGTGTGATCGCTGTAGTAGCCGCTAAAGAACTTTCCCTGGAGAATTTGGAGCTCAGGAGGGAAAATCCGCTGATCCTCGTAGCCGAAGCCCCCGAAAAACCCGGAAATATTGGTGCTTTATTGCGCACGGCCGATGCAGCAGCGGTAGATGCCGTGCTTATAGCCAATCCGAAGACCGATATGTTCAACCCGAACATCATTCGCAGCAGTGTGGGTTGTGTCTTTACCAACAGGATCGCCACGGGCAGCACTAAAGAGATCATATCATTTTTAAAGGAGCGAAAAATTGCCATTTTTGGTGCCGCATTGCAGGCCTCAGTCCCTTACCACACCGTGGATTTCACCGGCGGCAGTGCCATAGTTGTCGGCACAGAAGCTACAGGCTTGACTAACGAATGGCTGCAAGATACCACTCAAAATATTCTCATTCCCATGGAAGGAGAGATCGATTCCATGAACGTTTCTGTAGCCGCCGGGATACTTATTTTTGAGGCGAAAAGACAGCGCCTTCGGGGGGATTCCGGGTTCAAGATTTAAAATTCTAGATTTTTTGTTGCGGGTTACGGGTTGCGGGTTAGAAAATTCTTCCTCACTACGGTTTACTCACTCCTGCCCACCCCGCCTTGCAGGCACCCCTCCAAAGGAGGGGAGGGTTTGAAGGATAATTGTTTTTATTT
>CAYLZB010000103.1:0-8718 GCA_964388165.1 uncultured Flavobacteriaceae bacterium | reverse complement strand
TATTTCTTCAGTGAGAAAATCGAAAAATCCCATGTTAAGTCAATTAGTTGAGGTTCGGTAAATGTAATAAAATTAATGTTTAAAATGCCTCGTGCCGGTCATTACCATAGCAAGATTATTTTCATTGCAATAATCTATACTTAGCTGGTCCTTAATGGATCCACCCGGCTGAATTACAGCAGTAATTCCGGCTTTATCGGCAATTTCAACACAATCCGGGAATGGGAAAAATGCATCACTTGCCATTACAGCGCCCCGCAGGTCAAAATTAAAGGAATTTGCCTTATCAATACTCTGTCTCAGGGCATCTACTCTTGATGTCTGGCCTGTTCCGCTTGCTAGTAGCTGGTTGTTCTTTACGAGGACGATAGTATTTGATTTTGTGTGTTTGCAAATTCTGGAGGCAAACAACAGGTCATTTAACTCCTGCTCTGAAGGTTTATTGTTGGTAGCAAAAGTTAAATCTTCTTTTGAATCTGTCTTACTGTCCTTATCCTGAACCAAAATTCCATTGAGACAGGTGCGAACTTGCTTCTGCGGAAGTTCTGCTTCTTTCTGAATCAGGATCACCCTGTTCTTTTTGCCTTTCAGGACTTCCAAAGCTTCTTCGGAATAGGAAGGAGCAATGACAACTTCGCAGAAAAGTTCGTGGATCTCTTCGGCAGTAGCTTTGTCTATTTCGGTGTTACTAATCAGAATTCCGCCAAAGGCCGAAACAGGATCACCGGCCAGAGCATCTTTGTAAGCCTGAAGCAAAGTTTCCCTTTGCGCCAAACCACAAGCATTGTTGTGCTTCAAAATGGCAAAAGTTGGAGCTTCATTCTTGAACTCGTTCATCAAATTCACGGCGGCATCAACGTCCAGCAGATTGTTATAGGATAATTCTTTCCCGTGAAGTTTTTCGAACATTGCTGAGAAGTCCCCGTAAAAATGCCCTTTTTGATGGGGATTCTCACCGTATCTTAATTCGAGTCCGCCGTTATAGCTTTCCTTGTAGGAAAGCTCTTCGGTGTTCAGGTAATTAAATATAGCGGTGTCATAGTGTGAGGAAACATTAAAAGCCTTTGCGGCAAATCTTTTGCGGTCTTCAAGGCTTATCTTTCCATTTCCTTCAGAAATGATGTTCAGGAATTCAGAATAATTTTCTACTGAAGGTACACAGATCACATCTTTAAAGTTTTTGGCAGCCGCCCTGATAAGGGAAATTCCGCCTATGTCGATCTTTTCAATAATATCTTCTTCCGAAGCACCCGAAGCTACTGTTTTTTCAAATGGATAAAGATCAACGATCACAATATCGATCTGTGGGATCTCATATTTCTCGAGCTCGGCTTTATCGTCTTCATTCTCACTCCGGTTAAGGATCCCGCCAAATACTTTGGGGTGCAAGGTTTTCACTCTCCCGCCAAGGATGGAAGGATAGGATGTAACATCTTCAACCGGCACCACCTCTATTCCCAGATCCTTAATGAATTTTTCTGTTCCCCCTGTAGAGTAGATAGTGATCCCCAGCTCATTAAGCTTTTTTACTACAGGTTCCAGCCCCTCTTTGCTAAAGACAGAAATAAGTGCAGATTGTGCCGATTTTAAGTCGCTCATTATGTTGGTTTTGTTGAGGTTGCAAAAGTAATTATTTCGGTAGAAAATTAAGGAGCTGTTGGCTTTATTTCTATATTTATTTTGTAACGAATTTCTTAAGGCCGCGTCTTATGATATACAGGTCGTAAATAACACAGGTAAGCAGCAATGTTAATATATTTAAGGGTTCTAAAAGAGAGTTTTTTGTTCGCAATAAGTGCTCTCAAAAATAATAAACTGCGAACCATGTTATCCCTGCTTGGTGTGACCATTGGGATCTTTTCAATTATTGCAGTTTTGGCTGCGGTAGATTCTCTTGAAAAGGAGATCAAAGGGAGTTTGAGTTCTCTTGACAATCGCACCATGATCCTCACCCGATTTTCTTTCGGTCCTACTGAAATTCCCCAATGGAAAAGGGAGCAATTTCCCGACGTTACCTATGAGGAATATGAATATCTAAGCCGGAGTGTCCCGGATGCCGAAGCAATGTCCTTTGTACTCAATGTAGCTTCAGAAAATATAAAATTCAATGACAAGACTGCATCAAATGTTGGTATTGGAGCTGTCTCTTCAGAATATTATGATATTGAGGCTCTGCAAATAGAGGAGGGACGCTTCTTTAACAAAGCTGAAGATGTAAGCGGTTCTCCTGTGATCGTTCTGGGACACGATGTGTATGAGAATCTTTTTGGCAGCAGGAATGCGCTGGGGGAGCAGGTAAGACTCTATGGCCGTAAATTCACTGTAATTGGAGTACTTGAAAAAAAGGGAGCCAGCCTGTTTGGAGGAAGTCATGATACCAATGTATTCTTACCGGTAAATGTTGTACGACGTATCTACGGCGGAAGTAACCGTGGTACATTTCCTCAGGTGGTTATTAAACCCTCACCCGATATTGAAAGTGGTGAACTGGTATCCTATATTACGCAACAGCTGCGGAATTTTCGTGGATTGAGGAGAGATGACGTCAACAACTTTTTTGTGAATCAACTGGAAGGGTTTACGAACCTTATAGATAACATGACAAGCCAGATGAACTTTTTCGGGCTTATCATCAGCGGATTTTCACTTTTGGTTGGAGGGTTTGGGATCGCCAATATCATGTTCGTGAGTGTCAAGGAACGCACCAACCTTATCGGAATTCAAAAATCTTTGGGCGCCAAGAATAGATTTATTCTTTTTCAATTCCTATTTGAAGCCGTGATCCTCTCGGTCATTGGAGGATTAATCGGACTTTTTCTCGTGTGGATAGCTTCTTTAGTGGCATCTCAGTTTACAGGTAGCTTCACATTTATACTATCTCCCTGGAACATGTTCATTGGTACGGCTGTCTCTGCAGTCATCGGACTTATTTCGGGGATCGTTCCTGCTATTTCAGCTTCTAAATTAGATCCTGTCGAAGCTATTAGAACGGGAATGTAGTCAAATGAACTAAAGATCTTCATCAATTAATCAAGGGAAATCCCGGCAACCAGCCGGGATTTTTTCTTTATAGATTCTTCTCTTTATTTACTGTGTATAACATAATACCATTTTTAAGACATTTGCTTGTATCAAATTGTACCGATGATCGTCAAAGAAGAATAGAACAATCAAAATCAATCGAAAAATGAAAAGTTTAATCAACTTCAGTCTTATGCTTTTTCTGGGAATGTCGCTATCTGCCCAGGATTTCAACAAGCAGAAAATGGATAGCCTGTTTTCAGCAATTAATGACAACAATAAAGGGATGGGAAGCTTCTCCATTTACAAGAACGGCGAGGAAGTCTACGCTGCCAGTACCGGATATGCAGATGTTGAGGCCAAAAAAGTAGCCGATGCGCAGACCAGATATCGGGTAGGTTCAATAACCAAAACCTTTACAGCCTCCACAATCATGCAGCTGATAGAAGAAGAGAAGTTACGGCTCGACACAAAACTTTCTGAGTTTTATCCCCAAATTCCGAATTCAGAAAAAATAAGTATCGAGGATCTTTTGAGGCATCAAAGCGGATTATCCGATTTTTCCAAAGTAGAAGATTTTAAGGATTGGAAGGATAAGGAGCAATCGAGAAAAGATCATCTCGACCGGTTCGTCAAAATCGGAATCGACTTTCAACCGGGCGAAAAGATAGATTACTCTAACACCAATTATATACTTCTGTCTTTTATTATTGAAGATCTTGAGAGGGAAGATTTTTCAAAGGTTCTTAGCCGCAGGATCCTTAATCCTCTTCAGCTAATGAATACTTATTATGGGAGCAAGCTCGACCCCGCTAAAGGAGAAGCTCTGGCTTATCAAAAAACAGGAGAATGGACCTTAATTGAGGAGACGCATATGAGCGTAGTTAAAGGTGCGGGTGCTTTAATGTCCACTCCGTCTGATCTAAATAAATTTTTAACAGCGCTTTTTGCAGGTAAAGTGGTAAAGCCGGCTACCCTTGAAAAAATGCAGGAGATCGAGGGGGAATTGGGTTTAGGTCTAATGGAAATGGATCTGGCAGGCAGAACCTTCTACGGTCACACGGGCGGTATTGATGGATTTAATTCTGTTGTGGTTTACGATCCTGCTGAAAAAGTGTCTTTTGCTTATAGCTCTAACGGAAGGGATTTGGCACCTCACAAAATTCTGGACGCGGCTGCACGCATTTATTTTGGCGAAGCCTACGAGATACCTTCCTTTAAAACTTTAGCGCTTACTGCGGAACAACTCAAGAAATATGAAGGTACATATAGCGGAGAAGGATTTCCTTTGATCCTGAAGATCTACCAAGAAAATGGAAAATTAATGGGACAGGCCGAGGGGCAGCCATCATTTCCGCTCGAAGCCTTCGAACCACATAAATTCAAGTTTGACAGGTTTGGTTTGAAACTTGAATTTGATCCTGAATCAGGAAAAATGTTATTCAAGCAGGGCCCAAATTCTCATGAACTGAAAAGAGCTTAAGAAGAAAAAAATGTAGAGGTGCCAAAAATGTCATTTTTGGCACCCTTTGGATTTAGGTTTATCCTTGAACAGATGCGGAAACAAGTTCGGCATGACAAGGTGCTGGGAACGTCACCCTGAATTTATTTCAGGGTCCTTAAGAGAAGTACATTTTAAGAGATGCTGAAATAAGTTCAGTATGACGGTCTATAGAATTTCGGCTACTCTCTCATTCACGAATTCCAGGAATCGCTCATCTTCTTCAGTAAAAGGATCGGGAACATTAGAATCGATATCGATCTGGCCAATGTTTTCACCATTCTTGAACAAAGGCACTACAATTTCAGCCTTTACATGAATGCTGCAGGCAATGTAGTTGTCCTGTGCACTGACATCGGGAACTACAAAATTCTTGTTGGAAACAGCAACCTGTCCGCAGATCCCTTTTCCGAAGGGAATAATTGTATGATCTGTTGGTTCTCCCGCGAAAGGACCAAGTTTAAGTTCATTTTTGTCCCCGTTCTTGAAATAGAATCCCACCCAGGTGTAATAATCTACTTCAGCTTTAAGAAGTTCACAGATTTCGGTAAGTCGTGCTTCTACAGTAATTGTATCATTGGAGAGGATCTCCGATACCTCTTTTCTTAGTTTATCAAAAGACATTGTTCACATTTTGAGCAAAAGTATTTAAAAATTCAGCTCTTAGCCACGCTATAAATAAATACTTTTGATAAAACCATTGGCTAAAGTTTGCGTCATCTTTTAAAGAAATATTCTCCGGTAATCAGGTTTATTTTTACCTTTTTAGGCACCTATCTTTTATTGGCGCTGGTGTATAACATCTATCTTCAGAATTACAGGTCGGCTATCTTTTATCCAGATTACCTTACGCATTTGGTTGCAGTGCAAAGTGAAGCGGTGGTTTCAGCACTTGGCTACGACTCCCATCTTAGATCGGGATATCCCGAAGCCACCATGCACCTCATGGTCGAGGGAAAGTTCGTGGCCCGAATCATTGAAGGCTGCAATGCTGCAAGTATTATTATTCTCTTCGTCTCTTTTATGCTGGCTTTTTCAGGAAAGATCAGGACAACACTTTTTTTTACTCTAGCCGGGGCAGTAGTTATTTATGTCACCAATATTTTAAGGATCGCTTTTATGGCAATTGGGATCTACGAATACCCATGGCACGCACACTTTCTACATTCTATAGCCTTTCCACTGGTTATTTATGGGGTGGTATTCCTGTTGTGGGTGCTTTGGATCGCTATTTATTCAAAACAGATCAAGTATGAAAGCAGTCACTAAGATATTGATCATTCTGGGATTAGTAGGAGTGCTGGCTCTGGTAAGACTGTATGAATACAGATTCTTCTATGATCCCTTTATGTACTTTTTCGAAAAGCAATACATGGCTGGAGAAGGCATAGTTTTTCCTGATTATATGTTTTGGAATGTCTTCTGGAGATTTCTGTTAAACACTTTGATCTCTTTGCTCATTCTTTATGTTGCCTTTAGAAGTAGGAGCATTATAAAATTTTCGGCACTTATTTATGCAGGTTTCTTTATAGTACTTTTTCCTCTTTTTGTTTACCTCATGCACCATGTGCAGCCAGAGGATTATCTGGCTGCGTTCTATGTACGACGCTTTCTTGCTCATCCGGTTTTGATCCTACTGCTGCTGCCTGCTTTTTATTATTATCGCCTCCAGCGGGGACCTGCAAATGAATGATCGCCTAAAACTGAATTCTTTCCTTGTTCTTTTGCAACCAGGGTTGGAAACCTAAGAGCTCCGGGTCTAATCGCCGTGTGTTTTCCACGTCTCTCGACTTACAGTAATCCCCTTCAAAATCTGCCTTGAACTGGAACATATTTCCAATGTCATCGGCGCCGGGAAAATCAAAGCTGCGGTACACTTCTGGCGCTACAGCGTTATAATGAACTTTCTTGCCATAGACATTTGAGAAAGTTTCGGCCATTTGTTGCCCTGTTAGGTGCTCGCCTGCAATACCCACGCTTTTATTCTGGTATTTTTCACCAGCCTTAAATATTCCGAAAGCACTTTTCCCAATATCTTCTGCTGCGATGCCGGGAAGCTTCTTGTCTGCCATAGGAAAGGTGATATAAAGTTCTCCATCTTCACCTTTTTGAGGCCCCATCCCAAAATTGATGAAATTGTCCCAGTAAAAAGAGGTATGTAGTAGTGTGTATGGTACACCGCTGTTCTCGAAATATTTATTGGATTCTCCCTTGGCGTCGAGATGTGGCACCTTGTAATGATCCATAAGAGTTGGCATTCTGTCGTCATCTAATGGCACCCATTTTCTAGTATCTTCAAGCGTGGACCATATCACATGCTTTACACCTGCCTCTTTTGCTGCCTCGGCCATATTCCTCGCCTGTTGCTTCTCCTTCTCGGGTGAAAAATGCTCCCAAAAGAAGGTGACACAAAAGGCGCCGTAAGCTCCTTCAAAGGCCTTAATGAGACTATTTTTATCATCCAGGTCTGCTTCCACCACTTCAGCACCTTTCTGTTTTAGTTGCTGCGATTTTTCTGAATTTGAATTCCGGGTAATGGCTCTTACTTTGAAGCCGCTTTCCGGATGGTTAAGAATGGCGTCTACCAGTCCTCCGCCCTGAGCTCCTGTAGCCCCGACTACTGCAATAATTTTTGATCTTTCCATCTTGGAGTTGTTTAATTGATTAAGAATCATAAATTTAGCTTCTGAGTGTGTGAAATAAATCCCAATTTTTTACCTTTTTTAGTAGCTAAGGTCCCTATAAAAATTCCGGGCTTTTTCAGTTTTTATGACCTAAGCTGCAGATAATTAAAAATTATATACCTTTGTCTTCAGTGAAAAAACTAATTCAGAAATCCGGATCTTTATTAATGGCACTCTTGGTGCTGTTCTCTACCGTATCTTTTACGGTGGATAAGCATTTCTGTGGAGAGGTCCTTGTGGATCAGGCTGTTTTTTCTGAAGCTAAGACCTGCGGAATGCATGGCGATATGCCTGTTTCTTCTGAAGATGATTGCTGCGATGAAGAAAAAATAATGGTTGAAGGGCAGAAGGAACTGAAGATCTCCTTTGACGATCTTGACCTGGAGCAACAGGTTTTTCTAGCATCCTTTACCTGGTCTTACGCAAATCTTTTTGAAGGAGAAGCCCAGGCTGAAACTCCGTTTTTTCATTACAAACCACCTCTGCTCGTCTACGACATACACTTGCTCGACGAGACCTTCCTTATTTGATATTTAAGTTGATTTTTTAGACCCTGCACGCCGGGGTTGCTGTGTTTGTTCACATTTAATCAATTTAAATTCAAAGAATGCTTAACAAAATAATCCATTACTTTCTTTATAACAGGCTGGTGACTGCGCTATTGCTAATCTTTATGATTGGCTGGGGTGTGGTTACTTCACCTTTTGACTGGGATTTTGATCTTTTGCCACGCGATCCTGTGCCTGTAGATGCGATTCCCGACCTTGGAGAAAATCAGCAGATCGTCTTTACCGAATGGCCTGGACGATCGCCGCAGGATATCGAGGACCAGATCACGTATCCGCTTACTACAGCCTTACTTGGAATTCCCGGAGTGGAGTCCATAAGAAGTACATCCATGTTTGGCTTTTCCAGCATCAATATCATATTTGATGAAGATGTGGAATTCTATTGGTCGCGCACAAGAATTTTGGAAAAGATCAATTCCCTTTCCCCCGGATTACTACCCGAAGATGCTCAACCTACTTTAGGGCCCGATGCTACTGCCCTTGGGCAGGTTTTCTGGTACACCCTGGAAGGAAGGGATTCGGCCGGAAATGTCACCGGCGGCTGGGACCTGCACGAAATAAGATCTGTGCAGGATTATTATGTCAAGCTAGGCTTAAGCGGAGTGGAAGGAGTTTCAGAAGTTGCTTCTGTCGGCGGTTTTGTCCGCGAATACCAGGTAGATGTTGATCCCGATGCGCTGAAAGCTTTCAATGTTGGTATTGATGACGTGATGATGGCGGTAAAGAATTCAAACCGCGACATTGGAGCTAAGACCATTGAAGTTAACAAAGTCGAATATCTTGTGAGGGGTCTTGGCTATATCGAATCTCTTGAAGATATTGAAAATACTGTGGTTGCAGTAAATGAAAATAAGCCAATCCTTATTTCTGACATTGGCGTTGTCACTCTGGGACCGGCAGAAAGGCGAGGGATACTGGACAAAGCCGGGGCTGAGGTTGCCGG
>CAYLZB010000102.1:0-8841 GCA_964388165.1 uncultured Flavobacteriaceae bacterium | reverse complement strand
GACTACCAGTTCCTCTTCGATGCAGGGGCAGTAGCTGTTTTTGGGCCGGGGACAAAGATTAGTGAAACCGCCATCAAACTTTTGGAAATTCTCATTGAGGAATAACCGGAAGTAAAATCATTTAAAAAATTACAAAATCCAGTATTATGCAAAATTCTCTTAACCTCGTTTCCAAAGAAGAAGCTGTTTCGCATGTAAGATCGGGAGATCGTGTTTTCATTCACGGTGCCGCTATGACTCCGAATATTCTAATTGAAGCTCTTACAGATCGGTACAGGGAACTAAGTGATGTGGAGTTGATCCATATCCATACAGAAGGTCCTGCTCCCTACACAGAGCCTCCCTACAATGAATCTTTTAGAACCAATAGTTGCTTTGTAGCGGGAAATGTGCGAAAGGCAGTGAATTCAAATATAGGGGCTTATATCCCGATCTTCCTGAGCGAGATACATTTGCTCTTCAGAAGAAATATACTCCCCCTTGACGTAGCTCTTATACAGGTCTCTCCACCCGATGAACATGGCTATTGTTCTCTGGGAGTTTCAGTTGATATTACCTTACCTGCAATCCAAACTGCTAAAAAAGTCATAGCACAGATCAATCCCCGGGTGCCCCGCACTCACGGCGATGGGATCATACATGTAAGCAAGATCACTGCAGCCATTGAAGTAGATATCCCAATCCATTCTTCAAAAGCAACCACCCCTTCGGAACTTGAACAAAAAGTTGGCGAATATGTTGCCGGGCTGGTAGAAGATGGAGCTACACTGCAAATGGGAATTGGCGGAATTCCCAATGTTGTTCTTTCCAAGTTAATGAACCACAAACGTCTTGGAGTGCATACCGAATTATTTTCTGACGGGGTTCTTCCATTGATCGAGAAAGGAGTGATCACCGGGGAAGAAAAAAGGATCAAAACCGGAAAGATCGTTACCTGCTTCGCTTCAGGAACTCCCGAGCTGTATGATTTCATCCATGACAACCCGGTAGTGCATTTCAAAGAAGCAGCTTATACCAACGACTCCGCTATAATCCGGCAGAATCCGAAGGTCACAGCGATAAATTCGGCTATTGAGATCGATCTCACGGGACAGGTCTGTGCAGACACGATTGGAAAATACCATTTTTCAGGGGTAGGAGGCCAAATGGATTTCATTAGAGGCGCCTCACTTTCTGAAGGTGGTAAAGCCATCTTTGCCATGCCCTCTATCACCAATAAAGGAATTTCCAAGATCGTGCCTTCTCTTAAGGAGGGTGCAGGGGTTACAACCACCAGGGCCCATGTGCACTATGTAGCGACCGAATACGGGGTGGTCAATCTCTTCGGAAAGAACCTCAAACAGAGGGCCCATGCGCTTATTTCCATTGCGCATCCCGCACACCGGGAGGAGCTTGAAAGAGCCTTTTTTGAAGCCGTTTATTGACTCTCCCCACTTAAGGAGAGGGAATTGGAAGATCACAGACTAAATCTTCCAATTCCGCTCTTTTGGGACCGCAAGGATCCTAATAGTAATCTAACAGCAAACCAGAAAATAAAGAGCCTGTTCAAGTGTGACAGCTTTTAGAATACTAAATATTATAAAATAAAGCCGCCCGAATTTCTTCGGGCGGCTTTCTTGGTTGGTTGAGTTTAGTTAGTATTCTGCATCCATATGGTGGTGCTCGTCGATCAACGGACCTCCTTCAATGATCTGCTTTGAAGCCTCTGTAGAGAATTTTTCAAAGTTGAGGTGGAAACTGTGGGCCAGCTGAATTGATTTCTGAATATAAGCTCCTTTTTGAAGCCAGGTGTTCATTGGGTTTAGCATTTCTGTTGGCACGTTGTGACAATACTTCGGCATAAAAAGTCCAAAGATCGGGTGCATCTCAAAATCCACATTTTCAAGCTCACCTTTTAGTATCGAGGTGATCATGGCGCGGGTATATTTCAGCTTGATCCTTGATCCTACTCCAAATGGGCCACCGCTCCAACCGGTGTTGATAAGCCAGACATTGACTCCTGCTTCTTTCATTTTGGTGCTCAGCATTTCTGCATACACCGTTGGATGTAGCGGCATGAATGGAGCTCCAAAACAAGCTGAGAATGATGGCACCGGTTCGTTAATTCCCGCCTCGGTCCCTGCGACTTTGGCCGTATAACCGGAGATGAAGTGATAAGCAGCCTGCCCGGGGGTCAATTTAGAAACCGGAGGCAGCACCCCAAAAGCATCACAGGTGAGGAAGAAAATATTCTTTGGATTCTTTGCGTAAGAAGGCACCTGGATGTTATCAATGTGATCGATTGGATAGCTTACCCTGGTATTCTGAGTAATGGCAGCATCAAAAAAATCCACCTCTTTAGTGCCCTTTTTGAAGATCACATTTTCCAACAGTGCTCCCGGTTTAATGGCCCGGAAAATATCCGGTTCAGATTCTTCGGTAAGGCCGATGACTTTGGCGTAGCAGCCGCCTTCAAAGTTGAAGATAACATTCTCTGCTGTCCAGCCATGCTCATCATCCCCGATCAATTTTCTGTCGGGATCTGCAGAAAGAGTGGTCTTTCCGGTTCCTGAAAGTCCGAAGAAGATGGCGGTATCTTCGTCTTCACCAACGTTGGCAGAACAGTGCATTGGCAGCACTTCTTTTTCTACCGGGAGAATTAGGTTTAGGGCAGAGAAGATCCCTTTCTTCATCTCACCTGTATAGGCCGATCCGCCTACGAGGGCGATTTTTCGGGTAAAGTCGAGAATGCTGAAGTTCCCCTGGCGCAAACCGTATTTTTCAGGTTCGGCCTCTACATAACCCGGAGCACAAACAACCAGCCATTCTTCAGAAAAATCTTTAAGCTCTTCAGGCTTTAGACGAAGGAACATATTCTTCACAAAGAAGGCAGACCATGGATATTCGGCAATGGTTCGCACATTCATTCTGTAATCGGGATGAGAGCAAACATATCCGTCGTGTACATAGACTTCCTTCCCCGAGAGATATTCCGTCACCTTTTCATAAAGTTTACCGAAATTCTCTGAAGTTAATGGCTTATTGATATTACCCCACCATACCTTATCACGGGTATAATCATCCTTTACAAGAAAACGATCTTGTGGTGATCTCCCTGTAAAAGTTCCGGTATTCACAGCAAGGGTGCCGTTCTGGGTTTCGGTTCCCATACCTTTACGCAAGGTGATCTCCTGTAATTCTTCGCCGGGAAGATTCCAGTGAACCCTACAATTCTTCAGTCCGTACCTGTCCAGTGTTTCGGCTTGAGGTCTTTCTAAAACATCTTTCATGATCTAAATTTTGAGTGGTTATTGTTGGCCCGCGTCACATGGTGACAGCAAGAAAAAAGTTGTGCAGGAAGTATAAAGGAGTCACTGCGCTCCTGTTTTAAGTACTAATCCAGCACCAGTAAGGGAACATTGGAGTGCAGCGTAAGTAGCCTGGTAAGACGGCCAGGGGAAGCATCTTCACCCGGCAGGTGGTTTTTCGGCATTATTGCCAGCATGTCCATATCATTCTTTTCAATGTATTCTAAAAGCCCTTTTTCTATGTCCTCATTTTCATGGAAGGTGTGGTGTGAGTAGAACATTTCGAGAAAATAATTGAGAGTGGCCTCATTGCTTTCATCATCTTCACTGTACCCCATGGCCATTTCATGTTGTTGAATGGTCAAAACATGCACCTGGGCTTTATGTTTTCTGGAAACCTCGAGCAGCACGTAAAGAGGTGATCTATCGGCAATTTTCTCATTTCCGAGAGAAAGGATGATGGTGTTTAATCTGAATTTCCTGTATCTTTCGGGGATCACCAATACAGGCAGGTCGGCTTCTTCCACAAGGCGGGAAGTAGTGGTCACAATACTTTCTTCTCCTGGGTTAGCACCCCTGGTTCCCATTATGATCAGGTCTATTTTTAGCTCTTTTTGAAGCTGAATGATAGAAGGAACCAGTTCCCCTGTACGGATCAAGGTATGGATCTCAGGAAATAAGGGTTTTTTGTACTTTTTGGTGACCTTGCTGAAGTTTTCTTCAGTAGCATTGACATCAGTATTTCCGTCGGCTATGTTCAGCAGAAATAAATTGATCAAAGGGTCCTTATCTGCAAATCTTACAGCATATTCCAAAGCGTTCTTAGATACTTCAGAAAAATCGAAAGGGATTAGGATATTTTTCATGGCTTTAATTATTAAGGAAATTGCTGCACATATTTCCTGATTATTATCACCTAAAGATACCCATCAAAAAGGCCTGCTATCATGACAAATATCATTTGCAGATCGAAAGAAATCAACATTTTAGCCCCGAAAACGATTGCAGGATTAAGGATAAATTTGCCGCAATTAACAGGTCTCAAAAATGTCATTTTTGGAACCTTATTCTGGAGACTGATTTGCCCTAGTTGCACCTTAAATATCTCCTAAATTCACTATTCGAGATCTCCCGAAAATTTTTCAGGAATGGGAGTGAAAGGTTAAAAACTTTTTGTGGGCTTTACCGGAATGGTACTTTGGAAGATCTTGTTAAATAAAGGAAATAACAGAACACTAATTTAAACTGCCAACCAGGCACTGAGCACTGCCCACTTTTAAATTTTTGTCTCCAGACTCTTATGCCTCTAAAAATTACCATTCTTTAAGCTGAAGGTTTTCTCCATCAAAAACCCCGTAAGTGTAGAAATTGATCCAGTCTCCCAGGTTCATATATTTGGAATCCTCCCGAAGCTGAATATCCAGAGGCAGGTGCCGGTGACCAAAGATAAAGTAGTCGTAATGTTGTGTCTCCAGCTTACGGCGGCAGTATTGAATTAGCCATTCCTTTTCTTCTCCCAGGAACTCCACATCTTCCTCTCCCGAGATCGCCTTGTTCTTAACAGAAAAATATTGAGCCAGCGGCACTCCCAGGTCTGGATGAAGCCAACGGTACAGCCATTTTGCAAAAGGATTTGTAAAGACCTTTTTCATGCGCTTAAAACCTTTATCCCCCGGGCCAAGGCCATCCCCATGACCTATAAGAAATTTTTTGTCATTGAATAAAAACTCTTTGGGCTTGTGATACACCGGTATATCCAGCTCTTTCTGAAAATAATCATTCATCCAGAGATCGTGATTGCCAACAAAGAAGTAGACTGGAATTCCCCGATCCCTTAGCTGGGCCAGTTTACCCAAAACGCGTACAAAGCCTTTTGGTACCACATGTTTATACTCGAACCAGAAATCAAAGAGATCTCCCAGCAGGAAAATGGCAGCAGCGTCCTCACTCACGTGATCAAGCCAGGCGACGAATTTTTCTTCCCGCGGCCGACTCTCTTCGGCTGTAGGCGCTCCAAGATGGTTGTCGCTGGAAAAATAGATCTTTTTACCTTGAGGTATTTGCATTGCCGGGATTTGCGGGTAAAGATAGTTTTAAAATTTCCGAAGTTAAAATCTTCAGAAAAAATGGCTTCCTTCCTGAGTCATCTTGGGGATTTTCTCAAATAAGGCTATCTTTAAAAGAAACTGCATAGAATGGATAAATTGATCACGGGAATTCATCACGTTACTGCTCTTGCCGGAAATCCGCAAAAGAACCTGGATTTCTACAGCGGTATACTTGGTCTGCGAATGGTGAAGAAAACAGTGAATTTTGATGCGCCCGATGTATACCATTTCTATTACGGCGATGAAGCAGGAACTCCGGGTTCGATCATGACCTTCTTTCCTTATGAAGGGATCCAAAAAGGTCGTCATGGTAAAGGCATGCTCAACATAACTACCTTTTCTGTACCGGCAAATTCGCTGTTATACTGGGAGGAGCGTCTTAAGAAATTCGACGTTGATTACCGCCCTGCACAGGATCGATTCGACGCAGAAGCAGTGATCTATTTTGAGGATCCCGACGGATTAGGTTTGGAGCTGGTCTTCAATGACAGGGATAACAGGCCGGGCTGGACCTATGGGAATATTCCCCTGGAGCATTCAATAAGAGGGTTTTACAGCGTAGAGATATGGCAGGAGGGTTATGAACGCACTGCAGGATTACTAACTGAAGGACTGGACCACGAGCTAATTGCCGAAAAAGGCAACCGCTTTCGCTTTGCCGCAACCGATGCACCCGGGAATTATATAGATATTCTTTGCCGTCCCGATTCCCTTCGCGGACTGGGAGGTGGCGGTACTGTTCACCATCTCGCCTTTTCTACGGCAAATAAGGAAAAACAACTTCAGGTTAGGGAAAAATTGAACCAGCTGGGTTACAATCCTACCCCGGTTCTGGACCGACAGTATTTTGAATCAATTTACTTTAGGGAGCCCGGTGGAGTTCTTTTTGAAGTTGCCACTGCCGAGCCCGGTTTTGCCATTGACGAGCCACAGGATAAGCTGGGAGAGGAGCTCAAGCTTCCGCCGCAGTATGAAACCAGACGCGAACTGATCGAAAAAGCAGTAACTCCTGTCGAACTGAATCTCACAAAATTTAAGTAATGCTACACAAGAAAGATTTCAAATATAACGGTACTCCTGTAGAACAAGCCAAAAAGGCACTGATCATGGTCCATGGCCGCGGCGGATTTGCGGAAGACATCCTCGCCGTAGCCGACCATCTTAAAATAGAAGATTTTGCCCTGGTTGCCCCACAGGCCTACAACAACAGCTGGTATCCGCTTTCCTTTATGGCTCCGGAAGAGCAGAATCAACCCTGGCTGGATTCGGCTATTGAAATGCTGCAGTTGCTTGAGACCGAGCTCAACCAGAAGGGAATTGCTTCTGAAAATATCTACTTTTTTGGGTTTTCCCAGGGTGCCTGTCTTACCCTGGAATATGTCACCCGCAACGCAAAGCGATACGGTGGTGTGATCTCCATCATTGGCGGGTTGATCGGCAAGAACATTAACACCGGGAACTACCTTACAGATTTTGAAGGAACACCTGTTTATCTTGGCACCAGCGATCCCGATGCCCACGTGCCTGTAGAACGGGTGCAACAAACCGCAGAGATCCTAAAGAACAAGAATGCGAAAGTAGAATTACAGGTCCACAAAGATGCGGGTCACGTGATCCTGCCGGAAGAACTGGGTCGTGCCAATAACTTTATCTTTGGGTATTCGGGAATGGAAAATGAAAAGCCTTAGGAATTATCTGAAGCAAACCATTCGGCATAAGAAGTTTCGGTCTCCTGAAGTCTCAAAGAAAATAATTGAATATGCTCAGGCAGGCGATTTTTGATCCTTTCAGCAAAATCCTGGATCATATTCTCACTGGTAGGTTGATAATCCACAAGAATGACACTGTGGCCTCTGGTTTGGAGTTCTTCTGCCAGCTCCACATGAGGAGTGTTCTTATTGAAAACAGTGGCATGATCAAATTTGTCGACAATCTCCTGTTTAACGATCTTCTTGAGGTCTCCAAAATCAATGACCATTCCCAGTTTCACGTTATCCTCATCTTTAATTGGCTCGCCAATAACTGTCACCCCCAGCTTATAACTGTGCCCGTGCACATTTTTGCACTTGCCGTCATAGCCAAAAAGCGCGTGACCTGTCTCAAAAGAAAATTGTTTGGTGATGCGAATCAATGCCATATCAAAAATTTGGACAAAGATAAGGCTTTTTGGTTGCCCGTATTTTAACTATTTGCAGCTGAATTTTATAAGTCTTTGCTTTCTAGAGTGCTTGAATTTTGGCATTTTGAGAATACATTTGCAGCCTTAAATATTATGAGTGTGGAGATCGTTGAAAACCCGGTTTACGAAAAGATAATTTCAGATCTAATGGAGCAGCAATATTCTATTGTAGAAGATTTCTTCAACCTTACCGAAGTAGAAGAGCTGCGAAATTCCCTTTTACACAAATATGAAGAAGACAATTTCAAAAAAGCTGCTATTGGGAATCGCACCAATGAAGTTGTTGCGAAATCCATCCGTGGAGATTTTATTTTATGGCTTAACGAAGCTGAGGCTGCTGAAACCGAAAAAGCTTTTTTCAGGAGGATCAATGATTTCGTTCAATACCTTAACAGGACCTGTTTTATGGGAATCCTTTTTAAAGAATTCCACTATGCCCTTTATCCTGAAGGTACTTTTTACAAACGGCACCTGGATACCTTTCAGAATGACGACAGGAGAAAGCTATCAATGGTGTGCTACCTCAACGAGCAGGACTGGCAACCGGAATATGGTGGCGAACTGGTAATTTATACTGAAGAAAATGGAGTTGAAGTTCCGAAGACTATTTATCCTTTTCCCGGCAGAATGGTCATTTTTGAGAGTCAGATCCTGGAGCATGAAGTGAAACCGGTAAAGACTGAGCGACTGAGTATCACCGGCTGGTTAAAGACGAGATAGTCTACTTCCTGAATTTCTTATATAATACCACAACAACCAGAAGAATAGCTATTAAAAGCCACCAGCCATAGCCACTCAGAAACCTTAGAAGATCAAAGGTTTCTTCGTTAACGGGTAGATCCTCCTGCATTAGCGTTGATTTCTTTTACGCCAGGCGTAGCGGGCATAGAAAAAAACTGCCAGAACTACAACTATCGCTACAAGGTAGATCCATTGGTCTTCCAAAAAATCTTCTAATGAAAATCCATAACCTTCCCTCTCGCTTGCAGGTTTGTCTTTGGGTAAATGTTCTTGTTGAAAACTCATAATGCTATACTTTAGGTGCCAAAAAAGGCCTTTTTAGCTAATATTCTTTTTCCTCTTTCTGAAAAAGAGCAAGTAGAGAATGGCTGCCAAAATTATGACAGCTGCAGTAACTACTTCCCAGAAATTTGATCCTACAAAATAGCCAATTTCGTAGCCAACCTGGTAAGCTTTGGAATTCTCAATTCCCTGAAAAGCAAAAATGGTGAGTGCATTCATTTTATTTTCTGAATTTTGATAAAGC
>CAYLZB010000101.1:0-8876 GCA_964388165.1 uncultured Flavobacteriaceae bacterium | reverse complement strand
CAGGTTCTATTTCTTCTAAAACCAGCTATGTAGTAGCGGGAGAAAACATGGGCCCCAGCAAACTGGCTAAAGCAGAAAGTTTGCAAATTCCCATCATCAATGAAAAGAAATTTCTCCAGATGATTGACTAACTAAATATCTGGAGAAAGGATAAAACCGAGTATCACCATCAGTATAAAAAAGATGGTGAAGAGGGATTTTTGCTGAAAACACATACGGTTAAGATTTTCCTGCACAATTCTTTTGATCATGATCCAACATTTTTACGGGTACATTTTTTTTACCTTTAGTAAAGGCAGGTCAAAAATAGCTATCTGATTAAAGGCTGCTGTTGCCGATCTTCAGTTTAACCCGGGTTTGGCTTTTCATAAACATTTCTTTTAATAAACCCCTGTCTGAACCGGAAGCTCCATTTCCTTCATTATCAGATATCCTCTAAATTTTGACAGCGCAAATGTACGTCGGGAGTGACTATTGAATCATGATTTTTATCATATCTTTTTTAAGATATCTTTAAAAAACCGTGTAATTGAAAGGGTTGGATTGAGGAATATTTATTTTCAGCGCCTGGTGTATTGTTTGATAAGCTTTAGTAAATGACCTTTATTGATAGGCTTAGTGATATAATCATTACAGCCTGCTTCCATTGCTCTTTCCTGTTCCCCCGAGAAGGTGTAGGCGCTTTGAGCTATAATAGGAACAGAAGGATTGAATTTCCTTATTTGACGGGTAGCCTCGATCCCATTTATTTCGGGCATCTTTATGTCCATAAGAATAAGGGAAATATCAGGATTATCCCTGGCCAGCTCTATCACCTGCCGCCCATCTGTAGCACGAAGAACTTCTACTTCAGGAAGTTTCAATAATTGTTGAATAAAAAGAAAACTAATATTGTCATCTTCTGCAATAAGGATCTTTAAATGCTCCCCCTTGAACTGCTCCGGCAATGGCTCTACTTCTTCAGGCGGGGACATTTCCGCAGGAATGTAGGGGATCTCAAAATAGAAAGTACTCCCTTTACCTTCCTCAGATTCCAGCCAGATCTTCCCTTTCAATATGTGAACATAAGCTTTGACAATGGCGAGTCCAAGCCCTGATCCTTCATGGGGTCGGGTCATGTTCAAATTTGCCTGTACAAACCTCTCAAAAATGGCTTTTTGTCGCTCCGGCGGGATACCTATTCCCGAGTCCTTAACGTAAAACCTCAGGATTTTACCGCTGAGTGCGACCCCAATTTCCACTACACCTTGATTGGTGAATTTCAAAGCATTGTTGATCAGGTTGGTGAGGATATTATCAAGAATGAACTTATCTGTCATTATGTGTTCGTTTCCGGGAGGTAGATCACAGTTGAGACGCAGTTCCAGACCTTTTTCTTTTGCCTGCCGAACAAAGAAATTGTAATAAAAGTTCATTACTTCATTAAGATCCACAGTTGTATGGCGGACCTCGATCTGTCTCGTATCTATCTTTGAGATCTCGATGATGTTATTTATTGTGGTAAGAAGACGCTTCCCGCTTTTGTTGACGATGTCAATATATTTTTCTCTAGAGGCAGGGTCCAGATCGGGTTCTTTTAATAAGCTTAAAAATCCTATGATCCCATTCATGGGTGTCCGAATTTCATGGGACATGTTTTGAAGAAAAATAGTTTTTAAACGTTCGTTTTCTTCAGCCTTTTCTTTTGCCCGGGTAAGTTGCCTGTTGCGTCTCCAGAGCGCGCGGGTCTTGAGGTCAACCTGGTACTTGAGAAGGAAGGCAAATATTAGAACGATAAGAAGGACCATGAAAAGTACTGCCAGTAACCACAGGAAACGATTTGATCTTGGAGAATTCATTACAGGATCCAGGTGGGTCTGCAGGATCATGTAGTATTCCGAATTTGGATCATTCTTCATCCTTGCGAGCTGCCGGTCAAAGAGATTTATGAAGCCGGGGTCTGTATTTTTTGGGAATGCCAAATGGAGTTCCGAAGGTCTTAAAATGATGCCTGTGGAGGCGATCGATTCATCAAAATATTCAGAAAAATAAAAGAATCTGGAAGCTACAAGTAGATCGATCTCTCCCGACTTAAGGGCTGCTACAGAACCCGGATAATCTCTATAGGTTCTTAGATCATAATCAATGGCAAAGTCTTTCTGTAAAGCACCTTTTAAAAGTGTTTCCTGGACTGAGCTCTCAAGAACACCAATGGTTTTACCATTTAGATCTTTAACTGAGTGGATACTCTTGTCCTTTAAGCTAAAGACCTCCAGCCAGGAAGATAAAACAGGAACGGTGTTTAACCTGTAAAGGGAATCCCTTTCTTCAGAATAGGCAAAGTCGGGTAGAATATCAATTTCTTCACGGGAAAGCATATCCATTAACTCCGCCCATTCCGCGAAGACAAAGGAGGTTTCCAGGTCTTCCCGTTCTGCTATTTCTTTAAGGATTTCAATGAAGATACCTCCGGGATCCCCATTTTCATCAATGAAGATCTTGGGGGAATTGTTATAAACTCCAATTCTCACTACTTCCTTCTCCTGTGAAAATGCCTTTCCGGAAGGAATGAAAATTAAAAGAAGAAATGTAACAAGATAATATAACCGAAAGTTCCCCATATCTGTCCGCAGGTGGTCGGTAACCTTTAACCGGGGGGAGTAAAAAAGCTACAGAAGCAGATTAATTATCTAAATTACGCCAAATCTTCCAGAATTCACAGCCGAAGACTTTGACTGTAAGTGTGGTTGGATATAAATTTCTCCTAAAATATCAGACAATGATCGTGGCCCCGGAAGCATCTTTTTTTCCTGAAGCGTCCAGGTAAAAATCTATTCTTCCAAGGTTGACTCCGGCCCATCCTACCTGGTTAATCAAAACTTTTTTGCCTTCACTGTTCAGAACCACAGCAGGTTCCGGAAGGAAGGTGTGGGTATGTCCGCCGATGATAAGGTCAATATCCTTTGTGGCTTTTGCCAACTTTACATCACTGATCTTGTCACTCCTGTATTCATAGCCCAGGTGGGAAAGACAGATCACGAGGTCACATTTTTCCGTCTCCTTAAGTGTACGGACAGTATCTGAGGCAATTTCTACAGGATCCAGATATTCAGTTTCCTTATATAGTCGTTTGGTGACCAAGCCTTCCAGTTTAATTCCAAGGCCAAACACTCCAATTCTTATCCCGTCCTTAATAAAGACCTGGTAAGGCTTTACACGTTCCTGAAGTACTGTGTTGTCAAAATTGTAGTTTGCACTCACAAATGGAAATTCCGCATGTGGCAGTTGAGCCAGGAGACCATCTATCCCATTGTCAAAATCGTGGTTTCCAATGGTTGCAGCATCATAGCCCATCTTGCTCATCAATTTGAACTCCAGTTCCCCGCCGTAAAAATTGAAATAGGGAGTTCCCTGGAATATATCCCCTGCATCCAGCAATAGCGTATGAGGATTTTCCTGCCTAACCTGACGGATAAGGGTGTACCTGCGGGCCACACCTCCCATTCCCGGGTACTGAGCGTGATCTGGTTCAAAAGGTTCTATATGGCTATGAACATCATTGGTGTGCAGAATAGTGATATGCTTAAGTTCTCTGTAAGAGGAAAAAGACATGAGTCCCATACTACCTGCTCCTGCCAGTGCACTTGCAGCTGCTGTCTTCTTAATAAAGGATCTTCTCTTCATCATTTTAGTCTGGTAAAACGTTCATCTCTTAAGGGCGCAATCGTGTCCTTGCTCTCAAAGTAATCAATTAAAAGATTTCTGATCTTATAATCCAGATAGACGACTTCTTCTGCCTCTGCAAAAAAGGTCATGTTATCGCCACCCTGCAAGAGGTAATCATTTGTCGCTACAAAATAGCTCCTGTTCTCCTGTAGGGGTTCACCCTGGATAAGAACTTTTGATATACTATTGTCTTTTTCCAGTAGTAACTCAATACCTGCTACCGGGTGGGCACTACCCGAATCGATCAAATAATGGATCATCTCCCGAACCTGTTCTCCCTTAAGCTTTGCCACTACTACCTCATTTTCAAAAGGCATTACCTGGAAGGCAGTCCTGGTGGTAATATCGCCTTTGCTAATAGAAGATCTTATTCCGCCAAAATTAAGAAGTACGATATCGATATCTTTTCCGGTCCTTTTGTTAAACACGGGATTTGACCGTTCCATTAGCGCATCGGCCATGAGATTGCCAATTGCCGTATTCAGTTCGCCATCGGTTTTGGAAAGATCATAAGGAACAAAAGCAAGTACTTGATCCATTTCCCGGTCTATTCGATTCTTGTAGGGAGCAATAAAAGCTTCCAGAGAATCATTTGGTTCTATGCCGGGGGTTATTTCGAGTTGCTTGCCTTCAATACGGGTGGGGGTATAATCGCTCCTGAATTTGCAGGAACTAAAGACCACTAATAGAACTAAAAGGAGATTTTTCATATTTCAAACAGGTAGAAGACAAAACTAAAGTTTTATTTTATGATGAGATAAAAGCTTTTTGTCTTTAAAAGATTGACGAATTTTCCTACTTTTTCTTGCCAATATGTGATCTTAACAGAAAATTGTTTTATTTTTCCGGCGAAAATGAGGAGAATATATTCAGAATCCTAATCATAGCCAATTGAAGACAAGTCAAAAAGTTTTGTCGCTTTTCATACTTCTTGGAATACTTTTTATTGTAGGCTCCATCTTTCATTTGAACACAGTAGAGCTTGTTTCCACAGTTCTTCTCATTCCTGTTCTCATTCTATACTACCGGTATAAAGCTAAGAAATGGTTTTTACCTATGGTGATCGCCCTTTTATTCTTTTATATTAGAGATCTTTTTATGTTGCAGGGGTTTAGTAATAATGCCGGACTCATATTGCTGTTTTTTGGAGGTGGAATCATTATCCTTTATATATATGCTCTAACGAGTTTCCAAAGAGCCAAGGCCCATCCTGTAGAAATCTTTTCACTTATCATCATGTATGGCTTTCTGGGATTTTTGTTCTACACAATTGCCGAACTTGTTCCGCAGGTGATACCTTCCTATAAAACCCTTACCTACATTTATCTTCTGGTGCTCACTTTGTTACTGGCAATAACCTTTACCCAGTACCTGCTGAAGTCTCACTACGCCTCTTTATGGCTCATGTTAGCTTCAGCCTCTTTATTGGTTTCAGAGTTTTCCCTGTTCTTCAGGTTGTATGTGATCTCCGACATTAGCGTAAATATTTTCTATCCATTCTTTCACGTGATCGCCTTCTATGCTATGGTGGAGCATGCCCTGCACAGAAGAAAAAGTTCTTACCTACCCGGATTTTAGAATTTCCTAAAGAATACTTTTTAAGAATACTCTTTCCGAAGTTTCTTAAAATTTTTAGCATTTCGGTTTTATAATCATAAAATTTTTATATTGCCGGTAATTTCTAACTCCATGAAACAGAAGGTGATTCTTGCTTCCTTTACTATCACAGCAATGCTTGTGAATGTTATTGGAATTATCAAAGAAGACTTTCTGCTTCGAAAGACAGGTGAAGTTCTTTTTTTTCTGCCCTTGATCCTTTATTATTTAAAGAAGATCCCATTCAGGAATTTTAATTTTTTGATGTTTCTGGGAATGGCTCTGGCCGCCACGATCATTTCCTATTTCGAGAGAGTTTGGTACTTCGAGGAGATCAAGCTGGGCCTTTGGCTGGTAGGATATGTCTTTCTTGCCCGCGAAGCCATTAAGCATACCGAATATGAAAAAGGGAACAGGTTTACGAACCTCTATTTCATAGCTGTCATAGCTGTTTATGTGTACCTCTTGTGGGTACATGTGATCGAGATCGAAAGAAGTGTGGGGAGCAATCTCGTCTTCTCCTTTTACATTATTTACTATCTGAATATTCTTTTTATTGCCATTGCAGCCCTGGTCTTTTACCTTAATTCTTTTTCCAAAAAGTCGGTGTTCTTTATTTGTCTTACCCTATCCTTTATTTTTTCGGATGTGTTGAGGGATATGGAAGTATTTTATTTTAGAGACCTAAGTGTAGAAATCGTGGGGTCTCTTATAAAATTTGCTGCTTTGAAGCTGGTTTTTCTATTTTTTATTACCCCCGAAAAAAAACTTCGGCTTCTCCACCTTGTCTAGTGAGATTAGCCCAATTTCCTGCTTGCGGTAATACATTAATTCCTAATTTTGCCCGGTGAAAATTGCGGATATTAAGATTGCTCTTGCAAGAAGGAAACTTCTGGGTCTTTCCTCTCAAGCTGCTGCTGAAGGCAGGTTGCAGAAAATGGGGATTATCCTTGAAGCTGAAGAGGGTGATCTCCTGGATCCTTTTTTAAAGCTGAAGGAAGATCTGAATTTTACTGATGAGGATATCCAAATACTCATTTGCAGAAAGAAAGGTGCTAAAAATGACATTTTTGAATACCCTTCTGTTTCAGTGAAGGATGTAAACTGGAATGGAAGAATTTCTGAAGAGGCTTCAGCTTTTTTAAATGCTTCCTTCGATGTTCTGATATCTTTCACTGCTGAAAATAATAAAATGGCCGATTTTCTCGTTGAAGTAAGCCGTGCAAAACTGAAGGTCGGGAGAAAAAAAATGGATAGAAATGGCATTTTTGACCTGAATATTTTCGCAGAGCTTTCAGAGCCAAAAATTTTCACCACAGAATTAAAAAAATATTTACCAATATTAAACACAACAGTTACATGAACAAATTTGTTGGAACCGGGGTAGCCCTTATCACACCTTTTAAAGATGATCTTTCTGTAGATGTAGAAGCTCTAAAGAAGCTGGTCAATTTCCAGATAGAAAATGGGATCGATTATATGGTGGTGCTGGGAACTACCGGTGAGAGTGCCACTCTTACCGGTCAGGAAAAAGAGTTGGTTATCGAGACAGTAGTTACCGAGAACAATAACCGTATTCCATTGGTATTGGGAATTGGAGGGAACAATACTGCAAAGGTCTGTGATGAGGTGAAAAATACCGATCTTTCTGCTTTTGACGCTGTGCTTTCTGTATCTCCTTATTACAACAAGCCTTCACAGGAAGGGATCTTCCAACATTATAAAGCAGTTGCGGCTGCTTCTCCAAAGCCAATTATCATGTACAATGTTCCGGGAAGAACAGGTTCAAACATGCTTCCTGAAACTGTGAAGAGGTTGTCACAGGTAGACAATATCATAGGAATAAAAGAAGCTGCAGGTGATATGGTGCAGGCGATGAAAGTTATCGATGCAGTGCCAAATGACTTCCTGGTCATTTCAGGAGATGATATGATCACTTTGCCTATGGTCCTTGCCGGTGGGCACGGGGTTATTTCAGTAATTGCGCAGGGTCTTCCTGCCGAGTTCTCTAAAATGGTGAAATTAGGCCTGGAAAGAAAGGTTGATGAAGCCTATAAGCTGCACTACAAAGTTGCTCCTTCAATAGACCTCATTTTTGCTGAAGGAAACCCTGTGGGAATAAAAGCACTTCTTAAAAAGAAGGATATCGTGAAGAACAACCTTCGTTTACCGTTGGTTCCTTCAACCGAAAATCTGACTCAGAAGATCGAAGCTTTTATTGATAATTTCTAGCAACCGGTCTAGATTTTACCTGCATTTTCAGCTGAAATGCAGCTGAAACTAAAGTTTTTATAATAAGGCAGAAAAGAGTATTTTTGCCAGATGTTAAAATTCAGAATGAAGAAAATCATCTTTTTTTTAAGTGTAGCTTTACTTTTAACCTCTTGTGGGGAGTACCAGAAAGTTTTAAAAAGTAAAGATACCAGTCTAAAATATACAACTGCAGAGAATCTCTATAACGAAGCCAAAGCAGGCGAAGGTAATAGCAGGAGAAAATTCAGAAAAGCTCTAAGGATTTTTGAGCAGCTTGTGCCGGAATTCAGAGGTAAGCCTCAGGGTCAAAAATTGATGTTTCTTTATGCAGACACCTACTATGAGCTAAATGACTATTTTCTTGCGGGCTACCAGTTCGAACGATTTGTAGAAACTTATCCCGAGAGTGAAAAAGTGGAGGAAGCAGCATTTAAAGGCGCAAAGAGTTATTATTTCCTTTCTCCGCCGTATAATCTTGATCAAACCGAGACTCAAAAAGGAATAAGTAAGCTGCAGGCATTTATCAACCGTTTTCCCGAAAGCGAGAAAATGGATGAAGCTAACGAGCTAGTGACCGAGCTTAGGGTGAAGCTTGAGAGAAAGGCGTATGAAATTGCAAAGCAGTATCATCACACCGAAAGTTATATCGCGGCTATGACTGCCTTCGATAACTTCATTTCTGAATATCCCGGTTCACCTTTCAGGGAAAAGGCTATGTACTACAGGTTTGAATCGGCTTATTTGTATGCGATCAACAGTTACGAGTATGCGATGCCTGAAAGATTAGCGAGAGCAAAAGAATATTATGAAGATTACCAGCGGTACTACCCTAATGGGGAGTTTATTGCCTTGGCAAATACCGCATTAAAAGATATTGAAACAAAAGAACAACAATTATAAATCTGAGACGAGAAAATGATAGATCTAAAGAAGACAGATGCTCCGGTAAACACTACGACTCTTGATAAGAACAAGATCGATTCTTCTACCAACAACATTTATGAGGCGATCTCAATTATCTCTAAAAGGGCTACGCAAATAAATTCAGAGATCAAGAAAGAACTTCTTGAAAAACTGGACGAATTCGCTACTTACAATGACAGCCTTGATGAGATCTTTGAAAACAAAGAGCAGATAGAAGTTTCCAAGTTCTATGAAAAATTGCCAAAGCCACACGCTTTAGCAGTTCAGGAATGGCTGGATGATAAAATCTACCATCGCAATACTAAAAGCGAAGAATAAACCAATATGTCTGTATTAAGCGGCAAAAAGATACTTCTCGGCGTTACCGCGGGTATTGCCGCTTATAAAACAGCATTTTT
>CAYLZB010000100.1:0-9001 GCA_964388165.1 uncultured Flavobacteriaceae bacterium | reverse complement strand
ACGTCACTTTATGCCCCATTTTATGAAGGGCCTTGACGATCCCCCGATAGTAGGTCGCTGCTCCGTTCCAATAGGCCGATACTATACTGGATCCAAAAAAGGCAATTTTCAGGTTTCTTTTCATGCTTCCATAGTTTTGTGGTGGATTGGATAGATCTTCTCTTCCCTAAAACCAAGTTCCTGAAGGATGTTTTCCAGGAGATCTACTCTATGAGCACAGGTATGACGGTCAAGAATGGTTCTTCGTCCGTTGTCGGAGAGACTTTTCGCCAGGTGCGGACTTTTCAATACTTCTGCCAGTTTGTATCCCATATCATTTCCGTCTTTAGCGACGAGGTAATCCTCCCCGGGAGTGAAGAGGTTTTCTGCATCATTCCATGGGCTGCAGATCAAGGGAATACCACAACTTAATGCTTCAAACGGCCGGATAGTAGGGATCCCCGGCAACATTTGAACATAAGGCCTTCGCGGCACATGCACTGTAACTTTATATTTTGAAAAAACTTCTGGCACTTTGTAGTTTGGGAGATAGCCTCCATATTCTATCCCCGCTTCTGCCAAAGCTTTTTTCGCTTTTTCCGGATAGCGCACGCCGTAGACCTTTGCCTTGAGTTTTAATTCTTTAATGGGCTCAATGAGAAACTCCATAAGTTCCTCGGTTCTTTCGCCATCACCCCAGTTGCCTATCCACACCAGATCCCCTTCCTTCTCCTCATCGCGGTTAGGGCTGAAGAATTCGGCATCGGCAGCTTCGTGCCATGTCCATACCTTTTCTACCCATTTCTTTTCCTGATATATCTTTTTTATTACTTCACCAAAAACGAGTGCGCCATCAAAGTGAGTGAAATCAAATTTTTTCATCTCTTTTTCAGCCGAAACTGCCCTGTGATGGGTATCGTGAAATAGTAATTTAAAACCGAATTTTTCCTTTTGCAGGCCAATGTCAGCTATAAGATCGGGTTCGTTCCACTCGTGAACGATCACCAGATCTGCCTTGCCAAGTATATTTTGGTAGTTCAGTTTCTTTTCCGGATTCAAGAACTGCGGATTAAGCGAAGGATAATACTGCCGGAATTCATCCAGCTGCTCAGCACCGTGGTCTTTGAGCAGATTTTGAAGGCTCCAGCCGCCTTCGGGTTCATAGACGTCCACATCATGCCCGCGCTTTTGAAGTTCTTTTACGATCCCTCGTAAAAAATGTGCATTCCCATGATTCCAGTCGGAGTAGAGGGAATGATAAAACATCACTATTTTCATATACTTATCAACTTTTTTTCTTTCTCCAGAATTTCATGGTAGAGGCTGTTATAGCCGGCTCCCATTTTTTCTGCTGAATATTCTTTTGCCCTTTCCCTGGCTTTTTCTGATAGCTCTTGCAGGAAATTGGGACTTTCCAGGAGACGTATTATGGTCTTTTCGGCTTCGGCCTCGTCTTCGGGATCAAAGAAGAGGGCTGTATCATGCCACAGCTCCTGTAAGGTGTCGAGATTGCTTAAAACAAGGGCGCATCCATTCCCGGCAGCTTCAAGGATAGCAAGTCCAAAAGGTTCATAACGGGTTGGACTAACGAAAATGCTTGCCCGCTGCATCCAGTCCTGCACTTCTTCAGAAGACAATTTCCCCAGGAACTTTATGTTCTTGAACCTGCACTTGATACCTGTATTGGGGTTTATAGCTTCACCGGCAACATATACCGGCCATGGAAGACGTTCGGCAATTTTGGAAAGCAAAGGCAGATTCTTGGCTTCATCCCACATTCTTCCCATGCAAAGGATGAATTGTTCTTTGGGTTTGTGATCTTGAGAAGGCACTTTCCTTCCATTGTGGATAACCTTCGATTCTGAAGTAAAATGATGCATGTCTCTCGCCTTCTTCAAAATGGCTCCGGTTGGAGCCACCACAACTGTAGACTCTTCAAGAGATTCCCTTACGATCTTACTGTACCTGTCCCATTCGTGTGGGGCATTGATTCCTTTTACAGCCTGCCACCAGGTTTGAACACAGGAATGGAAAACTGTTACCACAGGTGCTGTCCAACCTTCCTCAACATGAGCGTAGTTATTTAAATGGACCACATCGGGCTGCACAGTCTGGTAAATGCAGTTGATCCATTTTCGCGACCGCTCGACATCTTCCCAGGGATTTTCCATCCATTCCAGTTTATAGTCACTTTTGTAAAAGGTGACATTGGAAATGTTTTCGGCCTCTACTTGTTGTGCCGGGGAAGGCCAGGCACCCAAAGCCACCAAATGCACCTGCACATCATACTGTGCGAGGGCCCTGCAGAGCTCAAGGGAATATACCCAAACTCCGCCTACCGTATCGGTAGTCATTAAAACCTTTGTCTTTTTATCTTCCATAAATGCGGTCTATTACTTCGGCTGTTTTTATAAATTCGGTGGCAGATCTTTCATCAAATCCGTCGTTCTTTAAGAGGTTTTCTACCCAAACCACTCCGGCCCGGCCACTCCATTCATCGGGTGGCTCTACAAGGGTTTCTGTTTGAGTACCGTGGTATTTTTCAGCTTTAAAATCATAGAAGGAGCCGTCGATGTTTTTAAAGGAAGCGCCTCCTTTGGTGCCGTAAAAAGTGGCTTCTATGATTGCGTCTTTCCCGGCAGAAACATGCCAGGAACATTCGAGGTTGATCACCTGCTGTTTTTCTGAAGTGAGGGAAACGCTGGCAAAATCCTCAACGTGCTCCTCAAAAGAAGTTAGCTTTTGGCCTTTGTGATACAAATGACTTCTTACGTCTGAAATTTTTGGAAAATCGAGGCTCCACAAGGCAAGATCTACAAGGTGAATACCCAGGTCCATCACGCAACCGCCACCGGATCTTTTGATGTCATAGAACCACTCCTTATCGGGCCCATATGCATTATGGAAAGTGAGATCTACGGCAAAGACCTCACCAATTTCACCTTTTTGAATGGTGTCATACACGGCCTTAAATGCCTTGGTGTAACGATAGGAAAGATCTACCGCAAGCAATTTATTTGCTTCCCTCGAAGCTGTTACCACCTGCTTTACCTCTTCGGCTGTGCGACCTAATGGTTTTTGGCAAAAGACTGCTTTTCCACTTTTAAGAGCTTCCATGCTTTGCTGTGCGTGCATGGCACTGGGCGTTGCGATGACGATCCCGTCAAGATCTTTTTCAGCAAAAAGTTCTTCAGGAGAGGTCTTTAAAATGGCATTTTTGGCACTCTTTAATGCTTCATCTGAATTTTCAGAATTAGGTTCGGTGATCGCAGCCGCTTTAGCGGTGGTGTGATTGAGTATGGCTTCCATGCGGTTTCGGCCTATCCAGCCTACTCCCAGAAAACCAAGTGAAAGTTCTTTTTTGGTGGGTTGTGTAGCGATCATTGTTAGTTGATAATTAATGCTTTAATGAATCCGTCGGGTCTTTCGGTGAGATGTTGATATGCCTCTTCCATTTCATTCAAGGAAAATGTGTGGGTAAAGAGTGGGTAAGGATCCATTTTCCCCTGTTCCACCGCCTCTATAGCTGCCTTGATCCCTCTAATATATTGCTGCGGATCTCTCTCATGGGCACTTATCATATCTATTCCTCTCCAGTTCAACATCTGTACATTGACGCTGCGCATCCCATCCTGGTGAAAACCGGCAACAATAAGTTTTCCCCGTTCTGCAGTAAGTTCAATGGAGAGGTTGAGCGGCCATTCTTTTCCGGTGCACTCTATTACCCGTTCACAGAAATTCCCGTTGGTCAATTCTTTTACTTTTTCAATGATCTTGTAATGATCATCCATCTGGACCAGATGGTCGGCTCCTGCTTTTTTAGCAGCTTCCAGGGAAAACTCCCGTCGTGAGACTGCGATAACTTCGGCACCTGCAGATTTTGCAAGCTGTACGAGGAGCGTACCTAAAAATCCGCTGCCTACAATGGCTACTTTTTGCCCTTTTTGGATATCACTGCGATTAAAAATGTTCATGGCACAGCCCAAAGGTTCACCGGGGAAAGGCTTTCCTCGAAAGGAATCCGGAAGCTTCACAACAGCATCCTCTTTCGCAATGTCATGAGTTGCATAGGCTTTAAAGCTAAGCGCGGTAACTCTGTCGCCTACTGTCCAGTTCGAAACATCTTTTCCGAGCTTATCGATCACCCCCCAACCTTCGTGTCCCGGCTCCCCGGGTGTAACAGGATAATTGAACCAGTCACGGCCTTCCCACACCGGAATATTGGATGCACAAACGCCCGATCCTTCGAGTCGAATTCTAACCTCACCCTTTCCGGGTTCGGGTAGATCGATTTCTTCCACAGTTACTTTTTGTGGAGCTTTTAAAATTGCTGCTTTTGTACCCGTAGCCTTTTCTGAAACAGGAGACTTCTCCTGCACTGCCTGGTTTGACATCATATTGCGATCTCTTTAATGGATTTTAAATTTGCGGGTAATTCAATATTTCTGTTTTCGCAGAGCCATTTGAGCAGGTGTTCTACTCCCTTATCTACCTCGTATTTTGGTTGCCAACCTGTTGCTTCTTTGAATTTGTTGGTGTTAGAGACGTAGTAGTACTGGTCTCCGGTACGCCAGTCCTCAAAGCTCACATTCATTTCTTTCCCTGCTTTTTCCTTTATGATATCCAGAATCTCCAGAAGGCTTACTGTATTCTTAGGACCTCCGCCAATGTTAAATACTTCTCCTGCGAGTTTGTCGATATTTTTGTGGGCCAGCATAAAGGCGTCGATGAGATCTTCAACAAAAAGGATATCCCTTACCTGTTTTCCATTTCCGTAAATAGTTATTGGTTCGTCTTCCAGAGCACTGATGAGGAAATGTGCTACCCAACCCTGATCTTCGGTTCCAAACTGGTGCGGACCATAGATACAGCTCATTCTGAAGACTGCGGTCTTTAAACCATAGGTCCTGGAATAATCAAGGATATATTGATCTGCGGCACCTTTGGAGCAGCCATAAGGGCTGTGGAAGTCAAGCGGAATTTTCTCATTGATCCCAAACTGTTTCACTTTGGCATCGGCAGGATAGAATCTGGTCTCATTTTCCACCATCTTCACATCCTGAAGATTGCCATAAACTTTGTTCGTAGAAGTAAAGATCAATGGCGGCTGATGTTTGCTCTTCCTAATTGCCTCGAGTAAGTGGAAGGTCCCGCTGAGGTTCACATGGAAATCATGCACGGGATTGGTAACCGATGAGGTCACTGCAACCTGTGCGCACAGGTGAAATACTTCGGAAGCATTGTTCACGCACTCCTGCAGTATCCTGGTCTCATTAATGTCTGAGATCTGAATGATAAGCTTATCCCCGTACTCCTTCTGAAGCCATTGTAGATTTTCTTCAACCCCATCTCTAAAGAGGCTGTCGTAGATCATTACTCTCTTTCCTTCCGAAAGAAATCTAGACGCGAGATTCGTTCCGATAAAGCCGGCACCTCCGGTTATTAAAGTATACTTCTCTTCCTCTTTGATCCTGTATTGCTTCTGAATATAATCCTGTTGCCGGATCTTTTCCACCCCGTTCTTTTCCAGAAGCTTGTAGAGGAGTTTTTTTGTGCCATCAGTTTTTTTGAGGCCGAAATAATATTCCCTTTCATCAAGATGGAAACCTCCAACGGTTGAATTTTTTGGATCCAGGTCTTTCAGTGAATACCAGTAGATCCTGTCGGCATTCGCGTTCAGTACATTTTTGAATTCCTGAAATTGCTTTACCTCATCGTTTTGCCAGGTGGAGAAACCAACTTCAGAGATCCAGATCTCCTTGTTGTAACCAAACTTCTCCATCACCTCCCTGATGCTTTCAATGTTTACTTCCCAGCCTTTCCACTGTTGATCGAATACATGTGGAAAACCGTGAATTCCAACGGCATCTATATGATCAAGAACCTTTTGCTCGATCATCATCTGCATCCAGTTGGGATCGATGGGGCTCATTCCTCCTAACAAGGTCTTTTTTCCCCTTTTTTGAGCCCAATGGGCTGCCATGCCTATCATGGTTGAGAATTTGTTCCAGGAATAATCCAGTGTAAAATCGTATTCGACTTTATTGTTCGGCTCATTCCATAGTTCCACCCATTCAAAATAATCTCCGTAACGGGTGATCATAGTGTCAATAAAATCGGCATAGGCTTTTAGATCTTTAGGTGGGGCCGAGGTCTTCGGCATTTCTCCAATAGATGGTGGAGTATAAAGGAAACAAGGGAGGATCTCTACATGTGGAGCAAGTTCTGCAAAAAGCCAGTCGTACCATTCTGCTGTACCTTCCACATACCAGTCGGCCCACGAAATCCCTGTTCGCAGGTGTCTAATTCCTAATTTTTTAAAGTCTTCAATAGCTGCTTTTACCTCCTCGTATTCACCCGGTCTAAACCATTCAAGTATTCCAAGTGCAGGAGTAGTGTGTTCCATATTCTTCTTTACTTTCATAGCTGTTCTTTTATACGGTTAGACCTCTGGAAGACAATTCGTTGCTGGCTTTTCCAACATTGTCTGTGGCTATTTGGGTCTTGAGCCATTCGGCCAGTTCGAATAGTCCATCTTCGAACTTGACTTGAGGTTCAAAACCTAATTTCTCACGGGTTTTGGTAGTGTCGGCAAAGCAGTGTCTTATATCCCCAACCCTATATTTACCTGTCACTTCTGCCTTTATGTTTTTCTTGCCCATAACTTCAGCAAGCTTATCGGCTATTTCCAGGATGCTGTACTTATTTCCGCTGCCTATATTGAAAACCTCGCCTTCGGCTTCAGGTTTTTCCATGGCCAGACGAATAGCCCGGGCCACATCCTTTACATGGATAAAATCCCGCTTTTGCTTTCCGTCCTCGAAGATCATTGGGGGATTGTTATTCAGCAATCGGGAAGCGAAGATCGCAAGCACCCCGGTGTAGGGGTTGGAGAGTGCCTGCCGGGTTCCGTAAACATTAAAGAACCTCAAGGCTGTTGTGGGAATATTGTAAGCTTTTCCTGTGATGAGGCTAAGTCGTTCCTGATCGTATTTCGAGAGGGCGTAAACTGAAGACAGATTCGGGATTTTTGTCTCGGGCGTTGGAACCGGTTCCAGCTCTTTCCCATTGCCGTCATACATTTCCCATTGACCTTTTTTTAGATCGGAAAGTTTTCTATCACAATCCATCCTTTTTTCGCCCGACTCATCCAGATAAAGACCTTCACCATAGATGCTCATACTGGAAGCAGTAACCAGTTTTTCCACCGGCTTGTCCATCAAAGCTTCCATGAGGACTGCAGTTCCCACATTATTCACATCTGTATAATCTTTTATTTGGTACATGCTTTGTCCTACACCCACCATGGCGGCAAGGTGAATTACGGCGTCAACGCCATCCAAAGCTTTTTCTACCGCCGCTTTGTCACGCACATCGCCTATTTGCAGCTCTACATTTGGGTTGAGGTATTCGGGTCGGGAGGCATTTTTTCCATGTACCTGTTCAGACAGGTTATCCAAAGCCCTAACTTGATATCCCTTGTTCAAAAGCTCATCTGCAAGATGCGACCCTATGAATCCTGCTCCTCCGGTTATCAGTATTTTCTTCTGCATTCTCTTGGTTTTGGTTGGTTAGAAGTTTTGTAATGTTGGTCTGGTTATGATCTTGTTAATGCTTGTTCCTTTTTTCTTCTTAAGTGCATACCACACATCTTCTGCTATCTCTTCGGGATCGATCGATCCCATTCCCATTTGCTCAATGGTGTTGTTTCCCGAGATCTGGTGCTTGAAAAATTCAGTATCCACAATTCCGGGGCTTACCACCGTAACATTGATATGTGGAAGCGTTTCAAGTCTTAAGGTCTCGGCGATCACCTCCAGTGCAGTTTTTGAGGCTGCATAGATTCCCCCGTAGGGGTGAGGTTGATTGGCAGAAACTGATGAAATGAACACCACATTTCCGCTTTTTTGAGAGACCATGTTTGGCGTAAAAGCCCTTATGCATCTCAAAGCACCCAGAACATTGGTGTCAAGTACTTTTTTCCATTTCTCAGGATCGCCTTCCGTTAGCTTTTCCTGAATTCCCTTGCCTGCATTTAGGATAAGATAATCAGGATGTCCAAAGTTCTCTGTAGTCCAGGCATAGAGATCATCCACATCTTCGGCTTTTGAAATGTCGCAGGATCTGAATTCGATTTTGGAATCTCTTTTTCCGGCTTCAGTAATATCACCTACTATCACCTTTATCCCTTCCCTGTTCAACTTTTCGGATATTGCCTTTCCTATTCCACTACTACCACCCGTTACAAGGGCTATTTTAGAAAAAGCATGTTCTTTCATAGAGTTGAGATTTATAATTTCGAGATGGAAGCAACTTCCGGCGAATTTTTCCGGCAGGACAACCGTAGGGGGTATGGAGTAAACCTGCGGAAAAAAAACGGCTGAGTTTACCTCGCCGCTCATTTTCAAAGGTACATGAGGAGGCTGTGAAATTATATTAAAGGCAACCTAAAACATTCTTAAACCCCGCTGTTTTACTGGGAGTTCGGGGGAGGATCAGCAGCCGTTTTCACCGGGAACGAAGTGAGAGAATTCTAATTAATGTCAATGACAATAGGGGCTGCAGAAGCTCTAAAATGAAAGAACAGGAGTTTTTGGCTCCTGTTCTTTCAATTCAAAATTTTGAGAGATTATTTATGAGAATATTTCTGAAGTTCTTTTTGCCACTTTATTGCCTTGTCCAACCTCTCCGATTTTTGAGTTACCGGATCTTCTTCTTCGGCATAAAAGATCAGCTTTTTATCTGAATTATCTTTGCTTTTGACCAGGAGGGCTATCTCTCGTATTTCATCTAAGGAAGTGGTGCTATGACCGTCTTCATCAACCTTAATAAGATCAATCCTGGTAAGGCTGTCAAGGTCAATGACCTGCAACTTGGCTTCTTCACCCGAACGCAGGAGGATAAATTTTTTGGCCGACCTGTCAAGAGCCAGGGAGAGACCCTGCACATTTTCTGTCTCATCAAGACTATAACCATTCTGACCTGCCAAAAATGCAAGTTTTTTAGTTCGTTTTTTTTCTTT
>CAYLZB010000099.1:2602-9084 GCA_964388165.1 uncultured Flavobacteriaceae bacterium | reverse complement strand
AAGAAAAGACATCCTTAACACGCTGCGTTACCTGCTGACCTTTTTCGGCCACTGCGCCTTCCACGACACGAATTCCTCCAAAGGGCTTCATGGCTCTTTTTAAAAGCTCATCGGTCTGTAGACCAACGATCACCTCAAGATCTTTATTGATGTATCCGGGACCATGGCTGGTAATACTGGAAATAGCTTCGGTATCTATAGCCCTGCAACCATTCCTTTCTCTCTCCTCCTTCATAGCCAAAAGACAGATTTGCCACAATTCTTTTGTTCTTTCTGTGGCACCGGTAAGAAATGCATCATCACCGTAGTATGGAGTAACATTTTGGATAACGAAATCCCTAACATCGATCTTCCTGTTCCAGGTTCCTTCTCGGAACTCAAGTACTTCCTGAGATAGCTTTAGCATGATTTTTAGTTTTCTGAAGAGGTTTTGTTTAGCTTAAAATCTTCCTCTTGATTCTTAATTATGCTGCAAAGTTCTGAACCAATACCCCCTGTAAATATGACAAATATCAGGATTGATCGCAGCTAAAACCTTTGCGAAAACTTCAATCGTTTTAGTTGATAAGTATTTGCTTTTAATTCATTTTCAAAGAACTAGACCAAATCCTGCAAGATCTCCCGAAAAAGAATAAAAAAATGGAGCGGTTTCCCGCTCCATCTTAGAAGTAAACTTTAGCAAAAATAATCAGCTCTCCACGGTCTCCAGTATGGGAGTAACTTCTTTGGGTGTAGTGATCTGTTCTGCTCTTAAATTCCTTAGCCTTTTTATATCCAGACGGATCAACAGGGAAAAGATAAGGGCAACTACAAGTAGACCTGCGAAAAAGTAAAGCGTGACATTGTAGTTATCAGATATTGTTCTGGTCCAGGCAGCAAACAATGGACCTGCCATACCCGCTGCCGCCCAGGCAGTCAAAATATAACCATGGATGGCCCCCAACTGTTTAGTTCCGAACATATCACCGATATATGCGGGAATGGTTGCAAAACCTCCTCCGTAACAGGACAGGATCAAAAATATGAGCCCCTGGAATATCAGAGCATTGGTAACAGTAGGTAGCAGGAAGAAAGCCACTACCTGTATGGCGAAAAAGATGGTGTACATGGCCGGCCTCCCTATATAATCTGAAAAACTCGCCCATCCAATGCGGCCGACCCCATTGAATAACCCCATGATCCCTACCATGGTTGCTGCTGCCACAACTGTCATCCCTGCATACTCCTGTGCCATGGGAGAAGCAACCGAGATAATTGCGATCCCGCAGGAAATATTGATGAAAAGCATGAGCCACAGATACCAGAAGCGTTTTGTTTTAACAGCCTCGTTGGCAGTTAGCTGTGAAAGGTCTTCCTTCACTTTTTTCTTACCTGTAGTTTCTGAGGCATTGAAACCTTCTGGAACCCATTCTTTTGGAGGTGGCGAAAGGTACAGGGACGAAAAGAATATGACCACAAAATAAATGCTTCCCATGATGAAGAAAGTATTAGCGATACCAACGGCTTCTATGAGGTAGACCATCACCGGACTACTTATTAGGGCTGCAAAACCAAAGCCCATGATAGCCAGACCGGTAGCAAGTCCACGTTTATCGGGAAACCATTTTACGAGAGTTGAAACAGGGGTGATGTAGCCGAGACCCAGACCTATACCTCCAAAGACCCCATAGAACAGGTAGAGCAGGTAAATGGATTCCAGGTATATGGCCAGACCCGAACCGGCGATCCCAATTCCGAAAAAGATCGCAGCCAGCAATCCCGATTTCCGGGGGCCTTTTTTCTCAAGATAGTGTCCTAAAAAGGCTGCAGAGATCCCGAGAAAGAAAATTGCAAGACTAAAAGTGAACTGAGTATCGGCCAGTTCCCATCCGAATTTTTGAATTAAAGGTTTGGTGTAAACGCTCCATGCATAGACGGAACCAATAGAAATATGAATACCTACAGCAGATGCGGCAATAAGCCACCTGTTCTTAACTTTTCCCATGAGAGGAATTTTTTATTAAACTGAATTACTTTGCAAAATAAAGACAGGTGTTCAGGATAAAATATGATACTGGTCAGCAGGAAAGAGATCGGCTCCTATTCGACCCGAAGCAGGGCAGGATAAACCTTTCAAAAAAGGCCTTTTTGAGAAGTCTTCGTCAGCGACAGTATTGAGTACAAACAATTGAATCTCAAATAATTGATCTGAATAGATTATCTTAGTATGTCTCTTCTGAAGCCTCTATGAAAACATAGTTCTTTGGCAGAAGAGTACACTGAACTGAATTTTAGACAGACTTCCCCAGGATAAGACCTATGAATGATCAGCTAAAGTTGCCGACTCTGAGTTACAGGGGAAACGAGCAAAAGAAAATGACACTGCACCTCTTCCTGCAGATCCTGGGAAAGATACGTCTGAAAATGACCCCCAGAAAGAATCACTGGTGGTATACTACCCAATATGTTGATACCCGTGGACTCACCACAGGGCCAATTTCCTATGAAGCCGGAATGCAGAGATTTAGCATTACTATAAATTTGCTACAGCATCGCCTGGAAGTGAGCAGCAGCAAAGGAGAGCATGAAAATTTTCCGCTGCATGAAGGACTCACGGTGGCAGAATTTTATAACCAACTCATGAAGATCCTGGATAATTTTGGGATAGCAGTTGCCATTCTGGACAAACCTTTTGATCTTAAGATAGACAAGCATTTTAAGGAATTAACCGAATACCACCATTATGACGAGAGCTTTACTCATGATCTGTGGCAGATCCTGCTGTGGGCAGATGATGTTTTTAAGGAGTTTAGCGGGAGATTTTACGGCAAAACTTGTCCGGTGCACTTGTACTGGCATTCTATGGACCTGGCGGTGACCAGGTTCTCGGGTAAAAAGGCTCCGCCAATGGGAAAAGATGCAAGGATATCAGACAAGGATGCATATTCCCATGAATGCATTAGCTTCGGATTTTGGGCCGGTGATGAGAACATTCCGGAACCCGCCTTTTACTCTTACACCTTTCCGGCGCCCGAAGGCCTGGATAAGGAGAAATTAGTCCCCTCTTCGGCAGATTGGATAGACAATAACGGAAGTCCCATGGCGCTCCTCAAGTACCACGAGCTCTTAGCCTCGGCCGATCCCAGGACTGAGCTGCTCAGCTTTCTTGAAGCTGCCTACAGGGCAGGAGCGAAAAGAGCGGGTTGGGATGTGGAAGAATTAAAAGTTCCGCCGTTGGATGAGCTTTAGCCTTCCACGTTCCGGAGCTCTTAGAGCATTTTTGATCCTGGTAACTAAACCGGGATCCAAAAATGGTATTTTTATTAAAGGATGTCATTGAAGTAAAGTATGCCTCATGAAAACTCCCTTTACTACCGAACAATTCTTTGAAGTCTTTGAGCGCTATAATACTTCAGTTTTTCCTGCTCAATTCTTATTTATTGGCCTGGGAATTATAGCCATTGTCTTTTTACACCGCAAAAAGAAGAAATCCGACACCTTCATCACAGGGTTTCTTGCTTTTCTCTGGTTCTGGATAGGATTTGTTTATCACTTCAGCTTCTTTACCCGGATCAATGTAGCTGCTTATGGCTTCGGAATTCTATTTATCCTGCAGGGAGCTTTCTTCTTAAGGGAGATCTTCAGGAACAGGTTGAGCTATACTTATAAAAGTAAGCCGGGAAAAATGGTTGGCTACTTCTTCATTCTCTTTGGGTTGCTAATTTACCCGGTGATAAGTTATCTGATGGAGGGCTCCTGGCCCAGAACGATCTCCTTGGGCCTCCCCTGCCCCACTACCATTCTCACCTTCGGATTTTTGATACTAACAGGACCAAAATTTCCGAAGTACTTATTGATCATCCCTAACATTTGGGCAGTTATAGGAACCATGGCTGCCATACAATTCGGGGTCTACCAGGATTACTTCCTGTTGATCGCTGCGGTCTTTGCGACTATCTATTTGCTGAAAAGAGAAAAGCAGGAAACTCTTTAAAGCTAATTCACTGATCACTTAATTTCCTTTACTATCCCATCTTTACATCTCTCAAAATGACCAATATCATTCCCGGAATTACTGAAACTTCAGAAATTGTAATATGAATCGGAAGGATCATGGATGCTTCTCAAAAACTTTTCAGGATCAAATTACTGCACACCCTGGTGTGGGTTTTCTTCGTTGCGATAATTTTTTACATCCTTTACTCCGGAATCACAGGTGCCATCACCCGCTTCACCTGGATCGCTATAGGTCTGGTAATTGGAGAAGGACTTGTCCTGCTGATCTTTAGAATGTTCTGCCCGCTTACCGTAATTGCCAGAAAATATTCAGATTCAGAAAAGGCAAATTTCGACATCTTTTTACCGGAATGGCTGGCGAAGTATAACAAGGAAATCTTTACTTCTATTTATCTTGTGGGAGTGGTGCTGGTATTAATGAGGTACTACGAAGTTTTTTAGATCTTACGGTCCAGACGGACGGGCAGGGAGCGATTTCTTTTGAGAAAAAGAAAAGATGATGAAAATCTCAACTCCCCTCTGAAGTCTACCGGCTACCGTCTAAAATCTCCCGACTATTTTCACACTAAGCCCACAAAGTCAAAAAAATGAAGAGCACGAAGCAATCCCGTTTATTGCTAATTGATCATTGATTATTGAAAAAATACCTGTTTACCCATTCCACATCCTCTTTTGTGTTGGCGGAAACAAGATCAAAATTCCCAGCAGGAGCAGGAATAAGATTCCGAGATATCCCAGCCACTCCATAGCTACCGGAAATAAAGAAGCCGGTTCGAAATAATCTGCGCTCACTGCGTACAGCAGCAGTCCGGCAAGTCCAAGGAAGATCAACAGGTAAAAAATTCTTCTCAACCGCTTCTCCGGAGAGAAGGGTGCAAAATGCCTTTTTTGAGACCCCAGTTCCTCCCCTACTTGCCAGGCATTCCACAACCACAAGAATAAAAAGAGCCCAAAAAAGGACCAGATAGCTTTTGAAGCCATTACCAACTTTCCCATGCCAATAGTCCCGTATCCTTCAAAGCTGCCCCACTCGTTAAGGATAGCTGCAAAAAAAGGCCAGCTCCTCTGGCTGTTGGCGAAGATCACGAGGCCGTTTCCATCTTCGGGCACTGCATAGAATTGCGTCATCCAGCCTGTTCCCTGTCCGCCGTGGGAGATGGCTCTTTTTCCATCGGGCAGCTGATCGATAAAATGCCCTAATCCGTAGTATTCGAAGGCCACTCCGTACAATCCGGAGATTTCCACCCGGGGAGTGTACATGCTTTGAATCGATTCCCCGGAAAGAATATTACTTCCTGAAGGATCCCCAGGAAATCCCGCAGTCACAAATTTCATCACATCATCCAGGGTTGCGAACAAACCTCCCGCAGCTTTGTCCGGATAGACATATACCGGGATGGGATCTCCCGAATTATCGTATCCGTTTGCAACCGGCGGATCGAAAGCCGGATCCCATTCAAAACTGCTCTTTTGCATCCCTAACGGAAGCAGGATCTCCTGTTCCATATATTCGGAAAAGCTTCTTTGTGTTACCTCTTCGATCAATAGCTCCAGGAGTACAAAGCCGGTGTTGGAATAGGAAAACTCTTTTCCCGGCTCCTCCTGCAGTACCGCATCCCGGGAAAGCAGCTCCCGCAGGGAAGGCTTTTCTGCTGTGGGGGAATATCTCACGCCAATGGTTCCCAGCGGCATCCCGGCATTCTGACTCAGCAGCAACCGCGGAGTGACCAGTTCTTCATTAAAAGGAGATTCGGGAAATTCCCAGGACTTCAAATATTTTGTCACCGGGGTATCGAGGTGGATCTTCCCCTCTTCAACCAGTTTCATGACTCCCCAGGCGGTCACAGATTTGGAGATGGATTCCATCCGGCAATAGGTTTCTGTGGTCATGCTGCGACCCTCCTCCACATCGGCAGCACCATAAGCTTTCTTCCAGACCGGCTTTCCGTCAGAGATCAAGCCGATCACCACTCCGGGAATATCATACGCCTCCATTAACCGGGGGATCTCTTTGTCTAAAAAGGCAGTGAATTTTTCAGAAGTATTCATTGAGGCTGCTTTCTTCTGAAAAGAAAGAACCGGAGCCAGCCAGTAGGTGATGCCCACCGAAATTAACAGCAGCAGAAGAAACCGGTAAATGTTCTTCTTTTTTGAATTTTGAAATCCCCTCATCATCAAATCTCAACTTGGAATTTGGTCCACCTCCGCTAAAGCTTGAGCGGGTAAATGCTTGTAACCTGGAATTCCCAAATTATTTTCTCGCAAAGGGCGCAAAGAAATCCTGTTCATTGGTTAATGATCATTGTTAATTGAAAAAGGTTTCCCGCAGATCACGCAGATTTTCGCAGAACAACTAATCCCCAATGCACCATTCTCTAATTTACCCTTCTTGGAATTTGGCCCTCCTTCGCAAAAAGCTATGGCGGGTAAATGCTTATGACTTGGAATTTCTTCCATTTCATCTTTAAATTCTCAAATCCTCCCAT
>CAYLZB010000099.1:0-2502 GCA_964388165.1 uncultured Flavobacteriaceae bacterium | reverse complement strand
TGCTTATGACTTGGAATTTCTTCCATTTCATCTTTAAATTCTCAAATCCTCCCATCTTCAAACCTCTTTGTTCAGTTTATACAATATTCAATAAACCTTATACCTTCAAAATGCCTCTCCCAGGGAAACATAAAAACCTCCCGTATCCTCTCCCACGCCGTAGTCGATCCTTATATAAGTAGGATTGGCCTTGTTGATGTTGTAGCGCAATCCGCCGCCGGCCGTCCATTTGATGTGATCAGAATGCAGCTCATCAAACCCGGAGCCAACAACGCCCAATGCACCAAAAGCTACCACTCCAAAACGCCCGATGAGGATGCGCCGGAATTCAGTTTGGGCCTGTACCGCAGTTTTGTCCCTGTACCTGCCCTCAAGATAGCCGCGCATGATCTTACTGCCTCCGAGAAGAGAAAGGTCTCTAAAGGGAACTTCTCCCGCGGTGTGTTCAAAACGTCCCTGAAATGCGAGCACGCTTTTTCCCTGAGTGTCAAAGTCAAAATATTTTCGGGCGTCAAGAAGATAGGATTGAAAATTATAATCCCCGAACCAGTTGGTGGAAAAGAAAAGACTGGAAAGCTCAAGATAATGATTATTAGTAGGAGTCATAACGCTGTTCCTTTTGTCCCAGATCAAACTCGCTCCCAGCCCCAGGTTTGCCCCTCCTTCTGCACCCGTTACCACAGGAGGTTCTATTTCCTCATCTTCATCGAGGTAATAAGCTACATCATACATGTTCGTGTACTGCACATTCGGCCCTACAAAAATGTTGGGCTTAACCTGGTAAAGGAATTTTTGGAGCAGCGTAAACTTATTGTACTCCACGGTCACCTCATCCTCATCTAAAGTTTCAGGTCCAATCCCCCAGAAGCCTTCGGGCCACTTCTCATATGAAACCAAACCTTTCCAAAACCACTTTTCCTGAGGTAAAATAATTGTGTAATCTGCTTCAACAATGGTTTGTTTTTTAAAAGAGAACGAAGTGGAAAGCATTAGATTCGAAGGCCTCGTATCCTCTCCCGCATCCATGGGTTTGAACTGCACCAGCACCAGGGCTCCGAGCACCAGGTCAGTATCCGGCGAATAACCTACCACAGGCAAAGGAATATACCTGGTTTTAAATTCGGCCGGCTCCTCCTGCGAGAAGCACAAAACCGGCAAAAGACCCAACCATAGCAGAAAACATATCTTTTTTTTCATAGTACCTGCGATTTTACCTGAGACGCTGTGAGCCGGGGGCCAAGCTTCAGAAGCAGACTGAAGATAAGCATATATTTAATTGAAATTGTCCAAATTTCAGCAGCCATAGAAAAATCTATAAGCACCCCAAAATAGTTGATGGAAAAGTGAAACAGGATAGCGGCAGGAATACTGCCTCCTGTGTTTACAAAGATCCAGGCATACAGCACTGCAGAGCCAACAATATCTACCATCCATATCCAGAAGTCGGCAGTAAGGAAGCCTTCAGCATACTGGTAGGTTCCCGGAATAAGGAACATGGGCAGGTGCCACAAACCCCAGATCACTCCTATTACAAGACCTGAAAGCAGGGTGCTTTGTCTCTTCTGAAAGAAATCCTGAAGCCATCCCCTCCAGGCAGGTTCTTCCACCAGGGGACCAAATACGAAGATGAAAATGATAAAGGCGGGCTGCAGGTATTCCATAAGTTCGGGTACAAAATATGCTTGCCATTCCGAAGGAAAAGGACCACCGGATAAAGAGGCAGCAAGGATGCCCGAAAGTTTAAGAACGAGCGGCAACAAGAGGATGATCAACAGCCACTTCCGGCTGATCAGCGATATGTCCCTGAACCTTCTCCAGTAATCCTTTCTCTGTTCCCTGGAGTTGGTAAGATAAAGTGCGGCCATTGCGCCGAGAAATGGACCTATGCCGGCTATTCCAAAAAGTATTTTTCCGAAGAGACTGTCGAAACTTTCATTGAGCAGCAGGATGGAAAAGAAAAAGAACCATGACCATCCATGGGAGAAAAGAAAGAAGACAAGCAGGGATTTTGTTTGTTGCTTTTTCATGAACCCGAATTTTAAATTCGGAGCATCGCCCGGCTCCATTCCGGCGATTGATATTCACAAAGTTAGCCCTCATTCCTAACAGAAGTCGTGATATTTGTCAGTTTAAAAGGATCCTGGCAATCTGTAGATCCGAAACGCAATTACCGTCTGACGTCTAAAGTCTACGGACTATTTTCACACAAAGCACACAAAGACAAAAATGAAGAACACGAAGAATTTGTAACTCCATTTGCTTAACCTCAATATATTTAGAAATAGTTGACAGTTTTTTTCCCTGCCATCAGTTATACAATATTCTATATACATTATACGATAAAAAAGTTTCCTGCAGATCACACAGATCTTCGCAGATTATTGCTCCTGTCACTGCTCTTCAGACTTTTACTATCGTCTCCCGCTTAAAGTCTCTCGACTAAAAATTAATACTCCACCTCTCAAAAAGGAACTGCTGCTCTGCCGTAGGGTTTGAGATTGG
>CAYLZB010000098.1:0-9090 GCA_964388165.1 uncultured Flavobacteriaceae bacterium | reverse complement strand
CACCTGGATATTCTTCGGGAGATGCTATTGCGGCAGTTCAGGAAGTAGGAACAGGATCGCTGCCTGAAGGTTTCGATATTGGCTTTTCAGGATTGACACGGGAAGAAATTTCGGCAGGAGACCAGACCACATTCATTTTCCTTCTCAGTATTCTTTTTGTGTTCTTCATTCTGGCGGCACAGTATGAAAGTTACCTCTTACCTTTGGCAGTGCTTTTCTCTCTGCCAATTGGTGTAATGGGAGCTTACGTAACCACTGCCCTCACGGGACTTGAGAACAACATCTATTTCCAGATCGCGCTCATCATGCTCCTCGGCTTGCTTGCCAAAAATGCCATTTTGATCGTGGAATTCGGAATACAGAGACGGGAGGCCGGGAATTCGATAGTTGATTCTGCCATGGGAGCCGCCAAAGCCCGACTGCGACCCATCCTCATGACTTCCTTTGCCTTTATTGTAGGTCTCCTGCCGTTGGTGTTTGCCTCCGGAATTGGAGCTGCCGGAAACAGATCTATAGGTACAGGTGCAGTAGGCGGATTGTTTATAGGAACTGTACTGGGAATTTTCATTATTCCTATTCTCTTTATCCTTTTCCAGTGGTTGCACGAAAAAGTGGCCGGGCAACCTAAAGCCGCAAATGATAATATTTAGAAAATGAGAAAACTGAAGATATATAAGTTCATTTTAGTTCCGGCTGTTTTGCTTTCGCTGCAGTCCTGTTTTGTAGCCAAAGAATATACGCGTCCTGCCGAAGTAGTCGAAGCTGAAACCTACAGAACCGATGAACTTCCAACAGATACTATCTCCATGGCCAGGATCTCCTGGCGGGAACTTTTCACAGATCCTGTGCTGACAGAGCACATTGACAGGGCATTGGAAAATAATTTGGATATTCGAATTGCCTTACAGCAAATTGAGGCTGCCGGTGCTTACCTGAAGCAGGCAAAAGCTCAATACTTGCCATCTTTGGGATTATCATCACAGGTAACTTACCAGCGACTGGCACAGAACAGCCAGTTTGGAAGTTTCTTCGACGGTTCATTAACTCAGTATGAAGCAACGGCCAACCTTTCCTGGGAAGCGGATATCTGGGGAAGGATCAAAAGTAATGAAAGGGCACAGAGAGCAGCTTATCTCCAGACAGTGGCAGCACACCAGGCGGTAAAAACAAGGCTCATTGCAAATGTTGCCAATCTTTACTTTCAACTTTTGGCTCTGGACGAGCAACTGCAGGTAACAAGGGAAACTGTTGCCAACAGGATGAACAGCCTTGAAACCATTAAGGCGCTTAAGGAAGCCGGCAACGTGACCGAAGTCGGTGTCAAGCAGACCGAGGCGCAGCTTTATCGGGCACAGGCTGTGGTTGTGGATCTGGAAAACCAGATAAGACTCCTGGAGAACACTTTCTCTATTTTATTGGGAGAAGCCCCGCATCCGGTTGAAAGAACAGCATTAGAAGATCAGATCCTTAATACCGAGCTGAAGACTGGGCTTCCCGTTCAATTGCTTAGAAACAGACCGGATGTTATCGCTGCCGAATATAACCTGGCAAATGCTTTCCAACTCACTAATGTGGCGAGAAGTAATTTCTATCCCTCATTAAGTATTTCAGCGAACGGCGGATTCCAGAGTCTGGACCTGGCAGAACTTATTGACGCCAATTCCCTGTTTGCAAACGTGATTGGTTCCCTTACCCAGCCGCTATTCAACAGGAGACAGATCAAGACGCAATATGAAGTGGCACAGGCACAACAGGAAATTGCATTTCTGGAATTCAGGAGAGCCATACTGGATGCTTCAAGGGAAGTATCTGATGCATTGTACAACTATGCTGCAGCCGACAAGAAACTTGAAATAAAGCGAAGTGAATTTGAGGCCTATGAACTGGCAACTTCCTATTCTGAAGAACTGCTCAACAGTGGCTTCGCAAATTATCTTGAAGTACTTACTGCAAGAGAAAATGCCCTTAGTTCACAACTGGAACTCATAAACATCAGGTATGACGAATTAAGTGCAATAGTAAATCTTTACCAGGCGCTGGGAGGCGGCTGGGAATAAATTTTCATAATTAGAAGTTAGATGGAAAAACCCCTGCTGTGAAGTCGGGGTTTTTACTTTATTTCAGGTCACTGCCTTTTGCTGCCCACCATGGATGGATCTCCACCTCCAGCCTTCCGGCCTGGACCATAGGATCAATTCTTGCCAGGCTGTCTGCCATTTCAAATGTGGGGGTGTTATACACCGCTATTCCCCGGATGTCCCCATCATCTCCAAAGGGGCCGGCAAGGCTCAGGTAACCTTCATTGGCCATACGGCTTAGGTGTGCTAAATGTTGCTCCTGAAGCTGGGCCGCTGTAGCCGAATCCTGGCTGCGATTTGCTCCCCTTTTTAGGAAAACGATAAAATACTGCTGCATGAGGTGCTTTTCTCCCCCATCTTCATACAGGAAGGTTTGATATCCCTGCTCCTTTAGATCTTCCGCCTGCTGTTCAGGAGTGTAAACGGTGTCGGGCGTTCGCGCCTCAACTTCCTCGGGCCCTGGTATTCCTCTGGTGTCTTTGCTCTGGTTACATGCCGTTGCCAAACCCAGTGCAGCTATTAGTAAAATTGGATTTTTCATGGTCTTTCTTTTTGCCATTCTTTGTACGGAAATTTACTCAAAAATGAATTATAGTAACGTTGGTTGCCGGTAACTTCCTCTCCCAGCCACTCAGGCTTCTGGATTTCATCATTCTTTTCCTTCAGCTCGACTTCGGCTAAAAGCAGCCCTTCATTTTCTCCCAGAAACTCATCCACCTCAAAAATGTGCTTTCCGAATCTTATTTCATACCTGAATTTCTCAATTGCTCCGGGTTCACAGAGCTTCAGCAGTTCTTCGGCTTCAAAAAGGGGAATTTCCCTTTCCCACTCATACCGGCTGAGTCCGTCGCTACTGCTCTTTCCTTTTACAGTAAGAAAGCCTTTATCTCCTCTTATTCTCACCCGCACGGTCCTTTCGGGCGCAGAGTTCAAATAACCCTGCACGATCCTGGTTTTATTAAAAGCTTCCTCTCTAAAATCTGGAGTTCCTAAAATGAGAAATTTGCGTTCTATTTCCTGCATAACTTAATCTTAACGATAGCTGGTGGCAATTTCTCTAATTTCATCTGATTCTATGCGGGTAGCGGAATATTTATTGTTGGCAACATAGATCATGGCATCGGCAATTAAACCTGCATGAATGCTTTTGTACTTTTTTAGCGGACCAATGAGCAGGTGGTTCCCCACGCTCATTACTTTTTTCCAGGCGGCCTCGAAAGGCCGTTTTTCTTCCCTGTTTCCAGCGATGAGCGATGGTTGAAAGATGTAAGTTTCAGTAATGTTTTGCGCCAGCACATCACGCTCCATCTCTCCCTTTGTACGGTTGTAAAAGAACTTGCTTTTCTCATCGGCTCCTAAAGCTGAAATGACCAGAAACCGGCTAATGTTGTTTTCTTTGGCCAGTTTTGCAGCCGCAACGGGAATTCCGTAATCGATCTTATGATAAGTCTCATCATCGGGTGTTTTGGCCTGGGTAGTACCAATGCAGCAGTAAACCTCATCTGCCTGGAAGTCTTCAGCATATTTCTCAAGCTCGAAGAGATCAATTAAATGTTCTTCAATTTTGTCATTTTTGATACCTATGGGAGAGCGGGAAAAAAGTTTTACCTTCTTATATCGCTCATCCTTTAGGATCTTATCGAGAAGCTCTCCACCGGTAAGTCCTGTTGCGCCGAGTATGATCGCTGTTTTCATAGCTTTTGTTTTTTATGAAGGTAGAAGATTTCTGCTTCAAATCAAAGGTGTCAAAAAGGGTAAAACAGGGTCAACTTTTTTAGGATGATCTTAACTGCGGAGATCCTTCAGCAGGGATGAAGCTGAAGTTTCACTAATTTTACAGCGATGGAGGAGACAAAGCAGCGCAAGATCATTCACGTAGACATGGACGCCTTCTATGCCTCGGTGGAACAGCTGGATAATCCTGAACTGCGGGGAAAACCAATTGCCGTAGGTGGCAGCTCCCAACGCGGAGTAGTAGCGGCGGCAAGTTATGAAGCCAGGAAGTTTGGGGTAAGAAGCGCCATGAGCAGTGTATTGGCAAAGCGAAACTGCCCGGAGCTCATCTTTGTCAAATCCCGCTTTGACCGCTACCGGGAACTTTCAGAACGCATTAGAAGTATCTTTTTTGAATATACAGACCTGGTGGAGCCACTGTCTCTTGATGAAGCTTACCTGGACGTCACCGACAACAAAAAAGGCAATCCCAGTGCATCTCTTATTGCAAAGGAAATTCGGCAAAAAATTAAGGAAAAGACCGGACTAAATGCTTCCGCAGGAATTTCCATCAATAAATTTATTGCTAAAGTCGCCAGCGACATCAATAAACCCAACGGCCAAAAAACAGTACCTCCCGAAGAGGTGGAAGCTTTTTTGGAAGCCCTTGAGATCAGGAAATTCTATGGGGTAGGTAAGGTAACTGCCGAAAAGATGTACCGGCTGGGTATTTTTACCGGAAAAGATCTTAAAAGCAAATCCCTGGATTTCCTCAATGAGAACTTCGGCAAGAGCGGGGAATACTACTATCAGGTGGTGCGGGGAATTCATAACAGTGAAGTAAAACCTTCCCGCATCAGGAAATCTTTGGGTGCAGAACGCACTTTTGAAGAGAATATCTCTTCAGAGATCTTTATGCTGGAACGACTTCAGAATATTTCCGAAGAAATTGAGCGCCGCCTGACAAAAAGTAAAGTGGCAGGAAAAACTATCACTCTCAAGATCAAGTACAGCGACTTTACGCTCCAAACCCGAAGCAAAACCCTTTCTTATTTCATTTCGTCAAAAGATCTTATTCTGGAAACAGCCAAGGAATTGCTGTACCAGGAAAAGATGAAAGAATCGGTGCGGCTCCTGGGAATCTCACTTTCCAACCTTAATACAGATAAGGAGGAAAAGCAGGAAGAAAAGGAGGAGATCGCAGTGCAGCTCAAATTTGATTTTTAAGACTGCTCAGCTACTAGAGACAAGAGAAAAGATTTTTTGATCATTAAAAATGTTGCAGGTTGCAAGTTGAGGGGTTAACAAAAAAAGCCACAGATCAACTGATCCATGGCTTAAAAAGTTCTGAGTATTTCTCAATACTCATTTCTCAATACTCAATACTGTTATTCAATTTCAGATATACGCAGCGTATTCACCATTCCTTTATTGGTGATAGGCATTGCAGCAAGGTTGATCGTGAAATCTCCTTTTTCTACAAACCGGTATTCGGTAGCGATCCTGTTGATATCGTCAATAGTTTCATCGGTGCTCACCATTTTGTCATAGTAGAAAGCTCGCACTCCCCAAAGCAGACTCAGCTGATTAAGGATCCTCTTGTTGGAGGTAAATACCAGAATGTTGGATTCCGGTCTCCAGGCAGAGATCTGGAATGCCGTGTAACCACTGTTGGTAAGGGTACAAATAGCCTGTGCCTTGATCTCATTAGCCATGTGAGCTGCGTGATAGCAAATGGATTTAGTAATATATCTCTTTGTGCGCACGTGTGGTGGCTCATGAGGAACTTTAATAAGAGGCGAATTCTCTACACTTAAGATGATCTGACTCATCTTCTCGATCACCTGCACGGGATAATTCCCTACAGAAGTTTCCCCACTAAGCATCACTGCATCGGCCCCATCCATAACAGAGTTGGCCACATCATTGACCTCTGCCCTGGTAGGAGTAAGGCTGGTGATCATGGTCTCCATCATTTGAGTCGCAATGATGACAGGAATTCTGGCTTTTTTTGCTTTAAGCACCAGCTGCTTCTGGATAAGCGGTACTTCCTGTGCCGGGATCTCCACTCCCAGGTCACCACGTGCCACCATGAGTCCGTCGCAATAAGCAACTATCTTGTCGATGTTATCAACCCCTTCGGGTTTTTCGATCTTGGCTATGATCGGGATCTTATGCTCTGTGTGTTCTTTTATCAGGTTTTGGAGCTCAATGAGGTCATCACTGTTCCTTACGAATGAAAGTGCTATCCAGTCCACATCCTGCTTTACGGCAAAGATGGCATCCTGTATATCTTTTTCAGTAAGAGCCGGGAGAGAGATCTTGGTATTGGGTAGGTTTACACCTTTTTTGGACCTTAATGGACCTCCCTGGATCACTTTAGCTAAAACTTCATCCTTTTTATTGGTGCTTACCACTTCAAAAATGAGTTTTCCATCATCGAGAAGAATCCTTTCCCCTGCTTTCACATCTTGCGGAAACTGGTCGTAGTTCATATAGACCCTGGAAGATGTTCCTTCAAACTCCTCTCCTGTGGCAAAAGTGATCTCGTCTCCTTTGCTCACTACAACCTCTTCTTTCATTTTTCCAACCCTAAGCTTTGGACCCTGAAGGTCGGCAAGAATTGCGGTGGTATAGTTGTGTTCCTCGTTAAGTTCCCTTATAAGCTCGATCCTTTGCTTTACATCGTCATAATTTGCATGGGAGAAATTGATGCGAAACACGTTTACACCTGCCTGCATCATATCTCTTAGAACGTCTTTAGAGCTTGTGGCCGGCCCCAGCGTGGCCACTATTTTTGTCTTTTTCGTATTCGGCATTTATTCAAAAATTAAATTTTCCTTTGATTTTATTCGATCCAGATCAAATGCATAGGCTGTAGACACCTGTGGGATCTCCATGATCCTGGAAGTGAGTATCTTTTCGGATACCGCATCCAGTTCATCTTCGATCTTCATTAAGTAGTCTACCTGCTTAAATTCCGGTAATAAAAATGATTTTTTGACAGCCAGTTGTTCTCCAAAAAAGAGAGAATCCCCACCCGAACCAGACATTCCTTCCTCCCGGGCAACATTGCTCACCAGGTGATAGGTGCAGTATTTTTGCAGATCTTCATAAAAAAAATGGGCAAAGAACGAATTTTCTGAACCCTTATGCAGATCAATATCTTTTGGTGTTCTGGCCAGCTTCAGGTTTAAATGCTTGTTCAACAGGTAAGCCAGCTTATACTCTTCTACCGAAGAATGTATAGCAAAAAGCTTGTAGGGCTGTTCAAAAACTTCATCTAAGACCAGTTTATGCGCCGGCATATATTTTTTAAATCGAAGGATAAAGGTACAGATTGTACCGCAGAAAATCGGAATTTTTAGCCGATATTTTCAGAATATGTTACGAAAACGTTATAGTTTCTGCTATATTCTTAAGAAGGCTCTATTTTGTTCTGCAGAGCATAATAAGCTCGCTTGGAAGCTTTTTCTTCAGCTTTCTTCTTGGAGGTTGCGCGGGCCTTCGCTACCACCCTACCCTCAATTCGAAGCTTAACTGCGAAATGTTTTAATTCATCTTTGCCCGTATCTTCATAGATCTCGTAATTGAAATCTTTCTTCTCTTTTTGACACCACTCAATTAATAAGCCTTTATAACTAATTACTGTTCCTTCCAGTTGCTCAATATCGACGTAGGGCTCGATCACCCGCTCATAAATAAATTTATTGGTGTACCTGTAACCGCGATCCAGATAGATCGCGCCTATGAGGGCCTCAAAAAGATTACCGTGAATGTTGGTCCCAAATTGTTCGGTTGGAATATTGGTTTGGATATGCTTTATCAGCTCCAGGTCTTTCCCCAGCTCATTAAGGTGTTTTCGACTAACGATCTTTGATCGCATTTTGGTAAGGTAACCTTCGTTACCACCGGGAACCTCATTAAATAGATGAGAGGCTATTACAGCGCTCAACATCGCATCTCCCAGGAATTCCATCCTTTCGAAGTTAATGGCATTTCCTTCGGAATCTTTTTGATTGAGAGACCTGTGGGTAAAGGCCTTCTTATAGTGGGAAATATTACGGGGTTTGAATCCCATGATCTTTGTTAATGCCACAAAAAAATTCCCGCCTCTGGAAGAGCGGGAATTCAATATGTTTCTAATAACACTCATGGATGCTTTATTCGTCCAGCTTTTTGAATAGTACGCAGGCGTTATGACCTCCAAATCCAAAGGTGTTGCTCATAGCAACATTTACATCACGCTTCTGTGCCTTATTAAGGGTAAGATTAAGCTGCGGATCAATATTTTCATCGGCCACTTCATGATTAATCGTAGGTGGCACCACACCATGTTTCATGGCAAGAATAGAAGCAATGGCTTCTACTGCCCCGGCTGCACCAAGCAGGTGACCGGTCATGGATTTAGTGGAGTTGATATTTATGTTCCTGGCATGCTCACCAAACACTTTTTTAATGGCCTTTAGTTCGGCCACGTCACCAAGAGGTGTGGATGTTCCGTGTGTATTGATGTGGTCAACATCTTCAGGTTTAAGTCCTGCATTCTTAAGACAGTTCTCCATTACAGCCACAACGCCGATCCCTTCGGGATGTGGTGCGGTCATGTGATGGGCATCAGACGATAATCCGCCGCCAAGAACTTCGGCATAGATCTTTGCTCCCCTGGCCTTTGCATGCTCATATTCTTCAAGGATAAGAGCACCTGAACCTTCTCCCAAAACGAATCCGTCACGTGTTGCATCAAAAGGTCTTGACGCAGTTTCGGGACTTTCATTTCTGGTTGAAAGGGCATGCATGGCATTAAATCCACCCATACCTGCAGGAGCAACGGCCGCTTCAGAACCTCCCGTAACAATTACATCACTGTGCCCTAACCTAATATAGTTAAGCGCATCAATAAGTGCATTTGCCGCAGATGCACAAGCCGAAACTGTTGTATAGTTAGGGCCCATGAATCCATGTTTTATGGAAATATTTCCGGGAGCAATATCCGCGATCATTTTAGGAATAAAGAAAGGGTTGAACCTTGGGGTTCCATCACCTTTTCCGAAAGCCAAAACCTCATCCTGAAATGTCTCAAGCCCTCCAATCCCGGCACCCCAGATCACTCCAACACGGAGTTTATCTATGGTATCCAGATCCAGACCCGAATCTTTAATAGCTTCATCTGAAGCTACTAAAGCATACTGGGCGAACTTGTCTAATTTTCTGGCTTCTTTGCGATCAAAATAGTCTTCAACTTTGAAGTTCTTGATCTCGCAAGCGAATTTAGTTTTGAATTTCTCGGTATCGAAAT
>CAYLZB010000097.1:0-9139 GCA_964388165.1 uncultured Flavobacteriaceae bacterium | reverse complement strand
GGCTGTAAATGGCAATTTATGGGCTATGAACACCAGCTGTTTTACAAGCAAAAAGAGGTCACCAATAATCTTACCCGCCTCGGAAAGATCGAACTGCCCGAGATCACACCGATCCTTGGCAGCAAAGAGATCTATTTTTACAGGAATAAAATGGAATTTTCCTTTAGCGACAGTCGCTGGTTAACACAGGAGGAGATCCAGAGTGGAAAAGACATTGAAGATCGTAACGCCCTTGGTTTTCATATTCCGGGGATGTGGGACAAGATCCTGGATATCAAAGAATGTCACCTTCAACAGGCGCCAAGTAACGGCATTCGCAACAGCATAAAGAAGTTTGCCATTGAAAATGATATTCCGTTCTTCAATACACGGGATCAAAGAGGCATGCTGCGCACCCTTATGATTAGGACTTCTTCTACGGGGGAGATCATGGTGCTGCTGCAGTTCTTTGAGGAAAATAAAAAGAAAAGAGAGTTGCTGCTGGATTTTGTTGCTGAAGAATTTCCGGAGATCAACAGCCTTCAGTATGTGATCAATTCTAAGGGAAATGATACCATATACGATCAGGAAGTGATCTGCTATAAAGGTGAGGATCACATTTTTGAAGAGATGGAAGGCCTGAAGTTCAAGATCAACGCTAAATCTTTTTATCAGACGAATTCTGCACAAGCTTATGAGCTTTACAAGATCACAAGGGATTTCGCCGGATTGACCGGAAAGGAACTGGTTTATGACCTCTATACAGGTACAGGTACCATTGCCCAATTTGTCGCGGCAAAAGCCTCAAAAGTTGTAGGCGTTGAAGCAGTACCCGAAGCTATCGAAGACGCCAAGGAAAACGCCAGGAACAACAAGATCACCAACACGGAATTCTTTGTTGGAGACATGAAAAAGGTGTTTACTGCTGACTTTGTTAAAAAACACGGTCACCCGGATGTACTAATTACCGATCCGCCGCGGGACGGAATGCATAAGGATGTGGTTGCACAAATAATTGGTATCTTGCCTCAGCGAATAGTGTATGTTAGCTGTAATTCGGCTACCCAGGCGAGAGATCTTGCCTTGCTCGATGAACATTATAAAGTTACACGTACGCAGGCAGTAGATATGTTCCCACAAACTTTTCACGTTGAGAACGTGGTTTGCTTAGAAAGAAGATCATGAACAGGTTCCAAAAATGGCTTTTTTTAGCAGGATTTATTTTCATTGCCCTGGGTTGTCAAAAAGATGACATTTGCCCCGAAGGGACTGAGACCACTCCCCTGCTGGTAATAGAATTCTATGATCCTCTGGATCCTACCCGTTTGAAGGCAGTACCTAACCTTATGGTTCGCGCCACAGGAAAAGAAGAAGTCCTCCTGGAACCTTCAACTGTGAATACTATAAGCATCCCCCTAAGAACTGACGAGAATTTCACTGAATATATTTTCACTTACGATTCCGGAGGTGATGATGAAAATGAAGACGTTGTCTCCTTTACCTATTCTCCCGATCCTGAATATCTCAACCGTGCCTGCGGCTTTAAAATAAATTTTAACGGCCTGGATGTGGCAGTGACGGGCGATGAAAACAATTGGATACTTTCAGAAACTGTAATACAAGAAAGCGTTGAAAATGAAACAGCAGCACATATTTATTTTACTCATTAGCCTGGGGTTTCATTCTTCTGCGATTTTCGCTCAGCAGGTTAGGGATACCGATACTGTTGACGCCCGTGAAAAATATGGCCTGCGGGTGGGGATCGATCTTACCAAACCGGTAAGGACGTTCATCGAAGAAGACTACCAGGGACTGGAGCTTACAGCAGATTACAGGTTGTATGAAAATATTTATCTCGCAGGAGAAATAGGAAATGAACAGAATGTGATCTCTGAACCAAATGTGACAGCCTCTGCAAAAGGAAGCTATATCAAACTGGGAGGAAATTATAATTTCTATAATAACTGGACCGGGATGCAAAACATCATTTTTGTAGGTGCCCGGTATGGCTTTGCCACCTTTTCAAGTGAACTGCGGGAATTCTCCATTTATGATCGGGATCCGTACTTTGAACCTGATATTAGGACAGAAGACCGGGAATTTTCTAATCTTACTGCAGGATGGCTGGAGTTACAACTAGGAACCAAAGTTGAAGTTTTAAATAATCTTTACTTAGGGGTGCACGTGCAACTCAAGAGAATGGTGAATGAAACAGAGCCTACAAACTTTGACAACCTCTATATTCCCGGATTCAACCGCACCTATGACGGCAGCAGCGTTGGTGTGGGTTACGGTTACTCCATTTCCTATTTGATACCTCTTTACAAAAGATAGATCAAGCCTCCTGTTTTTTGGCCTTTTTGGAACCTTCGTAGATCTCGTATTTCAGGAGTTTAGACTCCAGGGATCCGTTAAACAATTTGATCTTTCTGGAAGGCCTCAATCCCACATGCTTAATAGCTTCTAAGTTGGAAGTGATGAACCAGGCGTGAGTACCGGGGTAACTTTGTTTCAGGGTATCTCCTATCGCCTTGTAGAATTCCGGCATATCGATATTCAGACGCTCCCCGTAGGGTGGATTGAATACCATGTGCAAATGTCTTTCGGTCTGCTTTTCAGTTTTGAAGAAGTCTTCGTGCTCTACTGAAATAAATTCGGAAAGGTTTGCATTCTGAATATTATCCTTGGCCTTGTGAACTGCCGATGGTGCCTTATCGTATCCTTTGATCGTGAAATGAAATTCCCTAACTTTTTTAAGCACCGATTCCTGGATCTTTTCAAAAAGATCTTCATCCCAATCCTTCCATTTTTCAAATCCGAATTCTTTACGGTTGAGATTCGGCGGAATATTGCAGGCGATCATTGCCGCTTCAATAAGGATAGTTCCACTACCACACATTGGGTCCATGAAATCGCACTGCCCGTCCCAACCCGAATGCAGGAGCATTCCCGCAGCCAGAACTTCATTTATAGGTGCAATATTAGTTGCCGACTTATAGCCGCGCTTATGAAGCGATTGTCCCGAGCTGTCTAAGGAAACTGTGCAGAACTCCTTCTCGATGTGAATGTTTATCCTCAAAGTTGGATAATCAAGATCAATTCCCGGCCGCTCCCCGGTTCGATCCCGAAACCTGTCAACAATAGCATCTTTTGACTTAAGCGCCACATACTTTGAGTGGGTGAATTTATCTGAATGCACAGTGGCATCTATTGCCAGAGTTTGGTTGGCGTCCATCCATTTCTCCCATGCAATGTTCTTTATTTCTCGGTAGAGATCATCTTCAGAAAATACTTTGAAGCTAGTTACCGGCTTCAGCACTTTAATAGCGGTGCGCAAGGAAAGATTAGCTTTATACATAAAACCTTTATCCCCGTAAAATGAAACAGAACGCACCCCCTCTTTAACATCTATCGCACCTAAATTCCGTAGTTCCTTTGCCAGCAATGGTTCGAAGCCAAAAAGTGTTTTGGCTACCATTTTAAAGTTATTTCCCATTTCTCAGTTTCTGTGAGAGGCAAAAATACATTAATTTTGCAGGATATGGAATTAACACAGAACAGGTGGTTTACTTCGTGGTTTGACACTCCTTATTACCACATATTATACAAGAACAGAGGAGATGAAGAAGCCAGGGTATTCATGCAAAACCTGGTAAATTTTCTGGAATTACCCAAAGGCGCCAGTATTCTGGATCTTGCCTGTGGCAAAGGAAGACACTCCGTTTACCTAAATGAACTTGGCTATGACGTTACCGGAGTAGACCTGTCCCCCAACAGTATTTCATACGCAAAACAGTTTGAAAATGAGCAGCTTCATTTTCACACCCACTGTATGTGTGCTGCCCTGGACCAAAAATTTGACGCCGTTTTCAACCTCTTTACCAGCTTTGGCTATTTTGATGAGGAAAAGGAAAATCTCGAAAGCATATTTGCCATTAAGGAAGAACTAAAAGAAGGAGGTTGGGGTGTTATTGATTTCATGAACGTGAAAAAGGTAATAAAGGAGCTTGTCCCTTCCGAAGTTAAGACCGTCAAAGGAATTGATTTTCATATCACCCGTCGCGTGGAAAATGGATTTATTCTCAAGGATATCGAATTTGAAGATGAAGGAGAAGATCACGCCTTTACCGAAAAAGTGATGGCCCTCACGCTGGAGAAGTTCCGACTATATTTTTTTAAAGCCGGTATTGAACTCGTTCACACCTTCGGAAACTATGAGCTGGAGCCTTATGACGAGGCTACCTCCGACCGACTAATACTTGTTTTTAGATAATGCTGTATTTACTGCCTTTGTTAGCGGTAGTTATAGGGTATGTAATATCCCTGTTTCTTAAACCAGCTTCTTCCACAGGTTTCCAGTTACTGCTTTCCTTTAGTGGCGCATTCCTGCTTTCGATAACGGTTTTTGAAATGTTGCCGGAGGTCTATGATTCCGGCTTCGAGAAAATTGGGATCTTTATTATGGCCGGCCTACTTTTGCAGATCTTCCTGGAATTCCTTTCCAAAGGTGTAGAACACGGGCACATGCATCACAACCGGGATTCGGTGAAATTTCCCTTTCTTTTGCTCTTTAGCTTATCCATACACGCCTTGCTGGAAGGATTTCCACTCACCCGCAGCAACGATCTGCTTCACGGGGTTGTGATTCACAAAATTCCTGTGGCGGCTATACTCGCAGCTTTTCTATTCCACTCAAAAATAGGAAAATGGAAGGCCTTTCTTTTTCTGATCATCTTCGGATTAATGACTCCGTTGGGAAGCTGGATCAATGCGAATTTCGCTATTTCTGAAGCACATACCGCATACATTAATGCAATGGTCATTGGGATCTTTCTCCATGTATCCACCACAATTCTTTTTGAGGCCTCCAAGAACCATAGCTTCAATGCTACCAAACTCGCAGTAGTCATTGCCGGAATTCTAATAGCGTATTTCCTCTAAAATGTACAGTCGCGAAGAAAGTAAAAAGGTCCGCCAGGAATTCTGGACCAGCTTCGGAAAAAATTATCCACGAAAATGGCTTTTGTATAACACCCGGATCAAAGATCTTTCCCTGAAGTTCACTTTCACCCGAAGTATTGCCGAAGTTTCTATTGACCTGGATTCTTCAGATGAGATCATGAGGCAATACTACTTCGAAAAACTGCAGAGCCTTCAAAGTATCCTGAAAGATGAATTTTTACCCGATGCTGTTTTCGCTGAAGAGTATGAGCTGGAGAATGGAAAGATCATCTCCCGCATTTATGTCATGAAGAAGGGAGTAAATATCCACAATAAAAAGGACTGGCCTGAGGTACAGGCATGGCTTTCGGAAAAAATGAATGCCCTGGAAATGTTCTTTTTGGAGTACAGGGATTTTATTGAGCAGTAAAGCACATCCTCTCCTCTATTCAAAAGGGATCTTTAAAATTACTCTTGTCCCGGCGTTATCCTCTTCCGGATTGAGATCGGAATAATTTAAGGAATAGGTGCCCTCATAATTTCTGTAAAAAGTTTGCAATCGCTCCCTGGTAATTTTCAGGCCAACCGACCTTCTCTGATGAAATTTCTCCCGGTTGATCTGCTTCGACTTTTTCATTCCTATTCCGTTATCTTCTATAACAATTTTAACCCCCTTTTCATTTTCCCTTTCCACCAGGATCCTTAGTTGCTTTTGCTCTACCAGCGGAAGCCCGTGCCAAATGGCATTTTCAACAAACGGCTGGAGAATAAGGGAAGGGATCTTAATTCCTTCAGGTTTTATTCCCTCTTCTACTTCTACAGCAAAATTTATTTGATTTTCAAACCTGATATTTTCAATGTTCACATATAATTCGATGGTCTCGAGCTCTTCAGCCAGGGAACCTATTCTCTCTCTGGTAGCGTCCAATACCTTCCGGATAAACTTTGAAAATTTATTGAGGTAATAGACTGCATTCTCCTTTTCATTATTGATAATATAAAGTTTGATGCTGTTAAGGGAATTAAAGATGAAGTGAGGATTCATCTGGCTCCGTAAAAAATTCACTTTCAACTCTGCTAATTCACGTTCATATTGAGCTGTTAGTTTTTCGATCTTATCCCTTTCTACCTGTTTGCTCAGGGTCTCCACATTCTCTTCCAGCCTTTGCTGAACCTTTGATCTTAGCTTTTCGTTTTCCTCATTCTGCTTTATCAATTCAAGTTTAGCCTGCTTATTCTCCTGAAGAAGCAACTTCTGCTTATGTCCCAGTCCTAAAGAGAATAAAAGATTCTCAACAATTCCTGCAAGAAGAAAGAATCCTGAAGCTATTCTGAAGTTATCCCTTCCCAGGTTGAGCTGATATACAAGTACCGGCCCAAGCCAGCCCAGGAACAGGATCAAAGAGCCAACTATTAAATACATTCTAAGCGGAATAGGCCTCCTCAATATTGGATAATAAGCCAGGACAGCCAGGATTGGCATGTAAATAAGAAAGAAATTATAACCCAGAGACCTCAAATAGATGCCACCCACGAAATAGGACATAAGATGAACAAGAACAGCAATACCCAAAAAAATCAAATTGGCCCGCATTACATATTTGTTCCAGCGCGGCGCATTCCTTTTCATTTCCAGGAAACTGTATGCAAAGAAAAGATAGACCACAAAAGTAACCTCTGTAAGTAGGTACATGAAGTCCCGAAAATGCGTGACATATATTTCATGATATTTTCCACTACTAAACCTAAGGATCGAAAACAAGACCAGGAAAAGATAAAGACTGTAAAAAAAGTAGGACCTGATCTTTTGCTGAAAATAAAGAAGGAAATGGTATACAGCCAGGATAGAAAGAACCCCCGCAAAGAAAGTGAGCAGGCCGCTTCTAAAAGGTTGACGTATAATTTCTATGATCTCTTCCAAAGCTTCAGCTTCCAAGTAATTGTAGCAAATGACCTTTTTTAGAGCGCGAAACAGGAACGGTAGACCCATCTTTTAAAATGAGATATTGGCCATCACTCTTTATAAATTCTGTGACATACCCCAAATTGACAAGATATGAGTGATGCGCTCTATAAAATGAAGGGTTATCGATAAGTTTCTCTACCTCCTTGATCTTCTTGGACAGCACTTCCTTTTTTCCTCCTTCCATAAAAACTTCGGTATAGTTTCCATCAGACTTGCAGTACATTATTTCATCCCCCTGAACATAGATCGTCTTGTCTGTAAAAGAAAGTGGAACTTTTTTCGTCCTTTGCTGCTTCCGCATATCCTGCATAAGAAAGCGAAGTTGTTCTCCCAGACGGTTGTTTTTCTTCCTGTCCAGAACTCTTTCCGCAGCAACTCTCAGATCATCAGAATCAATAGGTTTAAGCAAGTAATCCACAGCATTTTCCCGGAAAGCCTGAAGCGCATAATTATCGTATGCAGTGGTAAAAATTAATTCAAAGTTCCTAAAGCTCACACTGTGTAATAGCTGAAAACCGTCCATTTGAGGCATTTCTATATCAAGAAAAACACAATCGGGTTTTATCAGGTCGATCCCTTTAATAGCCTCCAAGGGAGTGAGGTAAGTAGCACACACTTCTATCCATGGACAAAAGGCATCGATCTCCCATTGCAGACTTTTTACTGCACTTACTTCATCATCAACTATTACCGCTCGTATCATTAGAATAGATTGCAAATTAAATTACGAAAAAAGTTGATTACCGGTACCCGTGTAATTTATAACCTGCTGTTTTAAGATCATAACCGACATTATTCATTAGAAAAACAGAGATTCTACCACTTATAAAGTCAGGTTTTCCAATTATAGGTTGTGAACTTTTATAACCCCTTCCTCTAACTACCTTTAGATCAATAACCATAAAAAATGAAGTTATGAAAGAACTACAATTAATTACCAAACACTTATTTGGCAAAATGTTCCTCTGTTTCGTATTAGCGGCCTTTACAATGGGATGTGAAAAAGAGGAATTGGATACAGCCAATCTTGAAGTTGCAAATGCTAGTGTAAAATCGATGAACACGGTGAAGATCACCTCTACAGGAATGAACTTTAATGCACCCGATAAGATCCCTTCGGGATGGAATACTTTTGAATACACTAATAATTCCGCTGCACCTCACTTCTTTCTCCTGGTAAAAGTCCCGGAAAATATAACTCTTGAACGCTATAGTACAGAGTTAACCATCCCGTTTAACGAGTGGTTATGGGAATTAACCAATGATCCGAAGGCTATTCCAAATTTTCCGGACTGGTTTGGTCAGACATTGAATTATGGAGGATCAGGTATAATCGATCCCGGCCAGACTGCGGTAACCTCAATAAATTTACCACCAGGAAATTACATTATGGAATGTTACATAAAGATGCCCGGTGGTGGATTTGAGAAACCGGGAGGAGTATTTCATTCTTTTCCTGTAAATGAAACTACGGGAATGGTAAAGCAATTGACAGTTACCACAAAAGAAGCTAAGGAAAAAGAACCAAAGCCAGATATTACGATTGATGTAACAACTAACCATGGCTATGTCATAGATAACGAAATTAACCGTCCCGGGTTACATACCTTTGCCGTAAACAATGAGGGTGGACTTACTGCAGATGTACATCTTGTAAGATTTGATGAAGGAACCGAAGAGAATTTAGCACAATTAAATTCATGGATGTTCTGGATGAATAATCTTGGAACCCTAAACGAAGGAATGATGACTCCGGCGCCGGCAGGATTTACTTTCTTAGGCGGTGCTCAAGAACTGTCTGCTGGAGGAACCACGTATTTTCAGGCATTGTTAAAACCCGGAAAATATGCCTTTATAGCTGAGTGGCCTGATTCAATGGCGAGTGGTTACTACCATGAATTTGAGGTAGGAGGAAAAAAATAACAAAATCTCTTTTTAAGAGATCCTTGAAAGTCGGCACTGATGTAGGGGGCAGTGCCGGTTTTCTTTTATTCCAGATTCAACATTTAGAATCCTGTAAAGCAGGAACGTTATTGAATTATTGTTTCCGCCCGTAGAATAGACCTCACAGGTTTCCAAAACCTGTGAGGTCTTGTTTGAGGGGAGCTGAAAAATGCTTTCTTTTAATTTTTTTCGGAAAGCAGATCACCCCCGTCCACCGGCGGCGGACTTCCCCTCCCTGGAAGGGGGGAGCTGCGATTCATTTCCAATTCAGCTTCTCGTTTAGGAGCTCCCCTCCTTTAGAAGGAGGGG
>CAYLZB010000096.1:0-9245 GCA_964388165.1 uncultured Flavobacteriaceae bacterium | reverse complement strand
CCAATATACATCCCGGGACGCATACGAATATGCTCCTTCCAGTCGAGCGACCGTATATTATCTTCGGTATATTTAGTTTCTTCGATCATAGCTGCTTCCTGCGGTTTCGTGGCTAATATAAGCTTTCCCCTAAAAAGTTGAAACCATCGGCCGACAAAATAATTAACAATTGTTTCACAATCTTGGGTTCAGGGTTTAAAGTTTAAAGTTCAAGGTCGTGGTGAGGTGGAAAAAGAAGAACTAAGTACTGCTGAAATATCCTTCTTGAGAGAAAAAGATCGAAATCCAGGGTTCAAGATCCCAGATTAAATTATTTTCGAAATTCTTTTTAAAAATGACATTTTGGGGAAGTATTCTTCAGGGAGAGAAAAATGGAGTTCTCTCTTACTAAAAAGACCTCACAGAATTTTAAATCCTGTGAGGTCTTCTTTTTTATAAAAGTCTCAGATCTAAGATCTAATATCTCAAATCTAATTATACATTAAATCGAAAATGCATAACATCACCGTCTTTCACGATGTACTCTTTCCCTTCCACTCTCATTTTTCCGGCTTCCTTAACCTTGGCTTCGCTGCCGTAATTTACGTAATCATCATACGCAATAACTTCTGCACGAATAAAACCCTTCTCAAAGTCGGTGTGGATCACTCCGGCAGCCTGTGGCGCTGTGGCACCAATAGGAATGGTCCAGGCCCTAACTTCTTTTACCCCGGCAGTGAAGTAAGTTTGCAGATTTAGAAGGTTATATGCTCCTCGAATCAATTTTGCAGATCCCGGCTCATCAAGTCCTATATCCTGAAGGAACATTTGACGTTCCTCGTAATCTTCAAGTTCGGTAATATCGGCTTCTGTTCCCACCGCAAGCACTAAAACTTCAGCATTTTCATCCTTCACTGCCTCTTTTACCTTATCTACATATTCATTTCCCGAAACTGCATCGCTCTCGTTAACATTGCACACGTACATCACCGGTTTATCGGTAATGAATTGCAAGGGCTTAATGAAATCAACTCTTTCTTCTTCCGAAAGATCAATAGCTCTCACAGATCTTCCTGCTTCGAGTCCACTTTTCACCTTAAGCAAGGCTGCTTCCTCTTTTTGAGCTTCTTTATTTCCGGTTTTAGCGGCACGTTTCACCTTCTCCAGCTTTTTCTCGGCAGTTTCCAGATCCTTCAGCTGCAGCTCCATATCAATGGTTTCCTTATCCCGAACGGGATTAATATTACCGTCAACGTGCACGATATTGTCATTTTCAAAGCATCTCAACACGTGCAGGATAGCATCGGTTTCCCTGATGTTTCCGAGGAATTGATTTCCAAGCCCTTCCCCTTTGCTCGCTCCCTTTACAAGACCGGCAATATCTACGATCTCAACAGTTGCCGGCATTACCCTTTCAGGATTTACAAGAGATTCAAGTTTTTCCAGACGCCTGTCCGGCACATTAACTACTCCAATATTTGGTTCTATAGTACAGAACGGGAAATTGGCACTCTGTGCTTTGGCATTTGACAGACAGTTGAATAAGGTTGATTTTCCTACGTTGGGTAATCCTACAATTCCGGCTTTCATATAATATCTTTTGATGCTCTTTTTGGCGGGTGCAAATATAGTTATATGAATTCGAACTTTAAGACAAAAACCTAAATCAGAATTTTAGCTGATGTAGAAGGATTAAATAAGAATAAAACAGGAAAAGAATATCCTCCGGCAAGGGTTACCTGTTCGCCTGTTCTTAATTTTAACTATAGGAATAATCGCACTTTACAGGAAATGGGACATTTTTGTCCGTTTTATCGCACCCTTTATCGACAAATAAGATAAACAATTCACAATTAAGAACTTACAGCCCGAATCCATTCTTCTACTGACTAATTTTGGAAACTAATTAAAACCCTATAAAACAAACAATTATGAAAAATTTTAATCGATTAATTTACCCGTTCTTATTCTTAACTTCCATTCTTTTTTCCGTGGGTTGCTCTGCGCCCGATGCTGATGAAGAAGCAATCACCGGACTCGAAAGCAATTTGCAGGCTGCTCACAAAGATGTAAGTAATTCAGCTAAAGCAAAGTATTATACTGCAGAGCTCTCTGAGCTGAATAACTCCGGAGTATCGGGTACTGCAGAATTGACTCTTATGGGAAATGAGCTTACCGTGAAAATAACTGCCACGGGATTGGAAGATGGTCTTCATCCACAACACATCCATGGGTTTAGTGATAATAACAAAAATTCTAAATGTCCGCCTGCTTCTGCAGATGACGACGGAGATGGTTTTGTAGAACTTGGTGAAGGACTTCCTTTTTATGGTGCTCCTTTATTATTCTTGCAACCATTCCCTAATACCACAGATGGCACAATTGATTTTGAAGAAACCTATACTCTCACCATAGATACTTCCTTAACCCCTCTTCAAAATAACTCAATTGTTCTCCACGGGATGACAGCAGAACTTACTCAGGTAGTAGATGATGAAATTGTAGTAGTTAATGAATATATTGCCACATTACCCGTAGCATGTGGACAAATTCAACCTGCTCAGGGAAAGAATAAATAATTTTTTTCAGAGCATGAGAAAAGACAGCCCATGTAGGAATCTTTTCTTATAAAGAAGATAAAAAAGGCATTTTTGAAACGTTATTCAAAAATGCCTTTTTTAACACCTAATTTTTCACAGGTTCTGAAGGCTGAAACTTCGGGTGACCCGACTGCCAAAGACTGAAGGCGAACATATTGGCGAAATTTTCAAAGGTCTTAGACTTTTGATCTCCAATTCCGTGGCCGCTCTCAAAGTCGGTTAACAGCAGAACGGGTTTATCTGAAGCATTTGCATTCTGCATACGTGCAGCAAATTTTGCAGGTTCCCAGGCGATCACCCTTGGATCGTTCATACCTGAAGTGATCAAAGCAGCAGGATATTTGGTTCCTTCTTTTAGATGATGATAGGAATCCATAGCCAGCAGACCCTTAAATTCTTCAGCGTCTTTGACCGTTCCGAATTCGGGAGCATTCACAGGTCCGTTTGGAGATTCTTCCATGCGAACAGTGTTCATGGCTCCCACAGCAGGAATTGCCGCAGTAAACAGGTCTGGCCTTTCGGTAATAGCTCTTCCTACAAGAATTCCGCCGGCACTTCCTCCCATAATAGTTAGTTTTTCCGGTTTGGTATATCCTTCTTCGATCAAATATTCCGCGGCAGCTATAGCGTCCTTCCAGGTGTTCGGTTTGTTTTGCTTTTGACCGGCACGATGCCAGTCGTCGCCAAGCTCCCCGCCTCCACGTACGTGAGGCACCACAAAAATTCCGTCATAAAGCGTGTAGGCCAGTAAGAGCGGACTGAAAAAAGGACCCGTAGAGATCCCGTAGGAACCATATCCGTATAAAAGAACAGGATTATTGCCATCTAACTTCAGGTTCTTTTTGTGCACCAGGGAAACCGGCACCTGAACACCATCATGAGAGGTGACCATCACTTCTTTAGCAACAAGATCATCCAGCTCGGGGTATTCTGCCGGGGTTGATAATGGTTCCAGCTTAAAAGTGTTTGAAGCCACATCGTATTTATACCTTTTTGGCGGCGAGGTCCAGCCGGAAAGGCTCACCCACACATCACTGAATTCCGGTCCCTTTGAACCAACACCCACAGAACCGGCAGTAAAGGGAAGCTGTATCTGTCGAGACTTGCTTTCACCCTTTGGCAGGAAAAACAGCTTGCTCTCCACCCCATTGGATTTAACTGTGTAAAACAAACCATCTTTAGTAGTGACCAGGCTTTCTATGGGACCTTCTTTGGGTTCTTCGACAACCACCTTCCCTTTTGAAAATTCCGGGTTGTCCATACTGCTCCTTACTATTTTAAAGTTGGGCGCATCTTTAAAGCTTAAGTAATAAATAGCATCTTTGGAACCAACTATATCTGCCACCTGGTCCTCCTGCGAAGTAAGGGTTTTCCAGGAAGTGGGGTCGAACTTATCTCCCCCGGCCATGTAGGTCTTTATTGCCTTATTGACCGTAACAACCACACCAAAGGTCTTCTCGAGATCCTCATCGTAAAAAACTATTGGGATTTCTTCGGGTTTGATCTTAAGAGCAGGATTTTTTTCGGCTGAGAAGATCTCTTTATCATCAGATTGAGGAGTGCCCAGTTTATGACGGTAAACCTTCAGGTTGAGTTGACGATTCATATCGGTTATTTCTGCTGAATTTAGTTTGGTGTATACGATATGGTCGTCTCCCATCCAGCCAAAAATATCAACGAGATTCAAAGGCTCCTCAAGACGCTTCCCCGCTTTGTCGAGAATAAGAAGCTCTCCGTTCTCCGATCCGTCTGGAGCCAATTGTACGGCAACCTTATCTCCCTTTTCGCTCGGGGTAACCCCGAGGATAGTATAGGTTCCTTCCTTGCCATCTTTATATTTTTCAGGATCCAGGAGTAGCTTTTCTGAACCTTCATAACCATTCCGAACGAATAATTTACCCGACTCATCCTTTGGAGTCATTTTGAGGTAATAATAGGTGTCATCATCTGTAATATTTACATTCATGATCCTAGCAGCAGTACGGCTGTCCAATTCCCGGATCTTTTTCATCAGGTCATCCTTTTCGGGGATACTGTTGAGAACAGACTGGGCATAATCTGTATTTGACCGCAACCAGTTGATGACTTCGGGATCATTAAGATCTTCCATATAACGGTATGGATCTTCTAAAGTGACTCCGTGGTAGACATCTGTGACTACTTTGGGAGTAGCATTTTCGGGCTTTGGCGTGACCTGTGCCATAACCGGCACGAGGTTTAGCAATAAACAGAGGAGAATGAATCTTTTCATATGAACAGGTTTAATGTTTCCTTGTATAAAAAGATTGGTGACCTGGCGGGGGAAGACCTAATCCCAAATCTGATGTTGGGGGGAGGATGTTAAAGATAATATTTTTTTGATATTGTGAATCAGAAATTTAGCTGCAGGAAAACCAGAAGGTTTTATCTGAAAACCCGATTCAGGTTCTTCCCACCCGAAGCAGAACAGGAAAATTCATCGGCCCCACTTCACCAAAGCTGTCAAAAAGCTCATTTTTTATAATATCCACCGGATTTTGACCTTTTTCGCGCTCATAGCTCTTAACAGCCGACCAGGTGTTGAGATATCCAATCAACCTCTCAAAGCTCCATTGCCGGTTGATTTGTAATTCCGGAGCCGTGATCTCCTCAAAGGGAAAAGGAATCGTTTGATATTTTTCCTCAAGATAACGTCTTTCCGGTGGCCAGTAGGGTCCTAATAGGTTATCATATAAGTGATCGATCACTTCATCAGTTTCGGGGGTACTTCTAAAAAGAGAATATCCAAAAATGGCAATTACAGCATCCTTTTTTAGCACCCTCTTTACTTCAGTATAAAATTTTTCAAAATTGAACCAATGTACCGCCTGCCCAACAGTTACCAGGTCAAAATGATCATTGGGAAAGGAGGTTCTTTCAGCAGATTGTTTAGTATAATGGATATTCGGCTTTTGAACGGCATGAGACAGTTGATTTAAACTAATATCTGTCGCGTAGACCTGCTTAAAGATATTAGCCAGCTCCCCTGCCACCTGTCCGTTACCTGTAGCACAATCCCAGGCCCTTTCTTTAAATGTGATATGTTTTTGTAAAAAGTGGAATAATTCCCCCGGATATTGAGGCCTGTAACGGGAATAGTCTTCGGCGTGGGAAGAGAAAAGGTCTTTCATCTGCATATGGGAATTAACTGCCGTTAGCTGATATTCATCATATTCCGATAGAAGTTAAAAAAATATCTTGAATGTGATTATAAACTGTACATTTTCAGAAATAAAAGCATGAAAAAATCTACTCTTGATCTTTACCTCTTATTGCCTATAAAAGGTTTTATTGAGAAACAGACCTCGGTGGGCCTGCTGCTGATTTTTTCTGCAATTCTGGCTATGATCTTTGCCAATTCCCCCCTGGCAGAATCTTACCACAGTTTCTGGAAACAATATGTTCATATAGGTATCAACGACCTGGTAATTAGAAAGAACCTGCTTCACTGGATCAATGACGGACTTATGTCCATGTTCTTTTTTCTTGTAGGGCTGGAGTTAAAAAGAGAGGTTATGCAGGGGGAACTGGCAAGTATGAGCAAGTCAATGCTCCCGGTAGCAGCGGCAATTGGAGGCATGTTGTTTCCGGCTCTTATTTACTCTTATTTTAATGGAGGTTTAGACTCCATTTCGGGCTGGGGTATTCCTATGGCTACAGATATTGCTTTTGCCCTGGGTATCCTATACCTGCTGGGGGACCGGGTGCCACTCTCTCTCAAGGTCTTCCTCACAGCCATTGCGATAGTAGATGATCTGGGGGCCGTGATCATCATAGCCCTGTTCTACACCTCAGACCTTTCATTGTTCAGCCTGTCTATTGCGGCTGTTTTCTTCCTCATATTGATCTTTGCGAACAGAATTGGTATAAGGAATACTTTTTTTTATGCTATCATGGGAATAGGAGGCCTTTGGCTCGCCATCCTCCTGTCGGGGGTACATGCAACCATTGCTGCAGTACTGGCGGCCTTTGCCATTCCCACAGGGAAAAAGATCAACACCCCTCTTTTTCTCAGAAAAGTTCGACTCTTATCTTACAGCATAAAGTCCCTGCAGAAAGAACCAAACCTTAAGAAGGAACAAAAGGAAGAAAGCATCATTAATACGATCGAAAAATTCAAATCCCTCACCAGGGATGCTACTCCACCCCTTCAACGTCTCGAACATGCATTACATCCTTTTGTAAGTTTTGTGGTCCTGCCCATTTTTGCTTTTGCAAACGCGGGTGTGACGATAGACGCGGAATCCCTGAACTTCTTTTTAAGCCCGGTCACGCTGGGAGTGATCCTGGGACTTATCATTGGTAAATTCTTTGGAGTTGTTCTTTTTTCAAAACTCATGGTTTGGCTAAAAGTTTCCTCGCTTCCAAAAGGTGTGGAATGGAAACATATCTATGGTGTGGGGTTTCTTGCGGCCATTGGTTTTACCATGAGTCTTTTTATCACAGAACTTGCATTTGTTAAGGAAGACTTCCTGGTACAGGCGAAGATCGGGATCCTTTCAGCTTCCTTAGTGGCAGGTATCATTGGATATAGTTACCTCAAGTATATCAGTAAATCCCCGGCAAAAGCAGATAAACCTGAAGAACATCCCAATAAGGACATTTTCACGAGAAAAGAAGCCGGGGCAGAGATCTAAAAAGTTAGGTTTTAAAACGGCTTTTCAGGAAGAACTCTTTATCAAAAAACAAGAAAGCCTTTATTCTTTCTGCTGCCTGTGGTAGATACCAAGGAATACTGTTTCGCTCTTTTCACTTCCTTCCGGCAGGACATTCCATTGTTGTGTCACTGTGCCGTCTTCATTGGAGATCCAGACGATCTGATCCCGGTAAGTACCCTTTTCATTCTGTTTTGGAGGACCGGTCAGCACCATTCGGCCGTTCTCCAGTTTTCCTTTTAGGTTAAGAATATTTCCGCTGTTGCTTATCCACAGTTGATTCCAGGTGTCAGTTTCAGGATCATAATAATTGTAGCTCCGCCCTGAAGAATTATTGACTCCGCTCCATTCTTCAGAGATCAGGCAATTTTCTTCCAGCTCCCGAATGGTATTGTATCCAATAATTTCTCCCTTGCTGTTCTTTACGACCCAATCCCCTACCCAAAAATCAAATTGATCATGTTCAACATCACAACAAGCACAATCTTTTTCCTGAGCAAAGCTTACGACCGGAAATAGCAGGAGAAACAGGTAAAAGAATTTGAAGATGAAATTTGGACTTAGCATTGTTCTTTGGTTTAAGGTTCAGCTGAAAACATTACCTCCCTAAAATAGCATTTTTGAGAGAGAATTTTCCGAAGCATAAAAACAGGACCAAATCATCCTGCTTCAGCTGATTTTCATCAGATTTTCACTACTTTTTAACCTGCTGCATCGGTTCAACTTTTTTATAAGCCTTACTTTTGCAGGAGAATTTAAAAAACTATGAATAAAGGACTTTATATAGCGACTCTGGAGCCACATAGCGGGAAATCTTTGATCTCTCTTGGCCTCATGAGGTCTCTTTTGGGAAAGACAGTGCGCGTAGCCTATTTTAGACCCATCATCAATGAAGCTAAACCCGGTAAAAAGGACAACCACATAGAAACTGTCCTTAAGTATTTCGACCTGCCTCTTAGCTATGAAGATGCCTATGCCTTTGAAAGAGCTGAGGTGATCCAGAAACGAAACGAAGGTAAATCGGGCGAGATCATTGACACCATCATAAGAAAGTACAAGAAGCTGGAAGAGGATTTCGACTTTGTACTGGTAGAAGGAAGTGATTTTTCTGGTGAAGGCAGTGTGTTCGAATTTGATGAGAACGTGAATATTGCCAAGAACCTCGGGCTCCCGGTGATCATAGTTGCCAGTGGTCGCGGAAAGACCAAAGAAGGCCTTATGGGCAGCCTTCAAATGGCTTACCAGACCTTTATTCGAAAAGATGTAAGGGTAATGGCTATGGTGAGCAACAAGATCGAACTAGAGAACCTCACCATTGCTACCGAAGGAATGAGAGAGTTCCTGCCAGATGATGTGGCTGTTTTTGCCCTTCCGCTCATCGATACCCTTGCCAACCCCACTATTAAAGAAATTGTGGAAGTACTTGATGGAAAAGTACTTTTTGGAGAGGAATTCCTGGACAACCAGTCGGGGAGCTTCAATGTGGGTGCCATGCAACTCCGCAATTACCTGAACCATCTTAAAAATGAGAGCCTGGTGATCACTCCCGGAGACCGTGCAGATATCATTCTGGGTGCCCTGCAGGCCCACATTTCCAGCAATTATCCAAGGATATCTGGGATCTTGCTCACCGGCGGACTCATTCCTGAAGATTCTATTATTAAACTTATAGAAGGTCTTTCACAGGTAGTTCCCATTATTTCTGTTCAGGATGGCACCTTCAATGTAACCAACAAGGTGGGCGCTATAAACTCCAATATTTACGCAGACAGTATTCAAAAGATCGAAACCTCTATAAGCACTTTTGAGAAGTTTGTAGATATGGATCCAATGATCGAGCGCTTTGCGGGATTGCAACCCACGGGCTTAACGCCGCGAATGTTCCAGTATAGCCTTGTTAAAAGGGCTCAGCAAAAGAGAAAGCATATCGTTTTACCTGAAGGTACAGATGAGCGCATCCTTACCGCAGCCTCCCGCCTTATTGCAATGGACA
>CAYLZB010000095.1:0-9293 GCA_964388165.1 uncultured Flavobacteriaceae bacterium | reverse complement strand
TTCTTAACACGGTAACCTTTTCTTCTTTTCTTTTTGAAAACAATTACTTTGTCTCCTTTTAGGTGCCGGGTGATCTTTGCGTCAACCGATGCTCCTTCTATAGCTGGGGCGCCAAGATCGATATTGTCACCATCACCTGTAAGAAGAACTCTATCGAAAGAAACACTGTCTCCTTCTTCTCCTGCCAGTCTGTGAACAAATACCTTTTGGTCTTTCGCAACTTTAAATTGCTGCCCTGCTATCTCTACAATTGCGTACATAGCGTCTTTAATTAAGGGTTTACGTTCTCGCCCTGAGTTTTTTCAAGGCGGGTGCAAATATACTCCTAATTAATTAATTTGCAAAGGCTTTAATTAATATGTATGTTTCTTTCCCTCAGCGGTGTTCCAGCTGGGTTTGTATAGCTGCATTACGGCAAGGGCGACCACAAAAGAAGTTGCAAATCCCATGAGGGCAACTGTGAAGACAAGCATCCCAATATTGACGAACCAGTCAGTCTCCCACATGGTGATCAATTCTTCAGAAAAATCGGGATTTAATTCACTTGCATAGATAGCGAAGAAACCTGTAAATATTACGGTGGCAAAGAAACCTGCGGTGAGACCTGCCAAAAACCCTTTTTGATATTTGAATTTTCCAGCCTTCTTATCCCGGTACTTTTTTATGGCAAAAAAGATCCCAACTGCAGTAATTACCATATTAAATACACTGTAAGCCGGGTTCTTGTGAAGTTCAAAAATGGCCAACAAGAGAAAATATGCTATTAACGCAATGGCTATATAGATTCCATAAACTAATGGAACAGATGATCTTTTCATAATTTACGATTTGTGATTCCTGATAAATTTCCAAAAAATAAGAGGAAATATGCCTTAACAGCATGTTAATTTAGAACTTTACGTATATTCCATTTGTACAAGTTTTAAGAAATTTTGTAACGAAACCGCTTCATTAGCTACTTATTAATTGTATTTAATTTAAACCGTAATATAATGATCAACAAACTTAAATTAGCTGCCTTTGGTTTGTTCCTGGGAGTAACGGGAACAGCTCAGGAAGTTGAATTTGTCGAATACACGCTCGACAACGGTCTTGATGTGATCCTGCACAAGGATAATTCGGCGCCGGTAGTTACCACCTCAGTAATGTACCACGTGGGTGCAAAAGATGAAAATCCTGAAAGAACAGGTTTTGCTCACTTTTTTGAACACCTGCTCTTTGAAGGCACCGAAAATATCCCAAAAGGGGAATGGTTCAAAATTGTTAGCTCAAATGGAGGGTCAAACAATGCGAATACTTCCGATGACCGTACGTACTACTACGAGATCTTTCCTTCAAACCAGCTGGAGCTGGGACTTTGGATGGAATCTGAAAGAATGATGCACCCTATCATTGACCAGAAAGGGGTTGACACTCAAAACGAAGTTGTAAAAGAAGAAAAAAGACTTAGGGTAGACAATGCTCCCTACGGTAACATTCTTGCCGCTGTAAAAAAGAACCTTTTCAAGAATCACCCGTACAGATGGGCTACTATTGGCTCCATGGATCACCTTGATGCCGCTACTCTTGAAGAGTTTCGCGCCTTCAATGACAAATTCTATGTTCCTAATAACGCGACGCTTGTAGTGGCAGGGGATATTGAGATTGAAAAGACCAAAAAAATGATCAAGGATTACTTTGGTCCTATTGAAAAAGGAGATCCGGTTGTTAAGGAAAAATTTGTGGAGGAGCCTATCACCGAGCAAATTGAAGCTACTTATCACGATCCAAACATCCAGATCCCGGCTATCGTTCTAGCATGGAGAACTCCTTCAATGAAAGAGCGCGATGCTTATGTACTTGATATGATCTCTTCTGTACTTTCTGACGGAAAATCTTCCCGTCTTTACAAGAAACTGGTAGATGATCAAAAACAAGCACTTCAAATTGGAGCCTTCAATATTGCTCAGGAAGATTACGGGCAGTATGTAGTATTTGGACTCCCACTTGGAGAAACTGAACTTGATACTCTTGTTGCTGAAGTTGATGAAGAAATTGAAAAACTTCAGACAGAGCTTATCAGCCAGAGAGAATACGAGAAACTTCAGAATAAATTCGAGAACAGGTACGTGAATTCCAACAGCAGTGTTGCAGGTATCGCCAGCTCTCTTGCCACTTACCAGCAGTTGTATGGTAATACCGACCTAATCAACGAGGAGATCGACATCTACAGATCGATTACCCGTGAAGAAATTAGAGAGGTTGCCAAAAAATACCTGAATGAAAACCAGAGATTGGTATTAGAATACCTTCCGAAGGAATCTGAACAATAAAATTAAACCATAAGATGAAGAACAAAATATTAGCCTTAGCACTTTTATTTCTCGCTACTACGGGAATACAGGCTCAACAAATTGACAGAAGTCAACAGCCAAAGGCAGGTCCCGCACCGGAGATCAACCTGGGCAAACCTGAAACCTTTACCCTTAAGAACGGACTAAAAGTTTTGGTTGTTGAAAACCACAAACTGCCAAGGGTATCTATGACCCTTACTATGGATAACCCTCCCCATGCCGAAGGTAATAAAGCAGGTGTTGCAGGAATTATGGGCGCAGTACTGGGAGAAGGAACTAAAGACATTCCCAAAGATAAGTTCAACGAAGAGATCGATTACCTGGGTGCTAACGTGAATTTCTTTTCACGTGGAGCCTCGGCCAACACTCTTTCAAAGTACTTCCCAAGAGTATTGGAGTTGATGTCTAAAGGAGCTCTAAATCCAAATTTCACTAAAGAGCAATTCGAAACCGAAAAAGAAAGAGCTCTTGAGAACTTAAAAGCTTCAGAAAAAGATGTTGCTTCAAATGCCCGCAGAATAAGCTCTGCACTTAGCTACGGAAAGAACCACCCTTACGGGGAATTCTCCACTAAAGAAAGTATTGAAGGCATCACTCTTGAGGACGTAAAGAAGTATTACAACAATTTCTATGTGCCCCAAAATGCTTACCTGGTGGTGATTGGAGATGTAAAAACTCCTGAAGTAAAGAAGCTTGTAGAAAAGAACTTTAGTTCATGGAAGAAAAGTGAGCTTCCAAAGACCACTTTGCCAGAGGTGAAGAATGTACCTCAAACACAGGTGAATTTTGTTGACTTCCCTAACGCTGTACAGAGTGAAGTACAGGTTACCAACACTATCCAACTTAAAAAAGGTGACCCCGATTATTTCCCTGTTTTGATCGCTAACAAGATCCTTGGTGGGGGTGGAGAAGCAAGATTATTCCTTAACCTTCGTGAAGATAAAGGATACACTTATGGCGCTTATTCCAGCACAGGAGACGATAAATATGTTGCAAGATTCGTTGCAAGCGCAAGTGTGCGTAACGCCGTAACAGATTCGGCTGTTGTAGCTTTTCTTGATGAATTGCACAGAATAAGAAATGAAAAAGTTTCGGCTGAAGAACTGGCAAATGCAAAAGCCAAGTATACAGGAGACTTCGTTCTTGCTCTTGAACGACCATCGACTATAGCACAGTACGCTTTAAATATCGAGACCGATAACCTTCCGCAGGATTTCTACCAAACTTACCTAAAGAAGATCAACGCGGTAACTGCAGAGGATATTCAAAGGGTTGCGAAGAAGTATTACCTGGCCGACAATGCACGAATTGTAGTAGTAGGTAAAGGAAGTGAAGTAGCCGAGGATCTTGAGAATCTTACCTACAATGGTAAAGATATTCCGGTGAAATATTTTGATAAGTATGCCAACGCTATTGAGAAGCCTAATTACAACAAGAGCGTAGATCCATCTATGACAGCTGCCAAGGTGTTCGATAAATACATCCAGGCAATTGGCGGTAAAGATGCCGTGAACGATGTAGAATCTGTTTATATGATCGCACAGGCCGAAATTCAGGGACAGAAAATGGACCTTGAAACAAAGGTTACCTCTTCAGGAAAATCTTCTACTATAGTTTCAATGGCCGGAAATGTAATGCAGAAGCAGATCTTTAACGGAGCTACAGGATTTGTTGCTGCTCAAGGTCAAAAGATCCCATTCACAGAAGAGCAGGTGATCGCAGCTAAGGCAGAAGCACACCCTTTCCCGGAAATGATCGCTCAAAATGCCACTTTAACTGGTATTGAAGACGTAGATGGACAGGAAGCTTATGCTGTGAAAATGGATGAAAATACCACTAACTACTACAGCAAAGAAACAGGACTAAAGGTCAAGCAGGTGAAAACCATGAAGCAAGGTCCACAAACTATGACTATTCCAATCACATATAGTGATTACCGTGCAGTGGAAGGTGTCAAATTCCCATTCGGACTTTCACAAAGTATGGGGCCGATGACCCTAAACTTCCAGGTGAGTGACGTAATCGTTAACGAACAGGTTACCGATACAGATTTCGAATAGGAGTTGAAAAACTGTAAAACACAAAACCCGGCACTTCATAAAGTGCCGGGTTTTTTTGTTAGTAAAATATAAATGTAGACCTTTTAAAAAGCCAATCCGGTTAAAACTTTTAACCTGTTAAAGTATTTAAAACACAATGGATATCTGGCTATATGAAAAGTGGGGAAGACACTTCTGTAGAAACTACTTCTGTGCCTCCTTTATCTATTGCAGAATCTCTTTCTTTCTGAAGATCAGCCAGTTCGGCAGCAGCAACCTGCCAGGCGAGTAAAAGAGTGAATCCAACAAAGCACGCAAAACCAAAAAACAATCTCTTTTTCATTTTATAGGGATTTAGAATTCAAGAGCAATGTAAAGTTAACGAATAGTTAAAAACACTCCAAATGTGTTCTACCTCTTTTTTGACTTGCTATTGACAATTAACACTCCTACAATGATAATTAATCCTGATAACAGCTGGATCAAAGTAAATTTTTCACCGTCCAAAATTCCCCAACCCAGCGCTACTATTGGAACCAGGTAAGTTACTGAGGTCGAAAAGACCGGATCTGAGATCTGTATCAATTTGTTGAAAACTATTAGAGCCGCACCTGTACCCACAACTCCCAGAATTCCGATATAGAATAAACTAAGAGGGACATCGGGAGCAGACAAAACCTCAATGGAAAAGAACCCGGTGGTGGCCAGGACAATAAGTGCAGGCACTGCGATCACCATGAAATTTCCCGTGGTGATAGCCAGCGCCGGTAAGGTTTGAAGGTGCTTCTTTATTACATTGGCATTAAATCCATAGAAAAGGGAAGCCAGGATGACCAGGAGGGAATACCAGTAATTCTGGTCGGGATTCACAGTTGCTCCACTCCATATCAAAGCCGTTGTACCGGCCAGACCCACCATTACCCCCACAAATTTCTTTCGGATAAAGGCAGCTTCAAAAAGCGCAATTCCTACCAGCATTGAAAGCAATGGAGTGGTCGAGTTAAGAATGGAAACAATAGCACTATCGATCTCAGTTTCAGCAAAAGAAAAAAGATAGGCAGGAAAGAAGGTACCAAAGAAGCCCGAAAAGGTGATCCACATCCATTGTTTCCCTTTGATGTGTCTTAGTGACCTTATTCCTATAAAAAGGAGAAAAATTGAAGCAAATACCGTACGAAGTGAACCTACCTGTAGCGCGGTCAATCCTACCAGTCCTTTTTTTATAAGAATAAAAGAACTACCCCAAACGAGGGCAAGCAGTAATAAATAGATCCACTTAAGAGTAGAATTGGGCATGGTGGGAAATTAAGCCCGCAAAAGTAATAAATACCTTTAATTAACCGCCTCTTCTTTCCATTCAACCGTTTCCATGAGTTGGCGGATATCTTTTTTTAGATACGCCGCGGCGGGTAAAATGGAATCAAAATTAGGCTGGGCCTCAAAGTAAACGGAACCCGTTAAGAAATGATTCAGGCTATCGGTCAGGTAAAATTGGGCCTGCGAGGCAGCATCTCCAGTGACCTGGTAGAACATCCCATATGTACGGTGAAAATCGTTCGTATAAACAGATCCTTCTATGGCATCGGCTTTTATGGTATGCCGCAGCGGTAACTTCTGTGCATCGGTAAGCAGGGAATCCAGATTATTTTGAACCGGCTGATAGGTGATGAAGATCGTACCTTTTAGATCTGGATAAACCAGATTTATCCAACACTCATTTCCTACTCTGGACGGTGTAACAACAGCAGTTGTGTTCTTCTCAAAACTGTAAGGACAGTTGTGATTTGAAAATTCTGAATATTCCGCATTCGGATATTCCAGTGCGAGGTAAGCATCAGGCTTTGGCTGCACTTCATCCCCACAGGAGATAAGACTTCCAAAAAGGGCAATAAAAATCAGCTTTTTCATACCTTATTAATACTCACCTTTATTTGCTTGATCCTTTTCTTGTCGACAGCTTCAACGGTAAAACTATACCGGTCAAAAAGAATGACGTCATTCTTGCGGGGAAAGCTTCCGGAGATCTCAAGAAGAAAACCTGCAAGGGTTTCAGCTTCTCCTTTATTCTCCTCAAACATTACAGGGTCCTCAAGTTTGATGACACGGTAATAATCCTTTAAAGGCGTTTTTCCTTCAAATACATAATTGTTCTCGTCCAATTTTGAGAAGATGAGATCTTCATCATCAAACTCATCACTTATATCTCCTACGATCTCTTCAATAATATCTTCGAGTGAGATAAGTCCGCTGGTTCCACCATATTCATCGACTACTATAGCCAGATGGTTCTTTTTATTTTTGAAGTCATTAAGAAGATCATCAAGCTTCTTATTTTCGGGGACAAAATATGGTTCCCTTAAAAGGGAGGTCCATTCATAATCCTCTTCTTCAAGAAATGGCAACAGATCTTTGATGTAGAGGATACCGGTGACATTATCAATGTTCTCTTTATATACAGGTATTCGTGAATACCCATTTTCGATCACTTCTGAAATGATCTCACTATAAGGCTGGTTCTCATTAAGCGCAAAAATGTCCATCCTTGGACGCATTACCTGTTTCGTATCTGTATTTCCAAAGGATACTATCCCTTTGAGGATCTTATGCTCTTCTTTAGTAGTGTCATGCTGACTGGTCAACTCCAGCGCCTGCGACAGCTGATCCACACTTAGACCTGCCCGCTGATTGCCCAGACGCTCATGAATTTTTATTGTCACAGCCCGCATGGGTATACTAAGAGGAGAAAAAATTCTGTCCAGCACATTGAGCGGGTAAGCCATAAAATGTGCAAAAACTACTTTATTGCGGCTGGCGTAAACCTTGGGAAGGATCTCCCCAAAAAAGAGGATAAGAAAAGTTACCACCACAACTTCCAGAAGGAACTGCATATCCACCCCCATTATGACAGTATCAATATTCTCAAAAGCCCTGTCTGTAAGATTGTCGAACAGGAGAATAATAGCAATATTGATCATATTATTGGCCACCAGGATGGTCGCCAATAATTTTTTAGGTCTGTCAAGCAGGTTGATAACGATCTGCTCCTTTACTGTTCTCTTGGATTCTTCGGGCTCAAAATCGGCCGGAGTAAGAGAAAATAAGGCCACCTCGGCACCTGAGATCAAGGCAGAGGAAACCAGTAAAAGCAGCCCTGCAACTACTCCTATGAGTTGCGGAAGGTTATCGACAAAAAGAGGAATAAAACTGGCAGGATCGGGATCCAAATGAGTAGTTTTTAATTAAACTTAGAACGGAAGGTCATCTTCTTCCTCCTGTGAAAAACTCTGAGGCTGATTTGACGCCGTATTGGGACGGTTTTGACTCGTTTGTTGCTGTCCCTGGCTTTGTGATTGACCATAACCGGCACCGGAACTATCTCCTGAACCCGCTGTATCTTTAGGTGTCAAAAAGGTGAAATCTGTACATTGTATTTCTGTGGAATATCTCTCCACCCCTTTATCATCCTGCCACTTTCTGGTCTTGATCCTTCCCTCAATATAGACCTTGTCTCCTTTCTTGAGGTACTTTTCACAGATCTCTGCAGCTTTATTGCGCACCACAACGTTATGCCATTCGGTATTTTCTACTCTTTGACCAGTAGTTTTGTTGGTGTATACTTCGTTTGTCGCCAAAGGAAAACGTCCTATAGATCCACCTCCTTCAAAATAGTGCATTTTCACATCATCTCCCGTGTGGCCAATCAGCATTACTTTATTTAAGGTTCCGGTCATCTCGTGTTACTTTTGTTAGATTTTAAAAATAAGGAAAATTGCTCTTGAAACAGCTCCCAAAAAGTTCATTTTTGAACAGTCATTTTTCAAAAGCTTAAAAATCAAAGGTATCAATAAATTTTTCGATTAAAACCGGGACGGGTAATTTATTTACTTCGGTTATTGGAAGAGCATCTTTTGACAGTTTACCACATTCAAGGATCCAGAATTTGGTATAAATGTGCTGATGGGTCAATTTATGAACTATGGGAAGTTCATTGAACAGAACGGGATCATCATTTATTTCGCCATATTCAGCAGGGATCTCCTCTACAAGGTTGTGAAGGCTGGCTTCGGAAGCAGTCTCTACTAACGGAAATTCATACAATCCTTCCCAGATCCCTTTCCCCCGACGTTGATTCATTATAGTCTTTCCTTCTTCTGAAACATAAACCAGGTAATTGAAATGTCTTTTCTTAACCTTCAGCTTTTTTAGTTTTACGGGCAGTTCAGCAATACGATTTTGATTAAAGGCTATACATTTTGCAGCAAAAGGACAGGAAGTACAAAGAGGATTCCGCGGTTTACACTGCTCGGATCCAAATTCGATCAACGCCTGATTAAAATTTGCAGGATCCTCCCTACTAATAAGGTCTTGTGCTAAATTCCTGAACTGTTTTATGCCGGGACCCGAATTTATAGGAGTATCAATTCCGAAGATACGGGCGAGGACGCGGTACACATTTCCATCTACAGCTGCCTGTGCCTCATCATAACAGATGGAGGCTATAGCTGCTGCAGTGTAATCTCCCACCCCTTTCAATTTCACCAATTCCTTATAAGAGGAAGGAAATCTTCCATCGAGCTCAAAGGCAATATATCTGGCTGTGAAAAGGAGGTTGCGCGCCCGGGAATAATAGCCCAATCCCTGCCAAAGCTTCAGCACCTCTTCTTCGGAGGCATTTGCTAAAGAAAAAACGTCGGGGAAAGTATTCAGAAATTTAAAATAGTACGGTTTTCCCTGCTCAACACGGGTTTGCTGAAGAATTATTTCACTCAGCCATATTTGATAAGGGTCTTTTGTCGCCCTCCAGGGTAAATCTCTTTTATTATCTAAGTACCAGCTTATCAGCTCTTTATCAAAAGGCATTAATCAAAAATCTTTGATGCAATGATAATTCTTTATTCTCTTACTATTTAATGGGTTAGGA
>CAYLZB010000094.1:0-9308 GCA_964388165.1 uncultured Flavobacteriaceae bacterium | reverse complement strand
GCAGCCGCCCTATGAGTTCATCTTTTGAAAAGTATCAAAAAAGACGTCTTATTTCCTCTTATTTTTCGGTCGTTATCAGTATTGCTCTGGTTCTGTTCTTACTGGGGCTTCTAGGCCTTTTGGTGCTGAACACCAAAAAGATAGCCGATCACTTCAAAGAGCAGATCGCCCTTACGATCTATTTAAAGGACACTGCGAAGGAAGTTGAGATCACTCAGCTGAACAAGACCCTGGCTCTGGCCGAATATACCAAATCCACCACCTATGTGACCAAAGAGGAGGCTGCCGAGGCTCACAGCAAGGAGATCGGTGAGGATTTTATGGAATTCCTGGGTTATAATCCGTTGCAAAATTCCATTGACGTATATTTTAAAGCCGACTACATAAGCTCAGGAGAGATCGACGAGATCGCCGAAGAACTAACTGCTGAAAGTTTTGTGGATGAAGTTGTCTATGACAAACCGCTGATTTCTTTGCTGAACGAGAATGTCACGAAGATAAGCTTCTGGATCCTGGCCATAAGTGCAATCTTTACTTTTATTGCTGTGTTGCTCATCAACAGTTCAATAAGACTTTCTGTCTACTCCAAGAGATTTATTATTAAGACCATGCAGATGGTTGGGGCTACAAAAAGGTTTATTAGAAAGCCATTTATCTGGAAGAGCGTGAAATTAGGGATGATCGGCGCCGTACTGGCACTAATAGGAATGGGCATTGTGCTTTATTACATGAACAAGAGCTTTCCTGAACTGGAACTACTAAAGGACGTTTCCTTACTGGCTGCACTATTTATAGGAGTTTTTCTAATGGGTATAATAATTACCTGGTTGAGTACATTTTTTGCCACGCAGCGTTTTCTGAACCTAAAGACCGACGAATTGTACTATTAAAAAGACCTTTAAAAAATCCTATTTTTGACACCTGAAATAATTCGTGCATGGTTTCAAAAATATACCCTGCATAAAATGGGTAGAAAACAACAAACATGAACAAGAATAAAAAACCACTTCACAAACAAGATCTTAACTTCGTCTTCGAAAAGAAGAACTTTATCGTGATGGGCATTGGTCTGGCCGTAATTGCTTTAGGATTTATTCTAATGGCCGGTGGCGGCAGTGATGATCCGAATGTTTTCAATCCCGAGATCTACAGCCCCAGAAGGATCAGGCTGGCTCCTGCCCTAGTGCTCCTCGGATTCGCCATCGAAGTTTACGCCATTCTACTTAACCCCCGAAAATAATCAATGGAAGTTATTGATGCCATTTTCCTTGGAATCATCCAGGGCCTTACCGAATTTTTACCCGTTTCCTCCAGTGGTCACCTCGAAATTGGCAAAGCACTGCTGGGCGATCAAAGCATTCCGGAAGAATCTTTAATGGTCACCGTGGTGCTGCATTTTGCCACTGCCCTGAGTACGATCGTGGTTTTTAGAAAAGATGTTGCCGAAATATTTCGTGGCCTCTTTTCTTTTCAATGGAATGAGGAGTCGCAGTTTTCTGTCAAAGTGATCCTTTCTATGATCCCTGCTGTTTTTATAGGACTAATGTTTGAAGAAGAACTGGAGTCACTGTTTGGTGGCAACCTTACTTTTGTTGGTTTTATGCTGTTGATCACTTCTTTATTGCTATGGTTGGCAGACAAAGCCAAACATACCGGAAAACCTGTAAGCTATAAAGACAGTATTGTTATTGGAATCGCACAGGCGATCGCTATCCTGCCCGGTATTTCCCGCAGTGGAGCAACCATTTCAACTTCTGTGCTTTTAGGAAATGACAAAGGGAGAGCTGCCCGTTTTTCGTTTTTGATGGTTGTCCCGTTGATCCTTGGAAAGATAGCAAAAGACCTTCTAAGCGGTGATCTCACAAATACCTCAATAGATTTCCTTCCTCTTTTTGCAGGTTTTATCGCTGCATTTATTGCAGGTTTTGCCGCCTGTACCTGGATGATCTCCCTGGTAAGGAACAGCAAGCTTTCATACTTTGCTATCTATTGCTTTATAGTGGGAACTATAGCCATTGCATATGAATACTTTGCTTCCTGATCATGACTGAAGAAGAATTTAAAGCCGGACAGATCCTTTTATTCGATAAGCCGCTGGAATGGACCTCCTTTCAGCTGGTGAATAAGGTGAGATGGCTCATAAAAAGAAACTTTAGGATAAAAAAGATCAAGGTAGGCCACGCCGGAACTTTAGACCCTTTAGCTTCTGGTTTACTCATTCTCTGCACCGGAAAAGCTACTAAACAGATCGAGGACCTTCAGGGGCAGGAAAAAGAATATACAGGTACCTTCACTCTGGGCGCTACCACTCCTTCTTACGATATGGAAACTGATGTGGATAACACCTTCCCCACAGAGCATCTCACTTCAGAAAAAATAGAACAGGCAACAAGTGCATTTTTGGGAGATATTCAGCAGCGACCACCTGTTTTTTCTGCTTTAAAGAAAGACGGCAAGAGACTTTACGAATATGCCCGAAGCGGAGAAGAAGTTGAGATCCCTACCCGCACGGTAAATATTTCAGAATTCGAGATCAGCAGGATCGAACTTCCAAAAGTACATTTTAGAGTGGTATGCAGTAAAGGAACTTACATACGGAGTCTTGCCCATGATTTTGGCAAAGAACTCAACAGCGGAGCTTATCTCTCTTCATTACGCCGTACCCGAATTGGAAATTACAAAGTTGAAAGTGCCTTAACAGTAGATTCTTTTGTAAATGAGTATCTTTCCCACGAGGAAGACACTTAGAAAATGGACTTTTTTGATCGACATAAGGCTTTAATCATTACCATCCTTATCTTTTCGATATTGATCCTCCTTATGTACAATATCACGATCTCAAACGAGTCCAAAAAGATAAGGGAAACGCTCATCGAGCTAAACGATCTCCGACCTGAACCCCTTCCTGAAGAACAACCCGAACCGGAAGAACAGGAGCCGCAAGAACCTCAACCTCCCACCCCAACTGTACAAACCCATCAGGCTTTTAATCAAAACAGGGAAGAAAGCCAGAAAAACCTGGAATCCCGCTTAGACGAGATCTTTCAAAAGAATGCCGCTCAACAGGAAGCAGCCGAAGAAGAAGCTTCCCAGGCATCTCGTGGTGATATAGTCCTGAACCCGAACAGAAGAGAAGAAAAGAAAAAAGCCTCCCAGGGGGACAACAGCAGCGCAAAGACCTCGGTCGAAGAAGGGAGCCTAAGGAACAGTTCCATTTCCTTTTCTCTGAGAGGACGCACGGCTGTCTTTATCCCCAATCCCATCTACACATGTGACAGGTCGGGAAAAGTAGTGGTAAATATTAATGTTAATGCCAACGGCGATGTGGTTAAAACTTCCGTGAATACGTCGGCTTCAACGACTTCCAACGAATGTTTGACAGATCAGGCTCTGGAATATGCCAGAAACGCCCGATTCTCCCGACTTGCAGGCAGGGATTCCCAACCGGGAACCATAACTTATAATTTTCAGAATTAATGGAAGAGAAGATCCGTTGCGGCTGGTGCGTGGGTGATCCGCTGTACGAAGCTTATCACGACCTGGAATGGGGAGTGCCGTTAAAAGATGATGATGCCATATTCGAATTTTTGATCCTTGAGACGTTTCAGGCGGGATTGAGCTGGATCACAATACTTCGGAAAAGGGAAAATTTCAGAAAAGCTTTTGATAATTTCGATTATAAAAAAATAGCAGATTATTCTGAAGATAAGCTTGAAGAGCTGATGCAAGACAGTGGGATCATACGCAACCGGTTAAAGATCAAAGCTACTGTCTCCAATGCCCGGGCTTTCATAAAGGTGCAGGAAGAATTTGATTCCTTCTCCAATTATATCTGGGAATTTGTGAATCACCGCCCTATCCAGAATAGCTGGGATAATTTAAAAGAGTTACCGGCAACCACTGCAGTAAGTGAAGCCCTAAGTAAGGATCTGAAAAAGCGCGGATTCAAGTTTGTAGGTCCTACTGTGGTTTACGCTCACATGCAGGCAACCGGGATGGTCAATGACCATGTGAAAGATTGCTTTAGGCATGGAGAAGTTAAAAACCTTGCAAGCACTTAAAAATATCAGGTTCCAAAAATGGCATTTTTGGAACCTTTTTTTGCCCTTTGCAGAATTAAAAAGATTATAAATTCAGGATTTTCCTCCAATCCCTTGAGCTGTTCAAATCGCAGAGTTTGACAAGGCTCCCTAAAACTATGGAGAGAAGTAAGGAAAAATTCGCAGAGGTGCCTGTACAAAAGAAGCATTATGATCGATTACCAAACGATTTCCTGGATCTTTTTATCAACTGCATTGTCTTCAAAAGAAAGTGGAGCAAAGGTGGCTTCCATTTCATTACTGGCAGATGGAATTAATCACTCTGTTCCTACTCATAAGGAATTGCAGGAGTCATTGAAATGGCTAAGTACGAGAGAATTAATAAACAAAGATCAAGGTAAATTTTCCCTGACTCACGGAGGTAGAAAGCTTATTCAGGAGGCTGAAAACAAATCGGACACACTTTTACAATTATGGAAGATCTTGGAAACGGACTTGAGGAGTATAGATTAAAAAGACGTGCCTAACATGAGTTAAGAGAAAGCATACCATTCAAAAAAGCCATTATTGAGGATCCTTAAAAATAAATTTTTAAAAGGCTTCCATGTCTCTTACTCCGTACATCTTAGTCAAGATACTCCAAAAAGATGCTGCGCGGGATTTCCGCTGCGCCAAGGGTTGCAAGGTGTGGAGTAAAGATCTGGCAATCCACCAGCACCAGTCCGTCCTTTTGCAATTCCTGAACGAGATGTATAAATGCATACTTTGAAGCATTACTCACTTTTGAGAACATGCTCTCTCCACAAAAGACCTTTTTCTCCTTAAGATAGATCCCATAGAGTCCGCCGGCAAGCTCTCCCTCTTTCCATACTTCTACAGAAGTGGCAATTCCCTGTTCGTGAAGGGAAAGGTAAGCCTCCTTCATTTCTGGAGTGATCCAGGTTCCTCCCTGCCCCTTCCTTTTCATATTTGCACAATTCTCCAAAACCTCCGAAAAAGCACTATTAAAGCTCACGTCAAAAGTCTGCTTCTTTAGAAGTTGTTTCATGCTTTTGGAGATCTTCAGGTTTTCCGGAAATAGCACCATTCTTGGATCGGGACTCCACCATAGGATCGGGTGGTCGCTGTCATACCAGGGAAAAATTCCGCGGGAATAGGCCGTCATTAGCCTCTTTGGAGAGAGATCACCTCCAAACGCCAACAAGCCCTCTTCTGTAGCTTCTTCAACTGGCGGAAAATCGTCCTGCGGTCCCAGGTATCTCACGAAATGGAAATTTTAAGAGTTGTAATTTATACAAAAAGCCCCAATTCTTTAGAACCGGGGCTTTTATAAGAAGGTGGAACTACCTTAGAAAGGCAGATCATCATAATCTTCATCGTTAAGATTGTTAGCAGGCTCAAATTGATCTGCCGGAGGCACCGGAGCACCACCCTGCTGATTTTGAGCTGCAAGATTCTCAATTCTCCATCCCTGGACAGAATTGAAATATTTGGTTTCTCCCTGTGGATTCACCCATTCGCGTCCACGTAGGTTCACACCGATTTTCACAGGTTGTCCAACAGCAAAGTTGTTCAAAAGATCACATTTATCCTGCACAAATTCAACAAGTATATGTTGTGGATATTGCTCCTCTGTTGTTACCACTACTTCTCTCTTTCTAAACCCATTGCTTCCGAAGGTTTGGGTATTCCCAATCATTTTGATTTTTCCTTGTACTTCCATATCACACGTTTTTTGCTAATAATATTTTCCAGGCCGTCGCCGGATCGTTTTTCTCTAAATATTCCTTTGCCTTTAAATGCACTTTCTCCTCATTTGCCTCCTTTACCAATGCTGAAAGTTCAGAATTTCCGTTTAGGAATTCCTCTACTTCTTCAGCTTCCGGAAGCCTTTCCACATTGCCTAATTTGCCCAGGTCATTCCCGGTAAGGTATCTGCTGTTTCGCACCTCTTCGGCTATTGAATCAACACCTATCCCGAGCGTCTGCAATGGCTTTGGAACTTCAAACATTCCAGGCGTGGCGCGGGTATACCAGTTGCCACCCATTCTCGCTACGAGGTCAATTTTGTGCTGGTCAATATAACCTTTTTCATCTAAAATATCTTCGTGAATATGCATTTTTAGCACCTCACAAATGACAAGATTTCCGGCACCGCCTTCACTTCCGGTTTCCACGATCTCGTTGATCCTGCACTCGAATTGTACAGGGGATTCTTTCACCCTGAAAGGCTTAACAACTTCAGACTCCAGCATCGTAAGACCGGCCTTCACAAATTCATTGACCCCTTCGGCATATTCTGTACTCGAAAGCGAAACCTGCTGCACAAGATCATAGTTCACAACATTGATCACCACCTCTCCCGTTGCTTTTGAATTGTTATAGGTGTGCTTCACCGTATTGTCCCGGCCACGACGTGCCGGCGAAAAAATAAGGATCGGCGGATTTGCTCCAAAAACATTAAAAAAACTGAAGGGTGATAAATTTGGCCTGCCCTCTTCATCTATTGTACTGGCAAAGGCAATAGGGCGCGGACCAACCGCTCCCAGCAAGTACTGGTGCAACTTGGGAACAGGTATTTCTTTGGGATCTATGCTTAGCATGCTCAAGATTTTGGCAAAGGTAACGAAACAGCCTAAGAGATGAAAAACCACCTGCACAATATTAATTTGCTCAAAACGCTTATATTTAATCGCAATTAAAGCCCTGCCTTCATGAGGTTTTCAGACAAACGCAACTTTCGCCGCTGGTTCATTATAGTTACTTCCCTTATTATTGTTAGCCTCATTGTCTGGAATGCTGTTGCCTTTTTTCAGCGTATCAAGGAAGAAGAGCGGATCAAGATGAATATCTGGACATCGGCACAGGTCTACCTGGACCAGGTGGATACCGACACCGGACTCGACCTTTACCTGGAGATCATCAACAGTAATTCCAGCATCCCTACGATCCTGGTCGATGAGAACGGCAAGATCGTAGATGCCATGAACATCCCGGACGAAATAATGGCTACCGAAGAAGAGCTACAGGAATATCTAAGGTCTTTAAAGAGCACTAATGAACCCATACAGATGGATCTTGGCGAAGGCAGGGTCAACCAGGTTTACTACGGTAATTCCCCCATGCTTAACAAGCTGAAGTACTATCCCCTGGCGCTCATCCTTATAATCATCCTTTTTATAGCCGTAGTCTACTTTTTTTACAGGACCACAAAGAGCAGTGAACAGAATAAACTTTGGGCAGGGATGGCAAAAGAGACCGCCCACCAGATCGGTACCCCGCTTTCCTCTCTTATTGGGTGGACCGAGATCCTCAAGGAAGAGAAGGTAAACTCCACCTATATCGTCGAGATAGAGAAAGATGTTGACCGACTGAAAACTATTACCGAAAGATTTTCAAAGATAGGATCTGCTCCTACTTTAGAACTGGAAGATATTGTAGAAAAGACCCGCGACTCCTTCGAATACCTGAAAGCGCGGAGTTCAAAGCTCATCCACTTCCGGCTCGAGCTTCCCGATGAAAAGATCCTGGTGAATATGAACGCCCAGCTCTATAGCTGGACCATAGAAAACCTGGTTCGAAATGCCATCGATGCCATGAAAGGAAAAGGAGATCTGGAAATAAAACTGAAACAGGATTCTAAAAAAGTTCATATTCTTGTCACCGATACAGGAAAAGGAATTCCCAAAAGCAAATTCAAACAGATCTTTGAACCCGGCTTCACCACCAAAAAGAGAGGTTGGGGATTAGGCCTTTCCCTATCCCGCAGGATCATCGAAAAATATCACCTTGGAAGGATTAGAGTGTTGCGAAGTGAGATCAACAAAGGAACAACGATCGAGATCCTGCTAAACAAAGCTAGAACTGCTGCATAACCTTCTTTAGCCCGGCCGGAATGGGCAGTGCCTTATCCTCACTAAAATCGAAGAAAACAGCAATATCCCGACCCTCTGCACATACTTCACCTTTTTCATTCAGGATCAATTGATCGAGACCAAAACTGCTATTCTTTATATAGGCGAGTTTCGTCTTTACTGTGGCTGTTCCGGGATAAAATAGAGATTTCTTGAAGTCGCAATGGGTGGAAACCAGAATAGCTCCTTTATTGGATTCCGAAAATAAGGTGGCCAAACCTGTAGCCTCCCAAAAGTTCACCCTGCCCGACTGCAGGAATCTGATAAAAGTGAGATTGTTCACATGCCTGTACATGTCGAGATCACTGAAGTCGATACGAAGGTCCAGCGATAGTTTGTATTTTGAAAGTTCCACTAGATATTTGCTTTAATATCATCGGCAATTTGCCGGAACTCCTCTTCACTTAAGTCAACACTGTTCGCAAAATTCATGTCTCCCATACTATTAAGCGGAATAAGGTGTACATGTACATGAGGTACCTCCAGGCCTACCACAGCCATACCGACTCGTTTGCAGGAAACAGCTTTTTCAATTCCTTTAGCAACTTTACGGGAAAAAGCCATGAGCTCCATATAGGTTTCCTCATCCAGGTCAAACAATTTGTTGACCTCTTCCTTAGGAATACAGAGGGTGTGACCTTTTGCATTTGGACGTACATCCAAAAAAGCCAGGAATTTATCTGTTTCTGCGACTTTATATGCGGGAAGTTCCCCGTTCACGATCTTTGTAAAAATGGTTGGCATAGCTTATAGTTATTTGAAACAACAAGTTAATATTTTCGGTACAAAACAGAGGCATAAAAAAATCCTTTCCGTAGAAAGGATCTATAAAATGTCATTTTTGGCATTCCTTAATCACGAGTGATCTCGAGGATCTCGAATTTCATTATCCCCGATGGCACCTGTACTTCGGCTACCTCTCCAACTTTCTTTCCAAGCAGCCCTTTTCCTATAGGACTATCCACAGAAATCTTACCCGTCTTTAGATCGGCTTCACTCTGTGCTACCAGTTTGTACTTAACTTCTGCATCGTTTGAAAGATTTTTGATCTTAACGGTTGAATGTACTAATGCTTTGGAAGTGTCCAGTTGGGACTCATCAATTAGCCTGGCATTAGCATATATCTCTTCCAGCTTTGCAATTTTCATTTCAAGCAGGCCCTGGGCCTCCTTGGCTGCATCATACTCGGCATTCTCACTAAGATCTCCTTTATCACGAGCTTCGGCAATTGCCTGTGAAGCTCTTGGCCGCTCGACATCTTTTAATTGATTGAGTTCATCTCTCAGTTTTTTAAGGCCATCTGCTGTATAATATGATACTTTACTCATAACTTCGTCGTTTATATAAATAGAAA
>CAYLZB010000093.1:3959-9389 GCA_964388165.1 uncultured Flavobacteriaceae bacterium | reverse complement strand
ATCTTCAAATCTTCAAATCTCCAAAATCCGTTCAAAATTAGAAGTTTGCCAAAGATCTAATCCAAATTGATCATTGTTAATTGATCATTGCTTAGTAAAGTCGGTAGAAAAATTTAAGTCCGGCAGAGGGTAGTATGAACCCGGAACCAATGAGATCGAGATCTCCAGACACAGCATCTGTTCTTTCTTTTTTTGCTGTGTTCCTATCCATCAGCATGAGCATGATCCCTGCCTCGAGAGCAACACCAAATTGAGGAGTAATATTGAAGTCCCTCCCAAGCCTTGGCACCAGCAACAGGTTCATCCTTTTCTCCCACTCCCCTTCGCTACTCATGTAGGTGAGGCCTGTTTTAATGAACCAGGGCTGCAAAGAAGTATGCGCCGATCTTCCACTAAAATGGTAGTAGAAATCCCCGGACAATGTGAAGTTGTCGTTCTTATAACCGGGGTTCATCCCTACGCTGATTCCATACTGATATTGGTCCCCCTGCATTCTCACTCCAATATTGACCATCTCGGGGGTGCCGGTTCCGCCGGTAAGATTGAAATCCTGTTGAGCTTGCACCAATTTGGGAAAGAGGAGCAACAACAGGCAAAAGATGAGGCCGCAAAAGGTAATTTTCATAAGCTAATTTTCAATATGAATAGAATATCCCGTAGGTTTAAAAAAGCTGTTTTTACTTAGTACTCCAAGCTAAATCTCCCTCTCATGATCAAAGAATCTCCCCCATCACTATCTGTAGTGAGGATAAGTTCAAATTCCTTTTCAGAAATGATCCTGTCTATGGCGACCGACTCTACTTTGATCTCTCCACCTTTTTCATCGGGAGAGGGAATGCGCTGCATCTCCCCAATGATCTCATAATTTTCCATATCCAGCACTCCAATAAAGCTGCCCAAAACCTGCCCGTCGTCATAAGCATTATCTGTGTCTTCCACCGAGGCGGTAAAAATGAGGAAAGGTCCAGTCGGAAACGCGGTAGCGCCGGAAAATCCTGCCTCAATTCCGTTGATTTTGGGAAGTTTAACTTCAGTAACAGAGATTTCAGGCTGGGGAGCATCATTTTCAATATGGGCCACAAAATCTTCATAACAGAATTTGATAACTAGATTCTTTCTTCGGTTAAAGAGAAAAAACTGCTCTTTATATGCAGCCGCAGCTTCTATATTAAATTCGGTTCCTTTAAAGAGGTCCAGCTTTTTTAAATTTTCATAAAATAAGGAAATCTGGTTGGTCTTTACCTCGTGATCGTCCTCCTTCAGCAGGACCCTGATGAAAAAATCCCGCTGTGGCGACTTGGATCCCGATCCAAAAATTGCGATTTCCCGATCGTTTATTTTTTCCATCGCCTCAAAGTCGGGCTTGTGCTTTTTAGTGATCCTGTCACCTTTCACCTTATCGGCAGAAAAGATCCTTATTTTTTTTGTTTCTGTAAAATCGTGGTTATAGCAAAACAGGAAGGGCGAATCATCGCCCGCCACGTAGTAAGAATCACTCACTTTTACAATGCCGGAGGCACTGGGGACTTCTTCTAATATTTCAGCTGTAGTTACTTCAAACTTCATTGAGATAATTTAATAAAAAAATCTCAGGTTCCTGCTGTTGCAAAACCTGTCCTGGAAGTTGAAATATTGTCGTGCAAAAAAATAAGACTTTTAGGGGCAGTTATACAGGAGCAAAGAAGCTCCTGCAGCACACGTCGCGGAAAGAATTGAAGAAAAAACTTTTAATATCTTATTGCTGCATCAATAACTATAATGCCATCGCATTCCTTATCTGTATATCGCGCAATTTCCTCTTTGCTCTTGATCACCCTTACACTCCTCACCGAATCCCGATTGATCTTCTGCAAGAATTTTTCAGAGACTTCTTTACCCCCTATAAAGTACAGGACCTTTTCCCCGGTATCTTGAATGTCTTTGCCTTCGGGCGTTTTGGGAAGGGACTGGATCATGATGATCCCATTTTTCGCTTTCTCCCCATAGAGCTGGGTCATCTCTTCGTTACCTTTTTCAATAAGAAGGATCTTCCCAAAGTATTTTTGATCTTCCTTCATCTCTTCCAGATCAATAATAGTCTCTTCATCCAGGACTATTAGAGCCTCTTCAGAAATTTTCCCTTCCTTCGTAGCCTCTGCAATGAAATTTTGCAAGTGGCTCTTTGTTATCTCCGGAAGGCTATTCTCCTGGGCTTTACCCGGTAGAAATGTGGAGATAAAAATGACAAGAAGAATAAATTTTTTCATGGTTATAAAAATAAGTAATATAAAATTTTTCCTTTTTTAGAGCTGCGGTTTCGCCGTGTTCCTGTAAGATCTTCCACGCTCGAGGATCTGGGGAGCTGTGGCCGCATCAACTTTAAACAAAGTGGGGATTGTGCTACGTGCAAAGATCTTTGGAAGGTATACAACGAAATGGAGATGTGGCGCCGAACTAAATCCCGTATTTCCACTGTAGCCTATAAGTTGTCCCTTCTCTATTCTTTCTCCTTTCTCAACCTTAACTCCCTCGAACATTAAATGTGCATATTCTGCAAATGTTCCATCCGGATGCAGTACCATAATAAGATTGTTGAACTCCATACATTCCCTGCCCGGACAGCCTTTGTCGAAGTTTTCCACTACCTTCACAACAATTCCTTCCCGGGCGGCCATTACCGGAGTACCAACGGGCATCTTGAAATCCAGAGCCTCCTGCCCCTGATGAGAAAATTTACCATCATACCCCTGCATCACTACATAGGTACTGTCCCGGGAATAAGGAAGAGCATATTCATAATCTTCATCAAAATCCTCCTGAAATGTGTTGCCGTAGTTGTAGCTGTATTTATAGGAGAATTTGCTTGGCTTGGTCCTGTCAATGATATACAACTTTCCAATGATCTGTTGTTTTTCATTTGGTTTTAGGATCACAACATTGCTTCCGCTCAATCTCACATTTTCCAGAGTAAATTCAATATTAGCACTAACCGGAGCATATTCGTGATTGTCGGCCATTAAAATGAATCCTTTACTGAATTTTTCGCTGTAGATCTTGATGTCCTGGGAAACTGAAAAGAAAGGAAGAAAAAGAAAAGAAATTGTGAGCAGAGATTTTATAAAAGACATATAAACAAGGCTTGTATTTATCATTTAATCTTCAGTTGTAGTTTGCGACAAAATTCTTTCACCCCGATCTTCTACACCTATGGAATAAGTGAAATATCCTTCCCCTAATGCTTCCTCCCCTACAAAATCAACAGGTTGTATCTTGAACTCCTTACCATCAATGAATAATGCGACATATGAATAGTCGTACGCTTCATCAAAGGAGACATAGCAGGTGGTTTGGCCACTTTTGACAATTCCATAATTTACCATTTCAGACGCGCCTATCACTACATTACAGAAGTCATAATTGCTCACATTCTTAACTCTGATATTGGTTTTAGTGACATCTTCCCCACAGGAAGTTTTCTCGTGCTCCTCACAGACTATATCATTCTCTGTCTGGCAGCTCACGACCAGAGCAAACAAAAATGGCACAAAAAAGAACCACTGTATTTTATTCATTTTAACTCTCATCAAGCAAAAATATAAGCAGCACCCATGCCTGTTTTTAGGGCATTGGTGTTCACATTAATAATTAAAGAGGTAGGGATGAGGTGAAAATAGTGAATAATCCTACATGACAAGCAAAAATCAGAGAATTTTCGATCTGTCACTGCACTTTGAAAGCAGAAGGTTGAAATTAATAGCTGCCAAAAATGTCATTTTTGATAGCTTATTTTGAGAAGAATTCAGAAGTAAATGAATAATGGTCCGGACCTATTTTTTAGGAATGCCCTGCAGGTATAAAATTTTAGCAGGTCCCGACTTTCTTTTCCCAATTTGCCAGTCAAAATTCCCCCGGCCTTGCAATCCTTCTACCAGAGCCTCCATTTCCTTTACCGAGTAGGTGCGCAAGACAGAAACCAGCCCATCCCATAAAACGAAAAGCGGCACGACCGGAACTAAATAAGTGAATATGATCCTGCCCCATTTGAATGGCCTAATAAACGGAGTGGAAAGAAGCACAAAGACCGGAGCAAACAGCATACCTATTAAACCGGTAATACTTCTTTCCTGCCCTTCAAATATCGCAATAGCACTTCCTGAATCCACAGCGTTCTGCAGGATCACTTGAGCATCTTCGGGTTTAAAATGATGAAAAGAAAGGAACATGGTCCTTAGCCCTTTTAGATCTGGTGGTACGCGACGGGCATCAACCGGAGCAGTATTATAATCAATATTGTTGGTCTTTTCATTGAGTTCCTTAAAAGCGGGAAGGTTCGGATAGAAATCGGTTAGTATGATCTTGAGGTCAGGAAATTTCTTTTTCAGTTCGGGATTTAGGTCTATTAGTCCGCCGCCGCCACCCGATCCCAGGTCGACAATGGTCCTGGTCTCGCTTTTGACCAGGGCTTCTTCGATCAACGGGATCACTGGTTTGAACATTCCTGTCTTAGCAGAAACAAACTGCAAATAATCTGTGCCGTAGTTCCTTAAAAAATCGGGAAACCAAGCCAGATCCTCAAATTCAAACAGATGAAGGCGCCCCATGCTTCCGGTCTTTGCTATGCCTTTTAAAGGTACTTAAAAATGACATTTTTTGTGCGCTTCAGGAGTACGAAATATGATATTTGTTAATTGATCATTGCTCCGGATTGTGTTCCCGGTAAAGCTTTTCCCCAAGCTTTCCGCTATCTCCCAGCGCCCGACCTTTGATAAGCCATGCCGTGCCGAAGAAAAAGAGCGCGAGTGATTCCAGTACAAGCGTAGAATAATTGAACAGCCCGAATTCTTCAGAAATTGGCACAAGGATCATCAGAACTATTATCGCAATTCCGCAAAACCTGTAAATGTGGTTCTCATTAAAAGTACTTACCGGAATATCTTCAGCTCTATTTTGACCAATGGTAAAAACATTAATGGCCAGAAGTGCAAAGATCCCGAAGAGCAGGGCAGCAAAACCGTAGTGAAGCCAGCCCAGCCAGGAAAAGTGATATGGAATGAGGGTGTAGACCTTTTGAGATTCAAATTCGGGTGTAACAGGGATAAGTGCTACTCCAATGGCCATGATCCCTGCAATGTTGGTGAGCAACTGGTCATTCTTAAGGATCGAAGTATTTCCGTGGCCTTTATAGGAGATCATGAAGAGCCCAACGGCAGCTAAAGTACCGGTGAAGATGTCGCGCAGGTTGGTATAGTAGTAATCACTAATCGACGGCTGCAGCCGGGTGCTGAAAAAAGGGAAAAATGACAATCCCACCAGCAATACCGGAAGCGCGATCCCAAGATAGCCTATTGCCCTTCTTAGCCTTCTGTAGGTGAAAATATAATTGCTGTTGCTAAAACTCAATTTCGGGAACCGGTTAAATTACACCTACTAAAATAAGCTTTCCCTGCATTT
>CAYLZB010000093.1:0-3859 GCA_964388165.1 uncultured Flavobacteriaceae bacterium | reverse complement strand
TGTTTCTTCCGTTTCATTAACAGCATCCTTCAGCCGAAGAAAACGAGCTGCATTATTGTAAAAGATATCCTCTTTTTGAGCCTGTGACAAAAATGGAGCCTCCTGGATCGCTTCCACAGCAGCCCCTATCTTTTCGGGCCATACCATCTGGTCTGAACCAAACATGATCCTTTTGCCAAGTCCTGCCCGCACAAATTTCTCCAGGTGATCGTAGAAGGCCGTACGCGGGATCACCCATGTTATGGTAGAAACATCTGCATAGAGCTGAGGATACTGATACATCATCGCGATCATTTCTTCGGCATAGGGATAGCCGGCATTTTCCACGAACAGCCTGAGTTTCGGATATTTCTTCAGCACATCTTCCAGCAGTAAAGGGTTACCGGCAGCCGATCGAAAATGAGGGGTATAAGGTCCAATTCCTAAAGTGTGAATGAGCACCGGAATATCCCGTTCCTCAGCCAGTTTAAAATAGGGATCCAATGCAGGATCATTTGGTGCAACCCCCTCAAGTTGAGCCCCTATCTCACCCATTCCGGTAAACCGCCCCTGTTCATACTCTTCCTGAAGTTTTTCTAAAAGGGAATCTGTGGGTTGTAGAATAAAGGGAGAAGCAATAAACCTTTCAGGAGCAGATCTCTTCCATTCCTGTACTGCTGCCCAATTTACGCCACTCACAAAAGCTTTGCTAATGTTGTAGCGGTCCATTTCTTTCATTGTTTTCTTCATAAGTTCCTTTGGATCGACCGTCGCGGCACCATCTCCTTTACAGGGTTCGGGGCGGCAAAGAGAAGGAATTCCGGGAGGCACTTCGTGGGGCAGCCCGGTGTGCATGTGCATATCAATGATAGGTCCGGAATAGATATCTGAGTTCGTTGTTCGCTCCGTGGTTTGAGCATGTATTGAATGGCCAAAAAATAAAAGAACAGCCACAAAAACCAGTATTGACACATTGCTTCTCATAACCTAAAGTTTTAAGTTGACACATGTGCATTCTATTTTTTAAAATTACTGAAAATCAATAAATTAAAAAACAAGCAAGCCGTTTTTTAGACGTAAATTGATCAACACCGTGGGAGATTTTACGAACAGAATTCAGCATTAAAGAATCAATTTATCTTGCTTCTGAAGGTTTTTTACAGGAGATCTCTGTTTTCAAAGAGTGTCAAAAAAGCCATTTTTAAGAGGTATCTTCTGAAGGTCTTTGGAATCTTTATCAAACCTTCAAAGCGCCCCGGAATCCTCTGGACCCATAATAGGATTCTGCCCCGTTATGATAAATAAAGACCCGCCCGAATCGATGATCCCCAAAGATGGCTCCACCGAGCTCCCTTACTCCGGCAGGGGTTTTTAACCAACTCGAGGTTTTGGTGTCAACAGGACCGAATTGCTGTAACTCCCTGTACTGCTCTTCGGAGAGCAATTCGATACCCATTTGGGAAGCCAACTCTACAGCACTAACCTGCGGCGGGAATTTCTTTCTTGCCTCCCGTGCGTCCTGATCATAACAAACACTCCGTCGCTTTCCTGGACTTTCCTTAGCGCAGTCATAGAAAATATAGGCTTCTGCCTCTTCATCAACGCCAACCACATCGGGTTCCCCGCCGCTCTTTTCCATCTCGTGAAGCGACCAGAGTTTAGAAGGATTGGACCTGAGTTTAGACTCCACTTTTTCCCATTCCAGCCCTTCATGCCGATTCTTATGCTTTTCAAAGCGGGACTTCAACACCTTTAATAGTTCTTCCTGCTGCACGGGAGGAAGCTTCTTATTCGCTGCCATTCATCTATCTTTTTTGTTTACCCTACATTTAAAGGTAGTCAAAAATGGCATTTTAGAAAGTTAAAAACGGTGATGAAAGCTTGGTAGTTGGACATAGTATTTTTGCCTTGAAGAATAGAATTAGTTTCCGGGTTAATAGGCTCAGTCCACATGAACCACGGCATCTTCTGCAATAACACCGGCAGTTTCACACCCCCCGGGAAAAGGTGATATATACCACAATTTTTCTACAGGAAAGTCCACTTCAAGTATGGTTTTAAAGGCGTACTTACGCATTACCACCGATCTTTTTCACGACCTGACATTTCTCATTCTTTTTCAGCTACTGATTGATTAATTTTTACATCGTAAATAAAATTAGATCCAAAATTCAGTCCTATGAAAACTATAAAAAAAGCAGGGGAAAATGATCTTTTAAAGCTGAAAATCTTTTTCCGCATGTGTATTATTCTACTACTTCTGTTGCTATGGAGCCCCAATGCTCTAGCTCACTGCGACAGGGAAAACGGACCGGTGGCAATGGCTGCAAAGGAGGCTTTAAAAACCGGAAATATTGATAAGATCCTCATTTGGGTGGGGGAAGAACAGGAGCAGGAGCTGCGGGAGAAATTTCAGCAAAGCCTGGAGGTCTATTCAAACGGCGGAAATTCTGCTGAACTGGCCCAAAAGTATTTTATGGAGACCGCAGTGCGACTGCACCGTGCGGCAGAAGGTATGCCGTTTGAAGGCCTGAAGCCGGCCAGTCCTAATCCCCCGGACATAGAGGCGGCAGAAAAAGCCCTGGAGACAGGAAATTTTCAGCCGGTAAAAGAGCTGCTGTGCAGCGCCCTGGAGAAGGAAAGTACCAAGTGGTTTGAGAAAGCAAGAGCTTCAGCAAAAAACAAGGAAGAGAGTATTGCCGCAGGCAGAGATTGGGTTGACAACTATGTCAAATACATCGTTTATATCCACAAACTGTATCAAACCATACAGGCAGGACCTCCGCACGGAGTAGATTCACATTAGTTTGTAGCCGTTAGATTTGCGGGAAAAAATCAACCCGGCTTTGATACAGATGGTTATAAAATGCAGCTCCCGGTGAATGATCCATTGCTGCAGAGGGGAAAAAATTTTAAAGATATTCAAAAATGGATTTTTTCTGTTGCTTTAGTCCCGGAGGCTTTTGATTCCATTCAATTTACTTACAGCCAAAATCGTGAGTAGCAAACCGAATCCGAACATTAACCAGTAAACAAAATTGAATTGCAGCTCAAAGATCCAGTTGTAGAAATCTCCTCCCCAATACTGTAATGTAAACCAAAGAGTATTTACCAGGACATGCAGGAGGATAGTGTAAAGAATGTTCCCTGTCCTTTTATAGAGAAGGCAGGCGATCACCCCAAAAATAAAGGAAGGCAACAAATTGCGGTAGCTCGGAAGGTGTAATAACGCGAAACAGAAGCTGGAAACCAGGATCGAGGTGGTAGCAGAATACCTGCTGAGCAACTTTCCAAAAAGGAATTTCCTGAAGAACAATTCTTCAAATACAGGCGCAACGAGCATGGCGAAGATCCCGGTGTAGACAATAAATCGGTCTGCTTCAGGGAGGTAATATGGTTCTGCATTTCCAACATAAACAAAATCCCAGATCTTCTGAAAATCAAATAGTGGGCGATCCAGAAATTCCAGACCTATGGCAATGGCAAAAATGTAAAGCAGGATTTCGGGTTTGAGAGACTTCAGTTTCCCGGGTACCACCTTTAGATCAAGTCGAAATTTAGAAAAGTAAAAGATCATTCCGTAGGCAATAAAGGGCGTGATCCAGGTAATGATCCCGAACCCATGCCGATAACCGTTTTCTGAAAGATCGAACAGGTCAAGCAGGTAAAGTTCTGCTATCCCGATTGCCAGCATGGTAGCTACTAGTGCAGTAAATAAGAGTAAGGCCCTGGCGATCGTCATAAATTGTATTTAATTAGAAACTGTAGTGTCAAAAATGAGATTTTTGGAAGGTTGTAATTTTAATTGGCTTCAACAACCTTTAAAATACGACCATCTTTGTGCTTCCACTCGGTTAAGCCAAATAGTAATATTTTCCTA
>CAYLZB010000092.1:0-9474 GCA_964388165.1 uncultured Flavobacteriaceae bacterium | reverse complement strand
CATTTGAATCCTGAATGGCAAAAAAACCTTCCGAAGCATTATAGATCTCGAAATACCTGAAGCTGCTCGATGGCAGGATCTTTCGATACTGGTCGGCATAAGGCAGAAAATTCACTCCGCCGTGAAAGTACACCTCCAGGTTTGGCCAGATCTCAAAAAGATTCTCACGGCCTGCCTCTTCCAGGGCGTTATTGAGTAACACCAGCATCCACGACGGGACACCGGCAAGACTGGTAACATTCTCGTTTATGGTCTCCTTTACAATGGCAGGCATTTTCACCTCCCAATTGCTCATCAAAGATACTTCGTTGCTTGGCGTGCTGCTAAATTCTGCCCAAAAAGGCATGTTGTCAATTAAAATAGCCGAAAGGTCGCCGAACTGCGTACCATTGCGACTGTAAAGTTCCTTGCTTCCCCCCAGCCTCAGGCTTTTTCCGCTAAACATTTTCGATTCCGGATTGTTGTTGAGGTACATGCACAACATATCCTTTCCTGCTGCATAATGGCATTTTTCGAGAGAATCATCACTAACGGGAATGAACTTGCTCTTTGCGTTTGTAGTGCCGCTGGACTTCGCAAACCACTTGATTGGGGTAGGCCAGAAAATATTGACCTCCCCACGGCGGCTGCGCTCTATTTGGGGCTCAAAATCTTCATATTGCTGAATGGGAATCCGCGCAGCAAAATCCTCATAGGAATTGATGGAGGCAAAGTCGTATTGCTGCCCTACTTCTGTATCCTTAGCTTTTTGAAGGAGTTTCTTTAGAAGTTCATTCTGTACCTCATGAGGATATTTAATGAACAATTCCATTTGATGGATGCGCTTCTTGAGGAACCAGGAAGCTACTGAATGTACTAACGGAATTGGCATTTTTTCTTATTATCTTTGAGCCCTTCAAACCGGGCAGTAACCGGTTAAAATTAAAACTATTCTTATTGCTGACAAAAAAATAAGATAGTGATAAAATTCTTCTTTTTATGACTTATCAGGGTGTGCTTCGAAAAATGAAAACCGAACTTGCGGAAACAGTTCAGTATTATCTCATTTTTGAACAGGATTTTTTAAATGTGAATCAGGTACTTGATAAGAAGATCTCCATCAATTTCCTCAATTACGAGTGCACCAATTGTCATAAAAAAAAGAAGGTCTTTGCCAACGGGGTATGCTATAACTGTTTTATGGAACTTCCTCAAAATGGGGAATGGGTGATAAGGCCGGAGTTAAGCAAAGCTCATCTCAATGAAGAAGACAGGGACCTGGAATTCGAAAAAGCTGCACAATTGCAACCCCACGTGGTCTACCTGGCGAACTCGAGTAATGTGAAGGTAGGAGTGACCCGAAAAAGTGAGATCCCCACCCGGTGGATCGATCAGGGAGCGCATGAAGCCATTGAGGTGGTTGAAGTGCCAAACCGCTACCTCGCCGGTATTACTGAAGTTGCTCTAAAGGAACATCTTTCAGACAAGACCAACTGGCGCAGCATGCTCACCAATGATCTCAAAGATCTCGATCTTGCAGCCATCAGGGAGGACATGAGACAGTACCTGCCTACTGAAGTAGCCGATTACTACCTGGCAAACTCAAAGGAACTGGAAATAAAATTTCCCGTGATCTCTTATCCTGCAAAGTGCAAAACCCTTAACCTCGCAAAAATGCCATTTTACGAGGGGGTTCTAAAAGGGATCAAAGGGCAGTACCTCATTTTTGAAGACGGCATGGTCTTCAATGTTAGAAAGCACGAAGGCTTCAATGTCACATTGTCCCTTCAGTAACTACTGATTCTTAGTAGTATCCTTTTTCTTTTTGGTACCGCCAAGTATTCCGCCGAGAATATCCTTTGCTGTCTCTTTAACAGCTTCATTCGTCTTCTTCTTAGCTATAGAATCTCGTTGTGTTGGCGTTCTTCCTGCAGTAGTATCCTGGCGTTGTCCCCCAGTAATAATATCCTGTAGTACCCCGCGTCCTTTTTCTTTGAGCTCTTCTTTTTGAGTAGCAATGATCTGCTGGGTGAGGTTGTTAATTGCCTGCTGCATGTTGAGATTAATATTAGGGCTGTTAAAGCTGCCGGTGATATCTATAGGTAGTACAACGGTCATGCTTTCCTGCTCCTGTGCGCTAAGACGGGCAAGTGTATTTCCTATCTGACTTCCTAAATATTTCGCCGGAATGTCAAGTGCCACGGTGTATTTCATATCCATGTCGAATCCATGTGCACCGGAGGCTCTACCTTGTATGCCTTTGATGTTAAAGTCAAATGGCTGCACCTCTACTTTACCGTTGTTAAAAGTGAGCCTGGTTTCGAGGTCTTTTAGATTAAGATCATTGAGGTCAACAAATGTGAGTCGCTCGTCAAGTTGAGCCAAGAGCGGAGTTTGTTCGGGGTTCACCCTTGCGCCAATGATCTCGGCCAGGGCATTACCGGCCAAAGTTTGCAGCTGCGGAGTAAGGTCGTCGTTTAGATTTCCTCTTAGATCAATATTGGTGGTTAATTTCCCCTGCAGGGCCTGTGCAATGGGTGCCAGGTTCCTTAACAGCTCCATATCCTTAAATGCCCCGGCAATATCGATAGATTTTAACTCCAGCTGCATGGCAAAATTTGGAATGGCTTCCCTGGTCGAGACCAGTCCATTAAGGAGAATATTTCCATTAAAAATATTGGAAGAGACATTGGAAAGACTGGCAGTCTCATCTACAATTCTAAGAACTCCGCGGGTATTCTCCAGTACCAGGTTATCATAAAGTACCCGGTTGGCAGTGAAGTTGATATTGGCATCCAAAAATGACGGAATTTTGATCGCTTCGTCTCCGGGAACTTCGGCAGTAGTTGTCTGTGGTGCAGAAACCTCTTCCGCAGTTTCCTTTACCATGAAGTCGTTTACAGAAAAGGTGTTGGAAGCAACGGTGAAATTTCCTTTCAGCTTTTGGTCAGTAAACAGATAACCCATGAGATTTTGCAGGGTTCCGGTTATCGCAAGATCGGTCTGGCCTGTAGTGGCTACCGCATTATCCACGTTCACAGTGGCAGGGTTGAATTGGAGTCGGGCAGTAGCGAGCTTCACTTCATTCGGAATTTCGGGAGAAGTGTAGCTGAAATCTCTTATAGTTGCTGTACCGCTACTCTTCACGTTTTGATACTGCTCGTTCTCGACCGAGTTCATGTCAAAGCTTGTGGTGACATCGGCAGTGACGATCCCGTTTAGGTCCTGTTCCAGCTCAAGCGGATATGCTCTTGTGATATTTGCGAGATTGATAGTTCCCTTGAGCGCCATGTTCACCAGCATATTGCCGGTAAGATTTCTAATACTTCCGTTGGCACTAAAAGCATCCTGATCGATACGGAAATTGAGCTTGTTGATGTCGACGTAAGTGTCTTCTGCCAGACCTGTGTCGTTCTTTAAAACTGCAGCAATGGTAATATCTTCAACTGCTTTGGGCAGATCGGGATATTTAAAAGCCGCATTGTTGGAAGCAATGTTGATCTGCATTTTTGGGATATAAGTATCATCAACAATTCCGCGGATGAATCCGTCGACAATGAAATCTCCACGGGTTTCTACATTCTCAATGTCCTTTGAATATTCATCGGGCATCACCGCCAGGAAGTTTTTAAAAGAAGAAGTGGGAGTCTTAAAGCTTATATCCACTTCATTGTTGTTCTCGTTGACCTGCACATAGCCGTCAAACGTGAGGGGCAGCTGATTGATAAGTGCCTCATTCTCGAGGAAGGTGTACCGCATATTTTCGAGGTCCATCTTGAAATCGGCCTCCAGTTTGAGCTTGTTTCGGTCCAGGTAATTCACGCTATCCATTTCAAAACTTACGAGAGCGGTAGAAAAAGTGCTGAGCGTAGAAGTTTCTGCGGAAAAATCTCCCGTTCCCTCATGATTGAGGTCTTCTACAAGTAATTTTATTTTTGAACCCTGATCCAGATAGGCCACGCGGGAATCGTTGATCTCGTAGTGTTCCACATCAAAACGGAATCCCCCGCCTTCTGAAGTCGTAGTAGAAACTGAATCCTGGATCGCGATGTCATAGTTGTTGTTTCCCAGGGAATCTACCTTTATATTCAGAAAAGTGTTGTCTATTCTAAGCGCATCAATTTTCTTGGGTTCCCCGGCTCCCTTAAATAATTCTCTAATTGACATTTGGAGCACAATTTCTTCGCTTAGGGCCAGAGTGTCGCCTTCAAAAGGTGCATTATTGATGACCTTCAGGTTTTGAATAGCCAGGGTGGCATCGGGAAAATTCCTGAAGATGCTAAGATCGATGTCCTCAAAAGTTACGTTGGCATCTACATTCTTATTGATCGTTTCCTGCACCAGGTCTTTTAACTGCTTTTCAAAAAGAAAAGGAGTAAGGAAAAGCAGGAGTAAGATCACTCCCAGAACGATTCCCAGTATTTTTAGAAACTTTTTCATAATTTATATTTTATCATTCTGCTAAAATCTGCCTCAAGGCTGGATATTTAGCAGAGTTCCGATTTGTTGAAACTCTTTAAAACAAAGTTAAGGGTATGTGCATTTGTTTTATTTAATTTGCTGTGAAATACTTGATCCCGTCTTACTAAAATTTTCTTAATATCCCTTGAATCCTTTAAAAACTGTTTATATAGCACTTGGAAGCAACGAGGGTGCCAGAATTGAATTTTTACAGCAGGCTGTGGAGAAGATCCAGCAAAAGACAGGGGAAGTGCTGGCAATTTCGGGAGTTTATCAAACCCCTGCTATGGGTTTTAAAGGTAAGCCTTTTTTTAATGCCTGTATCTCGGTAAGCAGTCGGTTCAAGCCTCACAAGATCTTAAAGCAGCTGCTGGAGATCGAGAAGCTTATGGGTAGGGAAAGGAAAGAGAGAGGCTATCACGATCGTCCTATTGACCTCGATCTTATTCTCGTGGAAGATGAGGTGATCAATTCTGAAGAGCTTACTGTTCCTCATCCCGCCATGCACACCAGAAATTTTGTGCTGGCGCCACTTAATGATATTGCTGCTGAAGTAAAACACCCTCTTGAAAAGATCAGGATAAAAGAGCTTTTTGAGGCTGTAGACAAGGAGGGGCTTGAGCTTACTTCTGAAAAATTACAACTCCCTAAAAAATTCTCTTTTTCAGATTTTAATTATATCGCGGTAGAAGGAAATATAGGTGCGGGAAAGACCAGTTTTGCCACTATGGTCTCCCAGGATTTCAATGCGAAGCTCATCCTGGAGCGTTTTAAAGACAATCCATTCCTTCCGAAGTTTTACGAAGATCAGCCGCGCTATGCTTTCCCGCTTGAAATGTCGTTTCTGGCCGATAGGTATCAGCAGCTTTCAGATGACCTGGCGCAGTACGATCTTTTCAAGGACTTTGTCATTTCAGATTACGACGTGTTCAAGTCTTTAATATTCGCCAAGATCACCCTGCACGAAGATGAATATTTACTGTACCAGAAGCTTTTCCATCTCATGTACAAGGAGCTCGTTAAGCCCGATCTTTATGTGTATCTCTATCAGAATACCGAGAGGTTGTTAGAGAACATCAAAAAGCGGGGCAGGGAATACGAGCAGAATATAGAAGCCGATTATCTGGCGAACATCAACCGCAGTTATCTTTCCTTTATAAAGTCTCAACCCGGGCTCAATGTGAAGATCATTGACATTTCTGAACTGGATTTTGTCAAGAGGCGGGAAGATTATTTGACTCTTCTGCAGGAGATCACGTTTCAGTGATCAGTGTTCAGTGAGAAAATTGTAGCAGGATGATACTTTAAACGGGCTCAAAAATGACATTTTAGAGACCTCTTATCTGTTCAATTTGGAAAACAGATCCCAGAGAACCACTCCTGCACTAACCGAAATGTTGAGAGAGTGCTTACTGCCCAGTTGGGGTATTTCCAGGACTCCGTCACTGGCAGTAACTATTTTTTGCTGCACGCCCTTTACTTCATTTCCAAAGACTACTGCATATTTTTGCCCTTTTTTAGGGGTGAAGTCATTGAGGAATTCGGCATTTTCGGCCTGTTCGACGGCAAAGACCTTTATATCTTCTTGCTGTAAGGAATTTACCAGCTCCAAAGCATCTTCAGCATATTCCCACTCCACAGTATCTGTAGCGCCCAACGCAGTTTTGTGAATATCCTTGTGCGGGGGAGTTGCAGTGATCCCGCAGAGCCAGACCTTCTCGATCAAAAATGCGTCAGATGTTCGAAAAATGGATCCTATGTTGTTAAGGCTCCTTACATTGTCTAAAATGACGATTATCGGAGTCTTTTCAGCAGCCTTAAATTCTTCAGTAGATTTTCTCTCGAGTTCGCTGTTTTTCAGCTTTCGGTTTTCCATGTGGCAAAAATAGAAAATTAAAAAGCCACTCTTGGGGAGGAGTGGCTTTTAAAGCAGCTTGATCTGCGTAGGTCTACTATCGGGATCAAAACTTTTAGTGAAGCAAATAAATAACTAAATCAGATAAACTGCAAATAAAATCGATGAAATGCATAAATTAACTTGTTGAATACTAAAGAATTACGTAGGATTTTTCTGATATTTTCTTTTTTGAGGCTCGTGATACCGGGGTTAGCATTATTACCGTGAGCTCAGGAAAAAATTTTGATCTTGAGTTGTGAATAAAAGTTTGAAAATCAGAATGGGTAAGATTATCTTTAAAGGAAGAGAATCTATATTTTAGCCCTCAGCAAAAATTCCGGTATCGTGGCAGAAAAATCAGAGAAGAAGATCACCCCTTTAATGCAGCAGTACAACAACATCAAGAAGAAATATCCCGATGCTATGTTGCTTTTCAGGGTGGGGGATTTTTACGAGACGTTTGGAGAGGATGCCGTTAAAGCTGCACGCATACTCAATATTGTGCTTACAAACCGCAACAATGGAAGTGAGCGCAGTGAACTGGCAGGTTTTCCCCATCATTCCCTCAACACTTATTTGCCCAAGCTGGTCAAGGCAGGAGAACGGGTAGCTATATGTGATCAACTTGAAGATCCCAAGCTCACTAAAAAGATCGTGAAGCGGGGGGTTACCGAGTTAGTGACCCCGGGAGTGGCAATGAATGACGAGGTGCTCCAAAGCAAGACCAATAATTTTCTGTGTGCCGTACAATTCGGGAAAAGATCTTACGGAGTCTCATTTTTGGATGTTTCTACAGGTGAGTTCCTAACGGCCGAAGGTTCCGCTGAATATGTGGACAAGTTGCTGCAGAATTTCAATCCCAGTGAGATCTTAGTGCCCAAGCAAAAGAAAAAGGAATTCTTTAAAAGCTTTGGGGAAGATCATCATGTATTTTTCCTGGAAGACTGGGTCTTCAAACTTGACTACGCCTATGAGAATCTGAATACTCACTTTAAGACCAAATCCTTAAAGGGTTTTGGGGTTGAGCACCTGGAGGAAGGCATTATTGCTGCCGGCGCAGTTCTTTTTTATTTGGGAGAGACTCAGCATCACCGTTTGCAACATATTACGGGACTTACCCGTATTGCAGAAGAGGAATATGTATGGATGGACAGATTTACGATCCGTAACCTGGAATTGTATACCTCCAACGCTCAGAATGCCGTGACGCTTCTCGATGTCATTGACAAGACGATCTCCCCAATGGGTGGGCGTATGCTGAAGCGTTGGCTGGCTCTACCTCTTAAAAATGCCGATAAGATCAGGAAGCGTCATCAGGTCGTGGAACATCTGGTGGGAAATACTGAGGCACTTCAAAAGATCAGGTCTCACATCAAACAGATAAGTGACCTTGAAAGATTGATATCTAAAGTTGCAACAGGAAAGGTTTGTCCGCGGGAAGTAGTGCAGCTAAAGAATTCCCTTGAGGCAGTAATTCCGGTTAAAGCTCTTGCTACTTCCTCTTCCGAAGAAGCCTTAAAGGTCATAGGTGACAATTTACAAGGCTGTGACCTGCTTCGGAATAAAATAAAAGAAACCCTGTGCGAGGATGCCCCGGTGAATATCCTGAAGGGAAAAACGGTGGCCGAAGGTTTTTCCCCCGAGTTGGATGAGTTGCGAAAAATAGCATTTTCGGGGAAGGATTATTTGGATAAGCTTATAGAGAGAGAAAGTGCCACCACAGGGATCTCTTCTTTAAAGATCGGCAGCAACAATGTTTTCGGTTATTACATCGAGGTAAGAAATACGCATAAGAATAAAGTTCCCGAAGAGTGGGTGAGGAAGCAAACGCTGGTAAATGCCGAACGCTATATCACGCAGGAACTCAAAGAATACGAGGCCAAGATCCTTGGTGCAGAAGAGAAGATCCTGCAGCTGGAACAGGAGATCTTTGGGAAACTGGTCGCCTGGATAGGGGATTATATTCAGCCGGTACAACAGAATGCTGTGCTAATAGGACAATTGGATTGCCTTTGCTCCTTTGCACAGCAGGCAATTTCAGAAAATTATTGCAAGCCTGAAATTGACGAATCTTATGAGCTGGAGATCACTAATGGTCGTCATCCTGTGATAGAAAAGCAGCTGCCATTGTCTGAATCTTATGTAGCAAATGACCTTTATCTCAACCGGGAAAGTCAGCAGATCATTATGATCACCGGCCCTAACATGAGTGGTAAGTCGGCCATTCTAAGGCAAACTGCTCTAATTGTGCTCATGGCCCAGATGGGAAGTTTTGTGCCTGCCGGGGCAGTAAGGATCGGGCTGGTAGATAAGATCTTTACCAGGGTGGGGGCAAGCGATAATATATCCATGGGGGAATCTACATTTATGGTGGAGATGAATGAAACAGCAAACATCCTGAACAATCTCTCGGAGAGGAGCCTGGTGTTGCTCGACGAAATAGGCCGTGGTACCAGTACCTATGACGGGATCTCGATCGCCTGGGCGATAACCGAATACCTGCATGAACATCCGGCCAGGGCAAAGACTCTGTTTGCTACCCATTATCACGAGTTGAATGACATGGGGGAAACCTTTGGCCGCATCAAGAACTTCAATGTCTCGGTAAAGGAGCTGAAGGATAATGTACTATTTCTAAGGAAACTGGTTCCGGGAGGCAGTGAACACAGCTTTGGTATACACGTGGCCCGAATGGCGGGAATGCCACAGCAGGTATTGAGCAGGGCTAATAAGATCCTCAAGAAGCTGGAAGACTCTCACGGCATGCAGGAGAAGTCGGGAAAGTTGAAAAAATCGGCCGAAGAGGAAATGCAGCTTAGCTTCTTCAATTTAGATGATCCTATCCTTGAGGAGCTAAGGGATGATATCCTGCATATCGACATCAATACGCTCACTCCGGTGGAAGCTTTGATGAAGCTGAATGAGATCAAAAGAATGCTCGCCAGCAAACAAAAGGCCAGTATTTGATTTGGGAGGCTGAAGTGCTAAAACAGCCGACTTATTTTTGAAAAAAAATCTTTGCCAGTTTCAGAAATGTATTAAATTTGCAGCGCAATACCCACCACTGGTGGTATGTTCTTTAAAATGCGAAAATAGCTCAGTTGGTAGAGCGCCACCTTGCCAAGGTGGAGGTCGCG
>CAYLZB010000091.1:0-9548 GCA_964388165.1 uncultured Flavobacteriaceae bacterium | reverse complement strand
ACCTTGCCATTCTTCCGAAGTCCAGAAGGTTGTTAAGAGTTCTTTCCTGAGTGTTCCTGATCCTTTCAACGTTTCCGTCAAATTCGATCCTGTTAAAGATCTCCTGATCGATCAACCACTCCGGAGTTGAGAACAATTCATCCTGAAGGAAATTCATGGCATTTTTCTGCTTTTCGGCAGTAACATGGAAATAAACAGCACCTTCCTGATCGTAGGTCTTTGTTTCCTTGATCACTCCACCTACGTTTGCAGCAACGTGACCCATATAACGGTTGTACTGCCCAAGCACCTGCTCGTACATCGTTTCCAGATCATCATAATCTTTACCTTTTTCGGCAGTCCAGTCGATGAGGTTTGGAACAATTCTCTTGAGGTTTTTGATCCCGTATTGGCTCGCAAGAACAGAATCATCACCAAGATCTTCAGTTTGAGAAGTAGGATCGATCACCCCGCTTTGTTGTGCACCAAATCTATATACAGGATCTCCTGCTTTTTCCAGGATCCAGGAATCAAGAATTTCTTTTTCCTCTTTTCCTTCTTTTCCAGGAATTGGTTTGTAACCCCACATGATAGAATATTTATCATAAGGACCGATGTTTGGCATCAGCGCTACATCCCCATCTTCGGGCTGAGCCACGTAGTTAAAACGGGCATAGTCCATGATAGAAGGCGCAGTTCCATATTTTTTGGTGAACTCAGGATCTCTCAAAGATTCAACTGAATAAGCCACACTGCTTCCCATGTTGTGAGGGAGACCAAGAGTATGTCCAACTTCGTGAGAAGATACAAACCTTATCAAACGACCCATGATCTCGTCTTTGAATTCAACGCTGCGGGCATCTTCGTTGATGGCTGCTGTTTGTACAAAGAACCAGTTTCTCAACAAGGTCATCACATTGTGGTACCAGTTAATGTCCGATTCCAGGATCTCTCCCGAACGTGGATCACTTACATGAGGTCCATTAGCATTTGGAATTGGAGAAGCCAGATAGCGCACTACAGAATAACGCACATCTTCGGGACTCCAGTCCGGATCTTCCTCTTTTGAAGGAGGATCTTTGGCTATAATGGCATTTTTGAAACCTGCAGCTTCAAAAGCAACCTGCCAATCTTCAATTCCTTCCTTGATGTATGGGATCCATTTTTTCGGAGTTGCACGATCAATGTAGTATACAATCTGTTCTTTAGGTTCAACCAGTTCACCACGCTTGAATTTCTCCATGTCTTCTTCCTTAACTTCAAGTCTCCAGCGGTCAAGGTAGCGCACGGTCTCACTTTTTTGGGCGTCAAGACCATAGTCTGTCTGGCTCGATGTGAACCATCCCACACGCTCGTCATAATATCTTCTCTCCATCGGAACCTCTGGAAGCAGGATCATGGAGTTGCTCATTTTTACTGAGATTGATCCTGTACTTGAATTCGATGGTGGCTCGCCTGCGTTGTAAGTCTTTACGTGACGTACTTCAATGTTTTCAGGATAACTTCTAATGGTGTCGATATAAGATCTACTGTCGTCGAGACGCGTGATCTTGTAGTCTTTGCGGTTTCTTATCGGGAAACCAAGTGCCTCAACATCTTTTTTGAACAGATCTGTCACTTTGATCACCGTAGCATTGTTCACAGAATCCTTGTGGAATGCTTCAACGGGAAAAGAATAAAGAATAGGTTCAAAGTTGGAGTTCACCACAGCTTCATGTACGGGAAGTGAATCAGCAGCAAAAACATCATGAGAAACTACGCGTAGAAGAACATTTTTGTTCTTCTTTTCCCATCGTAATACCTGTTCATTTTGCTTGCCTCCACCAAAACCAATGCCCGAAGCAGTTTGGGCGATCCTGGTAACCATAAGCATTTCACGGTTGAAGAGGCTGTCCGGGATCTCGTAGTAATAATCATCATCAATTTGATGTACTGTGAATAATCCGGTGTCAGATTTTGCTTTTTTGGTGATCACCTTGTCGTAAGGTTTGATCCCGTTCTTATCTTTTTCGGAAGGTTTGGCTGCTGTGGCCGTTTTCTTGTCCTTCTCTGGTTGAAAGACTGCACAGCTTGTTATTGAAAAAGAGAAAAAAACAATAACCAGCCGGAACAAAAGTCGGTTGTTCATTAAATATAAAATTTTAGTTAAGAATTGCCCAATTTAGAAAAACGCTTTCCGGTTGCATAACCCGAAGGTGTTAAAATAAACAGAGATGCACTTTGCTAATACTTTGACAGGAGAAGCAGTAAAAGGTTTAAAATTAAATTAGAACAACTTGAAATCCTGATGAGGATCATAAAAAGAAGTTGCTAAAATTTTCTTAAATTATGCCTTCTTTCCAGTACCTTTGAAGGAGATGAGAACTCCCTTCATTCTTATTTTTTTCTTGTTTACGGGAAATGTTTTTTCCCAGCTCGGCTTTTGTGAAGGCAGTAAGGGCGATGCTATTTTTCATGAAACTTTTGGGTCAGGTACCGGGACGGGAGGACCTTTGCCTGCAGGAGTCACCAATTATAATTATGTAAACCAAATTCCGTATACAGACGGTGAGTACACAATTACCGGAAACACCGGTCAGAATAACGGGAACTGGCACTCCATACCACCCACTACAATTTCAGGCGGAAAGGCTCTTATTGTAAATGCTGCTTTTACTCCCGGAATATTTTATGAGACTACTATCTCCGGATTGTGTGAAGCCACAACTTATGAATTTTCTGCTTTTTTGATGAATATCTTCAATCCATCCAACAATGCCTGTGTAAACAATGAAGTTCCCATTAATGTCAAATTCCAGATTCTTGATGAAACCGGAAATGTTGTTTTAGCTGAAGGAAGTACGGGCGATATCTTTTCTTCAATTAATCCTGAATGGTCTCAAAAAGCACTTACCTTCAGGTCTCAGGCAGGTCAGAATAAGGTGATCCTGAAGATGTTCAACAACGGAGTTGGAGGCTGCGGAAATGACCTCGCTATCGATGATATCATCTTTAGGTCCTGTGGGGATCTGACTGAAATTACTGCAGATAACATAACAGGGAACTCCCTGCAAGTTTGTGAACCTGAAGCTCCCGTTACAATAGATCTTACCGCTTCGCCTGATGGTACTGTTTATACCAGTTATGCCTTTCAATGGCAGGAAAGTACAGATCAAGAGAACTGGCAGGATATTCCCGGAGAGAATGGCAGCAGCTTTTCATCTCCCTCAATAAATACTACCCGCTACTACAGGGTGAAGGTGGCAGAAAATGCTGTAAACCTGGCTGATAATCTCTGCAGTTCTGCATCTGAGTCTTTTGCCGTTATTATTGCAAAAACTCCCGAAGCGCCCGTGAGTGAAGGCGATGTTGAGGTCTGTGAGGGAGATAACATTCCGCCCCTGCTTGTGAGTGTGGAGGATGATGAATCGGTTTCCTGGTATGATACTGCCGCAGGTGGAGTGGAGATCGCGACCGGAAGATCATTTTTTGCCACCGTAGAAGGTACTTATTACGCTGAAGCAGTAAAGACCGGATTTGACTGTGATCCGGGTCCCCGCACCCCGGTGACTCTAAGGATATTTTCGAAACCTCAGGTGAGCGATGAAACGCGGCAGCTCTGTACCGGCAGCCAGATACAACTGGATGCAGGAACAGGAAATTTCAGCTATAGCTGGAGCAGCGGGGCAACAACACGGCAGATAGAAATTAGTCAGCCGGGAAATTATTCCGTCACCCTCACCAATTCCAGTGGGTGTAGTGCAACAAAGAATTTTAAAGTAGATCCTGTGGATATTGCCGGAATTGGAAATATTTCTTCCGAAGGTGCTACAGTCATCATTGAACCTGCCAATCCCGGAGATTTTGAATACTCTCTGGACGGGGTCAGTTTTCAGCGATCCAATATTTTTCAGAGTATTCCGGGTGGTATCTATACAGCATTTGTTCGGGATCTGGAAGGTTGTAGTACAATTTCCGAAGAATTTCCTCATATTGTGCTGCCAAAATTCATTACCCCCAATGGAGACGGAATAAATGACCGTTTTGAGCTGAGAGGTATTGAATATTTCAGCAGTTCAGAGATCAGGATCTTTGACAGGTATGGAAAATTATTGGCCAGGGGTAATGGTGTGGGTTTTTCGTGGGACGGAAGTTTTAACGGCAGAGGGCTGCCTGCAGAAGATTATTGGTATCACATTTTTATTGAAGGTTTCGAGCCTCAAAAAGGGCACTTTACCTTAAAGCGATAGTATGTTTCAACAGAAGAAAAATAATCACCTCCTAAAATGCCTTTTTTGGGCCTTCAGTTTTTGTTTTCTTTTAAATAGTGAGCACGCTGCTGCACAGGAGATCATTCCAACCTATTCAGATTATCTTACCGATAATCTCTATCTTTTGCATCCATCTCTTGCCGGAGCAGCAGGTCGAAATCAGCTGCGTATTACTGCCAGGCAACAGTGGTTTGACGTTGATGATGCTCCGGGAATGCAGACACTTACCATCAATGGGCGACTGGGCAACAGGGAGGGAATAGGCGCTGTGATCTTCAATGACCATAACGGAAATTTTTCTAAGTCGGGTGCATATGGAACCTTTGCATATCATTTGAGGTTGCCGTCGGGGGATCTGGAATTGCACAGGTTGAGCTTTGGAATTAGCGCCGGGATCATTCAGCACCGGCTTGACCAAAGCGGTTTCGATCTACCGGATCCAATTTTAGGGCAGGATAAAACTTCTGTGAGCTATGCAAACATGGATGTGGGGATGTCCTATTTCAGGAAGGACCTGTATGTGCATTTCTCGGCAAAAAACCTGCTTCCGGTAACGAGGGAGCTCTTCAATTCCGATAATATCGCCATAAATCAGAGGAGATATTTCCTTACTACCGGCTATATTATTTCTCCTTCCTATGACTGGTTTCTGGAGCCATCGGTCATGTTCCAATTCGTTGAAGATACTTCAGAAAAGGTTGCAGATCTTAACCTCAAGGCCTACAGGAATTTTGATTTTGGGCAGATATGGGCCGGGCTATCTTACCGGCAGGGCCTCGACAAGATCGAGGAAGACAACCTGGAAAATATACGGTATGTTACTCCGTTTGCCGGGGTTGAGTACCGAAGTTTTTTAATTGGATATACTTATTCCCAGCAGTTCAATGAAACTGTGCTTAGTAACGGCGGTTTTCATCAGCTCACCCTGGGTTACAACTTTGGTGCAGCCCGTAAACGCTACCATTGTGGCTGTCCAGCCATAAACTAGAAAAGGCTGTTTAAAAAGAACATTTTACGTCAAGCTGAACTTGTTTCAGCTTCTCTTTGAACTGTCTTCAGTTTTTTAAGATCCTGAAATAAATTCAGGATGACGTTTTTTTGTCTTTTTAAACAGCCTCTTACTACAGTGTCAAAAATGGCATTTTAGAACCATTTTTCTACCTCGTCCAGCTGCAAAGCTGCTACGGGTAACTTATTTTTCTTCCTAAGACCGTTCAATTTTTGGTGTACCTGTGTAGGTTTGTTTTCCTGAAGTTTGGCGACGGTTCCAAATTCATGCATTACGGTATCTACCCACTCCTGTGGGACTCCTATTTTGATGAAATCTTCGGGTTTTGGAGTAGCTGCTTTCTTCTCCGGCTTCATTTGCGGGAAGAATAGTACCTCTTGAATGGATTGTTTGTTAGTCAGGAACATAATCAACCGGTCCATCCCAATTCCAAGCCCCGAAGTAGGAGGCATTCCGTATTCCAGAGAGCGGATAAAATCATGGTCTATGAACATGGCTTCATCATCTCCTTTTTCAGAAAGCTTCAGCTGTTCTTCAAATCTGTTACGCTGGTCAATTGGGTCATTTAGCTCAGTATAAGCATTAGCGATCTCTTTTCCGCAGACCATGAGCTCAAATCTTTCTGTCAACTCCGGATTTTCCCGGTGCTCCTTACAAAGCGGACTCATCTCCTTAGGGTAATCTGTAATGAAAGTCGGCTGAATGAAATTGCCCTCACATTTTTCTCCAAAGATCTCGTCGATCAACTTTCCTTTCCCCATGGTATCATCTACATCAATGCCCATACCTTTAGCAGCCTCAAAAAGTTCTTTTTCAGACTTGCCTGTAATGTCAAATCCGGTGAATTTTTTAATTGCATCAGTCATGGTAACTCTTTCGTACGGAGCTTTGAAGTCGACCTGATACTTTCCGAAGGTAGCTTCAGTAGTGCCATTCACCGCGATCGCGCAGTGTTCCAGCAAATTCTCTGTGAATTCCATCATCCAGTTGTAGTCCTTATAGGCGACATAGATCTCCATCGCAGTAAATTCGGGGTTGTGGGTGCGATCCATTCCTTCGTTTCTGAAGTTCTTGGAAAACTCGTAAACTCCGTCAAAACCACCAACGATCAATCTTTTAAGATAAAGTTCGTTCGCAATTCGCAGGTAAAGAGGAATATCAAGGGCATTGTGATGTGTTATAAAAGGACGCGCAGCGGCTCCCCCCGGGATGGATTGTAAAATTGGAGTTTCTACCTCAAAATATCCTTTATCATTGAAGAAATTCCGCATGGCATTGAAGAGCTTTGTTCTCTTTACAAAGATCTCTTTCACTTTTGGATTCACTACCAGATCGGCGTAACGCTGACGGTATCGCAATTCAGGATCGTTGAATTCATCGTAGGTCTTTCCTTCCTTATCTGTTTTTGGAAGCGGAAGTGGTTTTAAGGACTTGCTTAAAAGGGTGAAATTCTCGACCATTACGGTTTTCTCTCCCACCTGGGTCTTAAAAAGCTTTCCTTCAATTCCTATAAAATCCCCTATATCGAGGAGCTTCTTGTAAACATCATTGTATTTGCTTTTATCGTCACCCCGACAGATCTCATCGCGGTTAAAATACACCTGAATCCTTCCGGTGGAATCCTGAATTTCAGCAAAAGAAGCTTTTCCCTGTATCCTTCTTGACATAAGGCGACCTGCAATAACCACCTTTTTATCTTCTTCAAATTCAGCTTTAATTTCAGAAGTGGTGTGATCAACGGGGTAAAGCGCTGCGGGATAAGGATCTATATTCAGTTTTCGCAGGGAATCCAGTTTCTCCCGGCGAATTTGTTCCTGTTCAGATAAATGCATTGTATAAAGTTCAAAATTTGACTGGCAAAGATACAGACATTAGGAGAACCAATCAATTGTTTTTTAGGCACAGGAGGGGATACCGGCATTGGCCTTAAATTTGATATCTTTGTACCTGCTTATGAGTATTTGGAGAGTAATATTATCGATTCTATTTCCACCCCTGGCCGTCATGGATAGAGGATGTGGGTCTATTCTCATCGTGCTTATCCTTACTCTATTAGGATGGGTGCCGGGAGTGATAGCAGCTTTGATCATATTAAATAACAACAAGGGCAGGTAAAAACAGGGATTTGAACAAGAGAGTGCAATTTGAGGAGTTAGGGCTGCGGGATTATAGGGAAACCTGGGAATATCAGGAAATGCTTTTTAAAAGTATCCTTGATCAAAAGATAAAGAACCGGAGAGAAGCGACTTCAGAAGCTACTAAGAATCATCTTTTATTTGTTGAACATCCTCATGTCTATACCCTTGGAAAGAGTGGAGATATTTCTAATCTCTTGATCAACGAGGAACAGTTGAAGCAAAAAAATGCGACTTTCTACAAGATCAACAGGGGAGGGGATATCACCTATCACGGCCCCGGACAGATAGTGGGATATCCTATTCTTGACCTGGAAAATTTCTTTTCAGATATTCACAAATACCTGCGACTTCTGGAAGAAACAATCATTCTAACCTTAGAAGAATACGGCATAAAGGCCGGCAGGAGTGATGGAGAGACCGGTGTCTGGCTTGATATCGGAACTCCTTTTGCCCGCAAGATCTGCGCTATGGGCGTTCGCGCCAGCCGCTGGGTGACCATGCATGGCTTCGCTTTTAATGTAAATGCAGATCTCGGCTACTTCGATAACATCATTCCCTGCGGAATTCAGGGCAAGGCAGTTACTTCCTTGAATGTGGAACTCGGAGTAAAAGAGGTTCCTGTAGATGAGGTAAAACAAAAAATAAAGAAACACTTTTCTGCCCTTTTTGAAGCCGAATTAGTTTAAAGTTCAAGGTTCAAGGTTCAAGGTTCAAGGTTCAAGGTTCAAGATTCAAGGTTGAAGATTTGTGGAGTCCTAAATAGAGTTGACCATTTTTACTGACTGACCACTGACCACTGACCACTGACCACTGACTTCTATTACTGTACCTCATAGACCAACACCCCATCATCTTCTCCTTTCACCACAAGTTCAAGGGCGCTGTCTTTATCGGCATTGGCGAGATCAATGACCGAATTTCCGTAGACGGGAAAACCATTTAAAAGAGTAGCATTGCTGTCAAAAAGATAGACCTTTTGCGCCTGCAGATCGGTCACCGAGACATAGATCTTGTTGTTGAGGTAAAAGATCTGCGGTTCAGTATATAATCCGAAATCCAGAGTGGCAGAGTTTCCTTTGATCTTCAACTCATTGTCTGATAAAGTGACCAGCGTTCGTTCTGTAGCAGTGATTCGGTGGTTATCAGCGAGGTTTAGATCTTCCCGACTTATTTTTCCATTTTCGGTGACCTTGATGAGTTGTCCGGAGTTGTTGGTGGAAACGAAATTTCCATTGTACTCGTACCATTCATTTTCGGTGAGATCAAGATTCTCTTTTACAGCCACCCTTACCTGGCCGGTACGGCTGAGAATGTTCAGTTTTCCTGATTCCTCAGGGATCACGATATAATCCTTACGTCCAATTCTAATGTGTTTTGGAGACTGTGTGATATTTGAAGAGGTTTTCGAAAAATCAAAACCCTTCACACTTCTTCCTTTTCGGTCATACATAAAGATTTCATTTCCCTGCGTAATGACGAACCTGTAATCCTTCTTTCCGTCATAATCAAAAACAGAAAGCGGCTGAGTAATGTTATCCCTAAACTTTAACGGGAATGGTTTTACGGGATTCCCGTCCCGGTCTATTACATGTAATTCATTTGGGGTAGCAAATGCCAGTTGATATCTGCCGTTTCGCAAAATATCTACTGTCTGTACCTCCCCTAAAATGCGGGAATCCATTCGCTTTTTCCAATAGATCTTGCCTTCAGGAGAAATAAGGTATAGGGTGTTTTCAACGTCCTGAACTGCGATGTCTCTTCCATTAGTTCTGTGATTCCTGAAGAAAACAGGTTTTGAAGCAAGAGCTGCACCAAGTTTAATACCCGAGGACTGGCTGGCGGCTCCTGTTGCCTGGATTGAAGTATTTTTTGCCAGTACGCTGTGAATGTGAGCGAAATTATCCTGATAAATGATCTGTACTGCGGTCAAAGGATGATTTGAAAAATCCAGATCCTTCTCTCCCTTAGAAGCCTGATTATTTCTGACCATTAAAAGTGATGATTCTGAACTCAGATTTTCTGAAGCGTTTTTATAAGCTTCAGTATTTGCCAACACCAGATCATTTTGAACTGCGGCGATCACTTCTTTGAGTGCTTCGGGATTTGAAGCGAACAGAATATAGCTATCCAAAAATGTGAAAAAATGAAGTTCTTCCGGGTTGAGCAGCGGCT
>CAYLZB010000090.1:0-9636 GCA_964388165.1 uncultured Flavobacteriaceae bacterium | reverse complement strand
TTCAGAAGTTGGGAGATATGATGCGGTTCATGCTGCATGAGAATATGCAGGAAAAAATCTCGCTTGAGCGGGAGATCGAATATCTCGAGAATTACATCAGCCTGCAACGGCTGCGGACAGATCCAAGTCCCGAAGTTACTATTCAGGCGCAAATTCAGCAGCAGTTCGAGTATGCGCAGATCTCTCCGATGTTATTGATCCCGTTCGTGGAGAATGCTTTTAAGCACGGAATTAGTTTCAGGGAAGCTTCTCACATCAAGATCGCGTTGGAGAAGAAGGAAAATACGCTATATTTCGATGTGTACAACAGCAAACACCCCCGGGTGGAAAACGATCCGGAAAAGGACAAAAGCGGGATTGGACTGACAAATGTGAAACAACGGTTGCAACTGCTGTATCCTAAAAAACATGAACTTTTGATAAGGGAAAATTCAAAGGAGTTTTTCGTTCACCTTACACTTCAGTTGAGTTAGATGAAAGCAATCGCCATAGATGACGAACCTTTAGCGCTGGAAGTGGTAAAATCACATGCATCAAAAGTGCCATTTTTGGAACTCTCGGCGACGTTCACCGATGCCTTTAAAGCTCTCGAATATCTGCAAAGGGAAAAGGTGGATCTCATCTTCCTGGATATTAAAATGCCAGATATCTCGGGAATAGATTTCTTCAGCAGCCTGAGCAAAAAGCCCCTGGTCATTTTTACCACGGCTTATTCTGAACATGCTGTGACAAGTTTTGAACTTGATGCGGTTGATTACCTTTTAAAGCCTTTTTCCCTGACGAGGTTTATTAAAAGCTGTAATAAAGCAAATGAATTATTCAATTTCAGAAACTCTGCCGAGCCTTCAGATTTTATTTTCGTTAAAGACGGATATGATCAGCTGAAGATCAACTACGACGACATCCTCTTTCTGGAAGCCGCAGGGAATTATGTCACTTTTATGCTGAAGGAAAAGAAAGTGCTTACCCGCAGCACCTTTCAGGAAGCCCTGAATCTTCTGCCATCAGACAAATTTGTGAGGGTGCATCGGTCTTACATTGTCGCAGTTTCGAAAATTGATAAAATTGAGAGACACCAGGTGACGATTCAGAAGAATACGGTTCCCGTCAGCGGGGCGTACAGAGAGGATCTGAATGCGGCTTTAGCTAAGCTGAATTGAGGTTCAGAATATTTTCAGAAGAAAATTTTTCTACTAAAAGGACTTTTTAGGACCAATTTCCGAAACCTCGAGGACCCGTTCTCAAATTCGAGCTTCTAAAAGAAAATCTGAAAATTCACCTGTAGCCAAATGGCTAATATAAGGGTAGCGATAAGTAGTACTATCCTAAGTAAGTGAATAGCCAGGGACGACATTGAAAAATTTATGAACATATAGAACCTTTTTTAAACCTAACGGGAAAAGGGTTGTAAAGCTCTCAGGGTAGGAAGTTGTCTCCAAAGATAAGTTAAACTTATGTGAATCAATATTTTATTATTGCCCCATCTTCTTTTCAAGCTTCGTTATTTTCTTGAGGATGGTCGATAATATCAAACTGAACAGGACAAAACCTATGAAAATGATAAATCCCGGTTGTAAAGAGGTTCTATTTGTCGAGATGCTCACCAGGGATTCGGTTTCCATGTTGAGGTGAGAAAGCTGATTGTCTAATATGCCCTGGAAACCGATATAGGCCATGAAGATTGCGATTACATAGACATCGGCCATACTCCATTTTCCAGATTTGAATGCGAAGAACCTGAGGACTTTATTTTTTCTGGTCCTTTCGTTTCCGGTGAGATAGATCTGCGTTGATAATAGTTTTGCAACAGGAAAGACTACACTGAAAACCAGAATGAGAGCTCCAACAAAAAAGGAATCTACCTTTCCTGCATTAAATAGTATGCCGATCACTTCCAGTATACTTTTACTTTGAAAGAAAATTACCTGATCGTTAAAGGTGATTTGTTCTCCTATCAACAGGAAATTCACCTGTTGAAATCTTGCATCAATTTCGATCATGGGAGCAGTAATTCCAGCAAACAGGACCACCAAAGAAACCAGGACCGAAATGATGAAGAGAGGCGTGTGGAGGAACGTCTTATTTCTAAGCAGTAGCCATAGCAGAATAAATACTCCAATGATAATAAGCAGGATATAGGTGTGGAAATAAATCTGGTCTTCTAATATTATGATCTTTTCTGAAGTTCTTTGGTTGAAATCCTTTAAAGTTTCCACCTCATACTGCTCAAATAATTGCTCTAATCTTTGAACAGCAACCAGTGAATTTGCATGGGTCATATCGCTGTACTCCTGGATCTTACTTTTAATGACGTGTTTTAAAGCTGCCTTGTTTTCGGGCTGTTGGATTTCATCGACAATGGTCTGGGCAAAAACAGGCACGAGTGCCCTTATTTTCTCTTCCGGCACAAGAGTTTTAACTGCAAACTTTCTGAGTTTCGCCTTAAGACTTTTCTGTTTTTTATTTATCAGGCTCTCCCCTTTGTCAAGACCGGCACTAAGGATGTTCGATACCTGAAGAACCAGGGTGTCTTCCTGTGCTTCTGTAAACTCAAAGTCATCTATGCGGTTAAGGACCATACTTGTAAGATGATCCCGCCAGACATTGACTGAGAGGATGCCGTGAGTTATATTGTTTAACTCACTGTAGTCTTTTTTAAGCTGCGCAACTTCTGAAGAGTACCTATATATGCTAATGCTGCTCCAGCCTGCGACAGCTAGTAAACTTCCTGCCAGGAGGATAAAGAGGCTGCGTTGGATACTTTTAGACATAATTTTTGCTGTTCACTAAAGGTAGTCTTTTGGGGTACAGGTTTTTAAAACCGGGGAAAAGATTTAAACTGCCATGAATTGATATATAACACCTTCCCGCCATCCGGCTGTTAATCCTGTAAAATACCACTAAAAAGGTATTTTAAAAGAAGCAGGTGTCAGGTATATTTGTTGATATTATGATGTCGATAAAAAAATTAGCTAAAGAAGACGAAGACTTCAAACAAGAATACCTGGCCACTAAGGAAAGTATCTTGACGATGAGCTTGATCATCATCGCCGTCGCAGCGCTTCTAATTACTTTTATTCTGATCTCCGGATAATTAGCGCATCTTTTGCCTTTGTTCAAAGGAACTTACGAGGAGCTTGCCCTGGTCAGGAATGGCTTTTTTCCTGATGGATTTCTCTTAATAAATTTTTTTTTGACTCTCCTCCTACCTATGTAATTTTAACAAAACTATGTACTACATTTGATCATGATAATGCTGAAAAATATTCCTATCATACTCCGGGTGGTTTCCCTGTTTTTGATGCTCCTTGGGAGCAGTAACTATCTGTTTTCAGCTAATCAGGTTTCCCTATCATCTCAGGCTGAGAAGGAAGAACAGCAGATAGGAGGCACCTTTCTTTTGGGGGAGCAGGTAGAAAGTCAGGGTGACTTTATTCTACCTTATCACAAGAATCTTGTTTTCTTTGACGGCAGCTTTAAACCGGCGGGAGATTTTAACTCCCGAATACTTGATCATACTACTTCTTCATTAAGCTATATTAAACGCTCCCGCTACATTTTTCCCACCCTGGGAGTGAAGGAAGTAATTTTTCCTTTCCACGTCTTTCTCTAATATGATATAATTCAGAACCCCGGAAAGGTGCAGGCCATCTTTCTCTTGTGTCACCGCCGAATGGGAGACACCTTAACTCAATACCTGAATTTTAATATTAAAAGAAATGAAAATTGATATCTTAATTGTTGATCTTGCCCTGGTGGCAGCTGTATTTGTGCCTTATGTCCTGTTCATTTTTATCGGCAGAAAGGAAATATTTAAATTAAAAAATACCTTTTCACAAGAGGCGAAAAAGCATCAACTTCGCTTTGATGAAAAGGAAAGTTGGAACAATAATATTATTGGATTTGATAAGGAAAAGGCAAAAATTCTGTTGGTTCAAAAAAGAATAGCAGGATTTATTTCAGATCTGGTTGACCTGAAAGATGTGCGCTGTTGTGAAGTACTCAAGGAAGTGCAGACAGTGAAAATTGAGCAGCGTACCGAAGAAATTCTACAAAGACTGGATCTTCAGTTGAAATTGTATAATGGAGCTTTCAGAACTATTAACCTCTACAACTGTGAAGAAACTTTCGTACAGGATTATGAGGTGAAGCATGCGGAAAAGTGGCGTGATATCATAAACAGTCACATAGTTTTTCGTCCCACAATAAATTCTGCTGCCTGATAGGCGAAAAAGAAGGAACAGATCTCATCTGTTTCTTCTTTTAGAGAATCAGACTTTCAACTTTTAAACAGGTCATATCTTATATTCATGATACTTGAATTTTTATTGCTTATCCTTGGACTTCTGTTGTTGATCAAAGGTGCCGATTGGCTTGTGGAGAACTCCTCGGCATTTGCCCGAAAGAAGCAGATCTCCGATCTTGCCATCGGTCTTACGATAGTTGCGTTCGGCACGTCGGCACCCGAACTGGTTGTAAACGTTGTAGCTGCTTACCAGGGACATGAGGACATAGTTTTCGCCAATGTTATTGGCAGTAATAACTTCAACCTTTTCTTTATCCTGGGAGTAGCAGGACTTATTTCTCCTCTTTTAGTACAGCAAACTACCGTTTGGAAAGAGATACCAATTTCCCTGCTCGCCGCTGTTGTTCTCTATTTCCTGGTCAATGACATCTTTATTAGCGGGGAAGGCGTCTTAGGAAGGTGGGATGCGCTGATTTTGACCCTTTTCTTCGCAGCATTTCTTTTCTATGTTTATAAACAACTAAAAAATGTTCCTTCGGCATCTACCGAGGTTGTTATGCAGGTCTCTAATTTCAGGATATTTGGCTTTATCATTCTTGGTCTGGCCGGGTTGATCATTGGAGGCAGGTTAGTGGTAGAAAGTGCCATGGACATTGCAGCAAACATGGGAGTGAGCGAAAAGATTATTGGGATCACAATAGTTGCTGCGGGGACTTCCCTGCCGGAGCTCGCAACCTCTGTAATTGCTGCATTTAAAAAGAATAATGATATTGCTGTCGGTAACATTATTGGTTCTAATATCTTTAATATCTTTTTTATTCTTGGACTCAGTTCGCTGGTGAGACCAATAAACTTTAATGCAGTCTTCAATAATGACTTGTATCTTCTGTGCGGGGGTACAGTTTTACTATTTCTCTTTATGTTTTTAGGTGGTAAAAGAAGGCTGGAAAGATGGGAAGCAGGGGTTTTGCTTGTGATCTACCTTAGCTATACGACCTTTCTTGTCCTCAAGGAGGTGTAGGCTTAAGGAATAACTACGTCTTTATATTCAATTATATATCATTTTATGAAAGAAAAAAGAATTCCCATGCACTGGCAGATCCTCATAGGGATGAGCCTTGGGATCCTTATGGGTTTGGTGCTGGCGCAATTTGAATGGGGTGCGGGTTTTGTGAGGGATTGGATAAAGCCGCTCGGCAACATGTTCATCAATGCCTTAAAGCTGATTGCAGTTCCGCTTATCCTCGCATCACTCATTAAAGGGGTCTCTGACCTGAAGGAGCTTTCCAACCTGTCAAAAATGGGATTTCGTACGGTGTTTATTTTTATAGTTACTACTATAACAGCAGTTTCCATAGGGCTCTTGCTGGTGAATATTATTAAGCCCGGGGCTTCTATCTCTGAGAAAACAAGGTTGGATCTTCTCTCAAGCTATAAGACTGAGGCTTCTACGAATATCTCCAAGGCTGAAGTTCAGCGGGAAATTGGACCGCTGCAGGGTATTGTTGATATCGTGCCTGAAAATTTTATGGCGGCCGCTGCAGATAATCGTAATATGTTGCAGGTAATCTTTTTTGCCCTTTTAGTCGGGGTTGGTCTGATCCTTATTTCCGGGTCAGCTGCGAAACCGGTAAAGGATTTTTTCGATGGGTTCAACGAAGTAATTCTCAAGATGATCGACATTATCATGATAGCCGCACCTCTTGGTGTGTTTGCTCTCCTTGCAACCCTTGTGATAGAGTCTCCGAGCGTCGACCTCTTTGAGGCGCTGGGGATGTATGCCTTGACTGTAATAGCCGGGTTGATCCTAATGATAGGCTTCTATGGGATAATGGTATATTTCTTTACCCGAAGATCTCCCTACTCCTTTTACAGGAGCATCGCACCCGCACAATTACTTGCTTTTTCTACCAGTTCCAGCGCTGCTACCCTTCCAGTAACGATGGAAAGGGTGACAGAGCATCTGGGAGTGCCTAAAGAAGTGGCGAGTTTTGTTCTTCCCGTAGGAGCGACTATAAATATGGACGGCACCAGTCTCTACCAGGCGGTTGCAGCTGTTTTTATAGCACAGGCTTTTGGTCTTGATCTGAGTCTGGGAACCCAACTGGGGATCATTGTAACTGCAACCCTGGCCTCCATAGGTTCGGCGGCTGTACCTGGTGCAGGTATGGTCATGCTGGTGATCGTATTGGCCCAGGCCGGTATTCCGGAGGCGGGTCTGGCACTCATCTTCGGGATAGACAGGCCACTGGATATGTGTAGAACAGTGGTGAATGTTTCAGGAGATGCAGCCGTATCGAGCCTTATAGCAAAATCTGTAGCTGTGGAGATACAACCTCAATTAGGGACTTAAGATCTTTAACAAAGGTCAATGAAGGAAAGAGGCTCCTTAATAATCCTTACTGGATGAAAATGCTTTCCCTGTTCAGGAATGGAGCCATTTCTTTATGCAGGTTTCTGAACATATTTTCTTTATATTCGGAACAACGATCTTCCTATGTATAAATACCTGCTAGTATTTCTGATTTTTATACCCCGTGCCGGAGCCCAGGTCCTTTCTGAAAGAGATCGGGCTATCCTGGTCGATGAGATCCTGGAGGAGAGATTCGATACACTGCTTCCGGAATTGATGGACCATGCCTCTATAGATATGTGGGTGTTGATCTCCCGGGAATACAATGAAGACCCTGTTTTGCGCACAATGCTCCCGTCAACCTGGCTCAATGCCCGCAGAAGGACGATCCTGGTCTTTCACCGGGATAAGCAAAAGGATACCGTGGAGCGCCTGGCGATATCGAGATATGACGTAGGAGATAACATAACTTCCGCCTGGAACCCGGAGGAAGAGCCCAACCAGTGGAAGGCATTACTGGAGGTGATCAAGAAAAGAGATCCCCAAAGGATCGGACTAAACTATTCAGATGATTTTAATATTGCCGACGGGATCGTAAAGACAGATCATGATCTGTTCATGAAGACCCTTCCGCAGGAGTATCGTGAAAGAGTAGTCTCGGCCGAAACACTTGCTGTACGGTGGATAGAGACCCGTTCTCCAAAAGAAATGCAGCTTTATAAAGAGCTGGTGAGCATTACGAAGGAGATCATTGAAGAAGCCTTTAGCCCGAAAGTAATTGTTCCAGGGCAGACCACTACAGATGATGTGGTGTGGTGGATGAGGCAGAAGGTCACCGATATGGGTCTGGAGACCTGGTTTCATCCTACAGTGGATATACAAAGAAAGGAGGAGGGCCTTAAAGATCATATTGAAGCTTTTTCGGCCGGCTATGGAGATAAGATCATCCTGCCTGGGGATCTGCTGCATTGTGATTTTGGTATCTCATACCTCCGTCTTAATACAGATTGTCAGCAGCACGCCTATGTTCTAAAAGAAGGGGAAACGGCAGCTCCCTTGTTCCTGCAAAAGGCTTTGGAAAAAGGAAACCGGCTACAGGACATTCTTATTCAAAATTTTAGGACAGGAAGAACCGGAAATGAAATTTTGAAATTAGCGCTGGAGGAGGCGAAGGCTGAAGGTCTGCGACCCTCAATATATACCCATCCTCTCGGCCTGTACGGACATTCGGCAGGTCCTACTATTGGGATGTGGGATGCCCAGGAGGGAGTGCCGGGTGCGGGAAATTACCCCTTGTTTCCCAGGACGGTCTATGCTATCGAACTCAACACTACTGTTGCTATACCGCAGTGGGATAAAGACATTCGTATCATGTTAGAAGAAGCAGGTTATTGGGGAGAAGACGGCTTTGAGTATATAAACGGAAGGCAAAAAGAACTGCTCCTCATTCATCAAAATTAGATCTTTTGATAGACCAGAGCCTGACTGGAAATTTCCATCCTTTTACAGGCCATGTTGATCTACTGTGTCAAACCGCAACCCATTTGACAGGCGATAAGAAGGATAACACAAAAGAAAAACAGGAATCCAAAGCCCGCAGTATACAGAGTTGATCTCTGCTGTTGTTTCTCCACGGGAACTTCTTTCAACTTTTTCTCACTCTTCATTTGAACTATAGCCTTCTCAATACCCAGGATCTTAGCCTCTGCTCCTTTCTTCGTGAGCACGACCTTATCTTCTACTATATCTATTAGTCCATATTTGAGGAGTTCATTGAAATTCTCCCGAAGGGAATCTTCAGCTAAAATAGAGAGACAGTCCCCATTTTCAATAAGTTCCATGATCTTTTGCGTAGATGCCATCGCTTTGGATTAACTGTAAATCTTACCATAAAATTAATCGAGCAATACCTGGAGAACTATGACGTAAATCATGTTTTAGAAGATGAGAATTTTGTAAGAAAATAGATCAGTCTTTAAAGAATCATATTTCTTTAAGACAGAATTATCTGTGATTATATAGATTTAAGGATTTTAATATATAGTTTTAGTTAAATCTTATCTATATTTAGCATTAAAGGCAAATATTTTTTGCCTTTTAGTCCCTCCCTGTAATTAAAAAAAATCTTTTTGTCACATATTTAAATCGTCAGGTTATGAAGAAAGCCATTTTTTTATTATTCGTACTCTCTTCCTTTATTATGACATCTCAGGAGGAGCAAAGATACTTATTGAACATCTCTGAATTGACCATCAAGCCGGGGCATGATGAACAGTTCAACGAAGGTGTAAAGCGTTACAAATCCTGCTATCAGGAAAATGGAGGTGAGGATACCTGGAATATCTGGAAAAGGATACAAGGTGCGGGGAACGTCTACGTCCTTACCTCTGTCATGGAAAATTGGGCCGAAATGGACGATGAAAGTGAAGAGCAGGCCGACCAGGAATGCCGGAACATTATAAGAGAATATGTTTGGCCACACATTGAGAGCAGTAGCTATAATATTGCCCGCTTCATGCCGGAAATGAGCAAGGCACCCGGCGGGAATAATCCGCTTGTTTGGGTCACTTTCTTTGAGGTAAATAATACGCCCGACTTTCAGGAGGTGATAAAGGAAGTGTCGTCATCTTTTAGAGAGGATCAGGGAGAACCACTTGGCTACTGGTATTCCTATATGGGAGGTGGGGCAGATGCTCCTAACTACATGGTTTCTGTTCCCTACCGGAATTTTGCTGAACTTGACGTGGAAAGAGACGGCCCCTGGGAGATGCTCACTAAAAAACACGGAGCAGCCAGGGCAGGTGAAATGCGGAATAAATTCCGGAATTCTGTAGATGATATCTGGTCTTATCTTTACACTTATAAAACAGATCTCAGCATGTCTGAGTAGTAATTATGATCTGGTCATACTGTCTAAAATCAGCTCCTTTTCGGGAGCTTTTTTCTTGTCTGGATTTCACAATATCAGAAGAGCACCTTCCTTAATCTTTCATCCTTTTACAGTTTTTGCTGCCATTAAGGGGAACTGGGAAAAATT
>CAYLZB010000089.1:0-9796 GCA_964388165.1 uncultured Flavobacteriaceae bacterium | reverse complement strand
CAGCCAGAAAAATATAAGCTACAGATATGCCTCCGGCTACAGAAAGCCATTTGCTTCGCGGAATGTTGCTGAGTCTTAGTTTATTTGTAAAAATGTGAGTTAGACAGAGAATAAGAACAGCAAGAAAAGAGTAAAGCACCATATATTGTCAATTCTTTTTCTAAGGTAAAAACATCTGTATTTCTTCCGGATTTATGTGTAAAGATTACAAGGATCAGAAGTTTAGTTCCCGGGATTGAAAACAGAATTCATTTCAAGCTCACTGTAATCTACACTGCTGTCTTTCCAAAGAGTCACTTTTCCTTCCCGATTTGTCGGGAAGCCCGGGTCGATATGTTTGTCTATAACAACAGAGTTTTGATTAGTGATCACCCAAAAGGATCGGATCTCACCATCTGCGGTCTTTTTTACCCGTATGTATTGATGCCATTGCTTTCTTTTGGACTTATATTCGAGGTGTATGGCTACTTCCTCTCCGGTTAGCGGAATATCGAAGGCTGAAGGGTTGTGGGGCTTTAAGGTGCCAAGGTCAGCGAGCTTCCCTTTTTGATCCTCTTCGGCCATTGCTTCAATTCCAGAATAATCGTAGATCACATTTCTTTTAAGCCTAAGGTCCTCAATGGGATCTTTGCCGTTGAGCGTTATAAGTACCATGGCAACCGAATCCTGTAGCTTCGATACAATGTTGGCTTGTGGATAACCGAAGACTCCTCGCGATTGGAGTTCTTCAGATAATTGTTGATTTTTATTTTCAAGTAGCCTTATTTCCTCCAGTTTGTCCTTCAGTTGAGCCTCTGTTTCAAGGCTGGACTTTTTCATCCCCAGAAAAAAGGATGCTGCTGCCAGTCCTATTAAAACTACAGCCCATACAAGATCAGATTTATAATGCATTAATAACGTAAGAATTTTAATACAATATAGGGGATATAGGCTTGAGAGCCATAAACTGGAGAAGAAAATTCTTTAAGGGTGAAAAAGTTCTGTTAGGAGGTCATTATAGACAGAGGAGTAGTGATCGATTTGCTCTCCTGTGTCAAAGGCTTTCATTTTAATGGGAGTGAGATAAATTAGGTCGAGTTGTACTTCAACAAAGAAGTGATCAATAGAATACAACTCTCGCTTTTCGTCTCCATCATGTACAGAATCCAGATAAACACCGGCATTTTGGAGTACTTCCCGCTGTTCTTGATCTGGTAGAGCTGAAAATTCTTCAATTGTGATCCTGTTCATTCCTAATGCATCTGTAATCAATGGTTTAAAGGTAACAGGATGAGAGGAGAATTCTGTTCGAAGAAGTCATAAGATAATAATAAAAGTAAGGAGGTTATTCTTAAAATTTTTGAATGGGCCTCATTTGATCTTTTTGATTTTCCAATAAATAGAATTCAAAAATCTGCTTTAAATTTTTTGTGCAACTCATCAAAATGGCACCCAATTTGCATACTAGGGAGAAAAAGGATCTATGTCTAAGCAGGATATTATGAAGCTCATTAAAAATTCCGAGGTTCGTTTATTTGGAATTTTTATTCTTGCAGCTGTGGCGGGTATCATTCTTATTCTTTCCCTGCAAAGGTTGTTCGCCCTTTAATAATTTATCTCTTTTACTCGTGTTACCGGAACCAGTCACTGTACATGATGTAATTGGCTGCAGTCTTTTTTAGGTTCTGTATCTGTTCTTCTGATAACTTTTTCACCTTTTTTGCCGGGACTCCTGCATAAATATGTCCGGCTTCACAGATCGTCTTTTCTAAGACTACAGCGCCCGCAGCGATAATACAGCCTTCCTGAACTACGGCGTCGTCCATGACAATGGCTCCCATACCAACCAGAGCATTATCCTCTATTTGACATCCATGAACTATGGCACGATGGCCAATAGATACATCATTGCCTATGGTAGTTGCTGCTTTTTTATAGGTGCAATGAATTACCGCTCCGTCCTGTATATTGGTCCTGTCGCCAATGCGAATAGAATTCACATCCCCCCGTACTACAGCGGTGAACCAGACCGAACATTCTTTACCCATAACTACGTCCCCTACTATAGTGGCGTTTTCAGCTATAAAACAATCGGGTCCTATTTGAGGAGTTTTATTTTCGACGGGAAGGATAAGTGGCATAATGAGTAGATCTTAGTTGTAAAAATACAAAAGCAGGAGGGGATCTTCAATTTAGCGTTAAAAAATTCTTAGGTTTTAAGGTGTGGTTGATTGGGATGTTAAAAATGATTATCTTTTATTTTTATGCAATCGAATTACAATGGAAGGAATAGATCCAGAGAATAATCACAATGTAGTCCTTCGTTTACCGGTCAAGGTAGATTATGAGGTACTGCAAACCTATCTTCAAAAGAAACTGCTTGGCAAAGTTATCAGCAAAGGCAAGGCCAATGGGGAAACTTCAGATCGTGCCCGAATCCAGGGAATAACCCTTGAACGAAGTCCCTTAGAGGATTTTGATCTCGCTGTACACGTGCAGTTAAGGCTTCTTACCAGTTTCTTTAGAGATAAAATAATCAAAGTAGTGGTCCATCTTTCTATCGGTTTCAGTGAGCCGGAGCAACAGGTGCTCATTAGACGCTATAAGCTGGACAGTGAAAATAATGGCTGGTTGACCGACAGGTTAGTGGAGACGCTTGTCAATAATTTCATGTATTCCAAACTAAAGGAGAAGATGAAGTTTGATATTCGACCTGTGGTCAGGGAAAAACTGGAGAAGCTGAATCTAAAGTTAACAGCCGGACTTGAGGTGGCCGACGGAATTAGCATTACCGGAAAGTTAAAGGAGTTCCGCGTTCAGGAAGTCATTCCCGGGCAGCGCACTTTACTTGTTGGTGTGAGTATACTGGGGAATAATGTGCTTAACATAAAGAGCATTGATATCTAAAAAAATATTCCCATAATACCATTTCTGGATATTATGGGAATAATGTATTTAAGAGTTTTTCTGTGAAATTCAGGTTTGAGACTCGCCGTCTTCCCTGTTGTTGTCAATGATATTCTTCCTGATCTCGTCATGCTTGTTCATGATGTCCTCGTGCTCGCTCTTCATTGTGCTATGCTCTTCCATCATGGTATTGTGAACTTCCTTCATTTTGGAGATCTGAGCCTTCATCTCTTCGCTGCTAAGATTACCAAAGTTGTTTCTGAGATCCTGGTGCCCTTGCATAAGTTCTTCATGACCGGCAAGGAGTCCTTCGTGCTTCTTGATGATCACCTCATTCTGTGCCATCTGCTCGAAATAGGTAGAGTCTGAAACCTGCATGGTATCAAGTTGCTGCATTAGGTCCTGGTGGTTTTGCTTCAACCTGTCATGTGTAGACTGAAACTCCGAATGCACCTGTTGAAGGCTGTCATTCTGAGACATTAAATCGTCAAATTCTGCAGAAAGATTTTCCTTTTCGTTATCACCACATGAAGCCAAAAGGCCAATGGTGAAAATCAGGATCATAAACTTTTTCATTATTTATTGGTTTAGAAAGTTATTACCTTCAAAAATACAAAAGAAGGTGGCTATTACTTATAATTCTCTGTTAAAAGGAAGCTTATGTATAAGACGGCTCCGTTAATCATCCCTCTCTCAAACCTTTTAAAGGGTTTCTTTTTCACACTCAAAAATTTCTTCGATTGGCTTCTGGAACAGCTGGGAGATCTTAAAAGCCAGCGGTAAACTAGGATCAAATTTTCCTTTTTCAATAGCATTTATCGTCTGTCGGGAAACGTAAAGCTTATCGGCCAACTGTGCCTGGGTCAAATTGTATTCTGCTCTAAGATCTTTGATGCTGTTTTTCATTTGTAGCGTAAATTTCCGACAATACTTGAGGTGAGGTAGGTGAGGCCTATAATGATGACCAAATGCGAGATCTCTGCATCATAGGAGATGAGGTTCCATACATCCAGCATAGAATAGCTAAGCCCGGCCACTACTGCTATTCCTAAAGCTACTGCCATGGCTTCCAGCTGTATTTTTCGTTGTAATTCATCCAGATCGTTCAAATATTTTTTATTTGCTAATATCATTCCGATGCCAATTATGAAATTGAAAAGAACACCTAAAAGGTTCAGTGTATCACTATTTTTCCAGAGGAATTTTGGTCCAAAGGCAATTACGGCCATACTTAGTACCCAGGCCAACGTCCAGTAGAATAAATGGAGGCTGTTTCTTTTCTGGGTAGCAGATCTGCTTAATTTTGAATTTTCCATAGTTTTGATGTAAAGTTTACTTTACAAAGATATTCAAATATTTGAGATTGTAAAATAAACTTTACATTTATAATGAGAAAGAATTTCTTTTTGGCCGGTTTGGTTATGCTGGATTAGGAAAGACCTGATTTTGAGAATATCTTTGCAAAAAAGAGATTATGGCACACAAGGCTGGTTTTGTTAATATTATAGGTAATCCTAACGTAGGGAAATCCACGCTCATGAATGCTTTTGTGGGAGAGAAACTGAGTATCATCACCTCTAAGGCCCAGACCACCCGTCACCGCATACTGGGCATTGTGAATGGTGAGGATTTTCAGGTCATTCTTAGTGATACACCGGGTATTATAAAGCCCGCCTACCAGCTTCAGGAATCTATGATGGATTTTGTAAAATCGGCTTTTGAAGATGCCGATGTGCTCGTTTATATGGTAGAGATAGGAGAACAGGAGTTAAAGGATGAAGCTTTTTTTAATAAGATCATTAATTCTGAAATTCCCGTGCTGCTTTTGCTGAACAAGATCGACAAATCAAATCAGCAACAACTCGAGGAACAGGTACAACTTTGGCAGGAGAAAGTGCCCAATGCCGAAATATTTCCGGTTTCGGCACTGGAAGGATTTAATGTTCCGCAGGTATTTGGGCGGATCGTAGAATTGCTGCCAGACTCGCCTCCATTCTATCCAAAGGATACGCTAACAGACAAACCGGAACGTTTCTTCGTAAATGAGATCATAAGGGAAAAGATCCTGATGCATTATAAAAAGGAAATTCCTTACAGCGTGGAAATTGATACCGAAGAGTTCTTTGAAGAAGAGGAGATCATTCGCATGCGCAGTGTGATCATGGTGGAAAGAGAAACGCAAAAAGGGATCATCATTGGCCATAAAGGTGCTGCCCTTAAGAGAGTGGGAGTGGAAGCCCGAAAGGATCTTGAAAAGTTCTTCGGAAAACAGGTGCACCTTGAACTTTATGTCAAAGTGAACAAGAACTGGCGAAGCGACATGAAACAATTAAAACGTTTTGGGTATACCGGCGATAAGCGCTAATGCCATTTTAAGCCCTATTTTACAGAAGATCCTTCTTTTGCCGGCCCGGTTTTCATTTTTCAAATATTTTTCAGAACTTTTTTATCTGTTGTTCCTGAAAATTAGACAGATATATGTAGGCTCCAATTGTTTTAAATCACCTAATTTTGCAGCCCTTAAGAATAAATCATTATGAGCAGTATTGTAGCCATTGTAGGTAGGCCTAACGTTGGAAAATCAACTTTTTTTAACCGGTTGATCCAACGCCGGGAAGCCATTGTAGACTCGGTAAGCGGGGTTACCCGTGATCGGCATTATGGAAAGACCGATTGGAATGGCCGCAATTTCTCGGTGATCGATACCGGGGGTTATATAATTGGTAGTGACGATGTTTTTGAAGCAGAGATCGATAAGCAGGTGGAACTTGCTATTGGGGAGGCCGATGCTATCATCTTTATGGTAGACGTTGAATCTGGAGTTACTCCTATGGATGAGGACGTTGCTCAATTACTTCGAAAGGTGAATAAGCCTGTTTTTCTTGCCGTGAATAAAGTAGATAATGCTAAACGTCTGGAAAATGCGGTCGAATTTTATTCCCTTGGTTTAGGGGAATACTTCCCTATCGCAAGTACGAATGGTAGTGGTACGGGAGAACTTCTCGATGCTTTGGTCGATGCTTTGCCCGAAGATACCCGGGAAGAAGAAGCCGAACTGCCTCGTTTTGCAGTAGTAGGTCGTCCCAATGCGGGAAAATCCTCTTTTATTAATGCACTCATAGGGGAAGATCGCTACATAGTTACAGATATTGCCGGAACCACCCGTGACTCAATTGACACGAGATACAATCGCTTTGGGTTTGAATTCAACCTGGTCGATACAGCGGGAATTCGCCGCAAGTCCAAGGTCAAGGAAGACCTGGAGTTCTATTCGGTAATGAGGTCTGTGCGCGCCATTGAGCATTGCGATGTGTGTTTGATCGTAATGGATGCCACCCGTGGATTTGACGGACAGGTGCAGAACATTTTCTGGCTTGCTCAGCGTAACCGTAAGGGAATAGTGATCCTGGTAAATAAATGGGACCTTGTAGATAAAGAGACAAATACCATGAAGGAGTATGAGGCGCAGATCCGCAGGGAAATGGAACCTTTTACAGATGTACCGATCGTCTTCATGTCTGTGCTTACCAAACAGCGGATCTTCAAAGCTATAGAGACAGCTGTGGAAGTGTATAATAACCGAAGCAAAAAGATCAAGACCAGTGAACTTAATGAGGTAATGCTGCCTATCATAGAATCTTATCCGCCACCGGCTTATAAAGGCAAATATGTCAAGATAAAATTCTGTATGCAGCTGCCCACTCCGCAGCCACAGTTTGCTTTTTTCTGTAATCTCCCGCAGTATGTCAAGGATCCTTACAAGCGCTATTTGGAGAATAAATTAAGAGAGGAATTTGACTTCACGGGAGTACCCGTTTCAGTCTATTTCAGAAAAAAATAAGGAAAGAGATGTAACTTTTGACCTTTTTGAGAGTCCAATGAATGCTGTTACCCTAAAAGTAGCAGCATTTTTATTTTTTTAGACCTCCCAATCAATGAAGAAAATTTTATTTCTCTGCCTGTTCCTTACTGCAACCGGAACCTGGGCCCAACAATTCAGTATTTCAGGAAAAGTCGTAGATGCAGAGACACAGCTTCCATTGGAGTCGGCTACTCTTTTTGTAGAAAAAGTAAAGGATAGCAGTCTTGTAGCCTATACTATCTCCAACAATGCAGGAGATTTTGTGATCGAAGGCTCCGGAAAAATGGATAGCCTCAGGCTGGTAAGTTCCTATAATGGTTACCTGCCCCTTTCGCGAATGATAACCCTGGATAAGCAGAAGATCGAGCTTGGGCAATTGAAAATGGAGGTTGCTAATAACGAACTGGGAGAAGTAACAGTGGTTTCAGAAAGAGCTCCTGTAACCGTCAAAAGAGATACCCTTGAATTCAATGCTGCATCCTTTAATACTCGTCAGGATGCAAATCTCGAAGAGTTAATGAAAAAACTTCCCGGGGTGGAAGTGGATGCACAGGGAAATATTACCGTCAATGGAAAACCTGTTTCACGTATCCTGGTGAACGGAAAGGAATTCTTCGGTAACGATCCCAAGATCGCCACAAAGAACCTTCCTAAGGAGATCATTGATAAGATACAGGTGGTCGATACCAAAACCAAATCTGAAGAATTTACCGGCAAGGCAGGAAATCCCGATGACAAGACTATCAACGTCACCATCAAAGAAGACAAGAACAAAGGTTATTTCGCCCGCTTTACTGCCGGCGGTGGGACAGATGATCGGTATGAATTAAGCGGAATTGCAAATTACTTCAAGGATGATCTAAGGGTAAGTGCGCTTGCCAGCTCGAACAATATCAACAGTTCCGGTTTTAGTATGGATGAGGTGTTTGATATGATGCGCGGTCGCTCCAGAAGTATCATGATTAGAAGCAACGGAACTTTCGCTGTCAATGGAATGGCCTTTGGATCTGACCAGGGAATTACAAAAAGTGAAACTGCAGGTCTTAACTTTACCAATGAATGGAATAAAAAGTTAGAGCTCACCGGCGACTACTTCTTTGCCAAAAGTGATACAGAGACAGCAAGTGTGGTGGAAAGAGAAACTTTCTTGCCAAATCGTACTTTCTACACAGATATAATTTCGAATGCAAATATTGTTAATGAAAATCACCGGGCCAACCTGCAGTTTGAAGTAGAGTTGGATACTATGACCAGGATTGAACTGCGCCCTTCCATAAGCATCAGCGACGGATTCGCACATAGAACCAGTGCTTCCGAAAGAGTTGATAATGACCGGGAACTAATTACCAATACCGAAGACAGGGAAGAAATCTACAGTAAAGACCTGAACAACAGGATAAGCTTTACCCGAAAGTTTGGAAGCCGTGGCGCTTATTTAGAGGCTTCTTTTGAAAATTCCAACCAGTTGCGGGAAAGTGAAAACTTCTTTTATTCCGAGCTTTTTGATACAGAGGGAGAAGAACTTGTGGAAACGCGGATTCAGGATCAATTCATTGATGAAGAAAACACCACAGATGAGTATGAAGCCGGAATAACCCAGCGTTCTGTACTGGCCGAAAAGCTGTTTTTGGACCTTTCTTATGACTTCAACACGCAAAATATGAACAGCACAAGAAGTGTATTTGAATTTGATGAGCAGACGGGAGAGTATAGCCAGTTCAATAATTTGCTGTCCAATGATTTTGAAGTTGTGAGTCTGAAACATATTCCTAATGCAGGACTTAGCTATGAAGGAAAAAAACTGCGTGCCGGCTTTGATATGGGGCTATTGCATACCTCTCTTGAAAACCGGAATTTTCTTGCAGATGTGGATTTTAAGAACAACTACAACAACCTGTTTTTAACCACCAATGTTCGTTACGAAATAGCCAGAGGTAAATCAATTTATGCCAATTACCGGAATAATACTGAGATCCCGTCGATAAGAGAATTGCAGCCGGTTCCTAATCTTACTAACCCCTTAAACATCATTATTGGAAATCCGGAGCTAAGACCAACTTTTAGCCATAGGGTTTATATGGGTTACCAGAATTTTGATTTTGCAACCCGCAGCGGAATGAGCATCTATGCTTCTACTACCGTGTATGAAGACCAGGTAGTGCCTTACAGCATCACCAATGAAGACCTTGTTACCACCACAACCTACAGGAATCTCGATGGCGGAATTTCAGGTTATGCAGGTATGTCATACAGTAAAAGACATAAAAAGGAAGAGCAGGAGTTCAGTTACAGGCTGGGGTTGTCCGGAAATTACAACAGACAGATAGGCTTCAGTAATGGCTTTAGATATAACGCAGATCGCTACGGATTTAATCCGTCGTTGAGGTTAGGTTACAATTACAACGACAAGGTGGAGATCAATCCGCGTTATGAGTTGAGCTATAACTTATCAAACTATGATATAAGCAATGGAAGGGAAGAGGAGTATATAAATCATACTGTCGCACTGGAAGCCACAACCTATTGGCCTAAAAATGTCGTTTTTGGTAATGATATTTCCTTTGTTTCCTACGGAAGCGTTGCCCCCGGTTTTGACCCGACATCCCTTCTCTGGAACATGAGCCTTGGGTATAAGTTCCTTTCAGATGATGCGACGCTGAAGGTAAAGGTTTACGATCTTTTAGACGAAAACGTCAGCACCCGAAGGGTTATTGGCGAAGATTACGTGCAGGATACGCAGGAATTGATCCTGGAACAATATTTCATGGTTAGTTTCACCTACAAACTAAGCAGGTTTGGCGGTAAAGATCCTAACAAAGGAAGAGGTAGAGGCGGATTTATCATGTTCTAAATAGATCAGCTTTATAGTTCAAAACAAGACCTTCCAAAAATGCCATTTTTGGAAGGTCTTATTTTTTTAGGTATTCGCGGGCTCGGATGGGTAATCCATTTCCAGATAATTCTCAATACGATCTACCGTCTACTGACTATAGACTAGCCAGCCTTTTATATGGCCTTTGGTGCAGTTTAAAAAGTTGGAATTTGGTG
>CAYLZB010000088.1:0-10092 GCA_964388165.1 uncultured Flavobacteriaceae bacterium | reverse complement strand
GTATAATTAACATAGTGTCACCTCCTTTCTTTAAAAATTAGGGTGCAAAGATAATCCATTATTGCAAACCCACAATTATTCGAATATTTATTTTGGAAAAAAAGTTCCATAGGGAAATCAGTAGCAAAAAGTACCAATTTACAAGCTCCAAATCCCAAATGGATTGGTTACTAGTTATTAGTCATTGGTTATTGGCATCACAACTGGTAACTAGCTACTGGCAACCCAAAACCTAACCTTAAACTTTAAACCTTGAACCTTAAACCTACTTGGCTGCCGGTTTATACTCTTTTCCGTCGATCACCATCTTAGCGATGATCTCTCTAAGGATCTCTGAAGTACCTCCTCCAATAGGTCCAAGTCTACTGTCACGGAGTAAACGTGCTAACGGATAGTCTTCCATGTAACCATATCCTCCCAGGAACTGAAGACATTTATAGATCACCTCATCGGCGATCTTTGTAGAAAGGAGTTTCGACATACTGGCTTCCTTAACAACATAAACTCCGCGGTGCATTCTTTCGGCAATAGAATAATTGAATTCCTTAGCCATTTCCACTTCACTGGCCATGTCGGCATAGGTGTGACGAAGCGCTTGAAATTTATCAATAGTGGTCCCAAAAGCCTCTCTTTCCTTCATGTACTGCAAAGTATAATCAAGTGCGAATTCGGCTCGGGCATGGGCATTGATCCCCATGATCAACCTTTCAAAAGCAAAGTGCTGCATGATATATGGAAATCCTTTTCCTTCCTCTCCCATAAGATTTGAAGCAGGGATCTCTACATTATCAAAAGCGAGTTCTGCAGTGTCTGATGCTCTCCAACCAAGTTTATCGAGTTTGGTAGCCGAAATTCCCGGAGTATCCCTATCGATCACAAAGATACTCATCCCCTTGCTTTTCAATTCCGGATTTGTCTTTGCAGCCACCACCAGGTAATCTGAATAAACTCCATTCGTAATAAAGGTCTTGGAGCCATTGATCACATATTTATCTCCTTTTTTAACAGCAGTTGTTCTCATACCTGCAACATCACTCCCGCCCGATGGTTCTGAAATACAAAGGCAGCCAATCTTCTCTCCACTAATACTGGGTGCAAGGTATTTTTGTTTGATCTCCTCGTCTCCTTCTTTGGCAAGATGCGTCATGGCAAGATAGGCATGGGCCCACATAGCCGCTGCAAATCCGCCACTATTGATCTTTTGCAATTCTTCCAGGAAGATCACCGTATAGAAGATGTCAAGGTCAAGCCCTCCGTATTCTTCGGAATAATTAAGCCCGAAGTATCCCATTTCTCCGAATTTTTCCCAGATAAAGCGCTCAATAGTGCCGGTTTTCTCCCATTTTTCAATGTGCGGCACTACCTCCTTTTGCAAAAATTCCTGAAAGCTTTTGCGGAATAATTCGTGTTCTTCTGTAAAATATCTGCTGTTCATAAAGTTATATTCTGAATGTTTTTTGTTACCTCTAAAGTAATTTGGGATTGAGAAAAACTCAGTTTTTCCGGTCGATGGTCAAATATAGGGCAATTCTGTCTAATTTTTCTATGGGAAAATTCCTAATCTGCCTTAATTCCTCCATATTTCTTATCTCCCCTACCTCCTCCCGGTATTTGATAATAGCCCGCGCCTGCTCATAATTGAAGTAAGGAAGCTCTGTGAGCTGCATGAGTGTAACTTCATTGAGATCCAGTTTATCTCCTGCCACTTTCTTGACTTCGAAACGCTGCAGAGCCTTTTCAACTACTTCAGGCGATAGCCCATACACATCGTAGAGCTGAAAATCTGCCCGGAAGCCACCTAAACTATTCCGATAATTTACGACCCTGGCCGAAAGTTTTTCACCTATACCATTCACCCGCCTTAAGTCTTCGGCTGTTGCGCTATTCAGATCAGCTTTGGAAAGAGGTTCCGAAAATGCCATTTTTGACACCTTATTTCCTTCGGAAGTTTTCTGCCGGAATTCGGGAAACCTGAAGGATGGAGAGAGGATCTTCAGCAGAGAATCTGACACTCCGGTCACCTCCTGAAATTCTTCAGCCGAATTCACCCAAAGGTTCTTCTTTCTATGCTCATGAAGCCGATCGATTTCAGCTACAGACATCCCAAGCAGGTATCCTTTATAATCTGAAATAAAATTGGGATTGAAAGGCACGACCTCGACCGGGCCTTTTTCAGAAGCAGCCAATTTTAATGAATCTATCGATCGTTGAAGTTGCCGGACTATCTCTTCTTCTTCTGGTTTGAAAATATCTTCCGAAGTAAAAGGATAAAAGAAATAGACTAATTGAAGCGCAATTATAAGAGCTACCAAAACAAAGATCCCATTTTGCTGACTTCTATTGAAAACAAAATGGGATCTCCAGTTCTTCATGTATGTGCCTTAAGCTTAAGAAGCTTTTTTCACCCGGTCTTTTTCAGGCTTCTGAAATAATTCTCCGGCTTTTAACTTTCTGGAGTATTCACCAAGATCCTTTCTCACCTCACCAGACATAATGTAGAGCCCAATGATATTGGGGAAAGACATAGCCAGGATCATCATATCTGAGAAGTCCAGTACGGCCCCTAAACTCACAGAAGCTCCAACTACTACAAAAACAAGGAAAAGAGCTTTATATATCAATTCCATCTTTTTACTCTTACCAAATAGGTAGGTCCAGGCTCTCATTCCGTAATAAGACCAGGAGATCATAGTGGAAAAAGCAAAAAGGAAAACTGCTGCTGCAAGTACATATGGGAACCATGAGATCACACTTCCAAAGGCGGTAGAGGTAAGTTCAACCCCTCCTACTCCTTCTACTTCGTGCATTCCTGTAAAAATTAGAACCAGTGCAGTAAGCGTACAAACTACCACTGTGTCGATAAATGGTTCAAGTAATGCAACAAATCCTTCAGACGGCGGGTGGTGAGTCTTGGCTGCCGAGTGGGCAATAGCCGCAGATCCAACCCCTGCTTCGTTCGAGAAGGCCGCTCTTTGAAAACCTACGATCAACACTCCTATCACGCCACCTTTTAAAGCGCTTGGGCTAAAGGCCCCATCCCAGATCGCTGCGAATGCAGGACCAATATTTTCAATATTTACACCAATCACCACAAGGGCACCAATGATGTAAACTGCCGCCATAATAGGAACAATTTTTCCCGTTACCTTGGCTATACTACTAATTCCTCCAATGATCACTATTCCAACAAGGATAGCGACAACAACTCCAAACAGGAATCCATTCCCTACGAGGGCCGGGAATTCTCCCGCAAGAATTACAAAAGACTGGTTTGCCTGGAACATATTACCACCTCCAAATGAGGCACCAATAGCCAGAATGGCGAAGAAAACAGCAAGGAATTTTCCAAATCCTGCCATGTTCCTTTTTTCAAGTCCGTACCTCAAATAGTTCATTGGCCCACCGAACACGCGACCTTCAGAATTGATGAAGCGATATTTTACCCCCAGGGTACATTCAACAAACTTGGAAGACATTCCCAGAAGCCCTGCCACGATCATCCACATTGTAGCACCGGCCCCACCTAAGGAGATCGCCACTGCAACCCCGGCAATATTTCCTAAACCTACAGTTCCGGAGACAGCAGTTGCCAATGCCTGGAAGTGAGTAACCTGTCCAGGAGCATTTGGGTCATCATACTTTCCTTTTGCCAGGTCAAGGGCATGTTTGAATCCTCTAATATTGATGAAGCCCATTCTTATAGTAAAGAATAGTGCTCCCAGCACCAGCCATATTACAATAAAAGGAATGTCCTTTTGCTGCAGATCGCCATTAGGGTGAAGCAATGGAATTGGCTCATCATACCTTATCGCTGCCAAATAATGAGCTCCCTGCTCTATTACGTGCTCTACGTTCTCTGAGTTGTAAATTACTCCACCTTCCTGTACGAGATATTCCAACTTTCCGGTGGCATTAGCGTATGCTGTGCTTTCTTCGGTACCATCTTTGACCACAATAGCAATGGCCTCTCCTTCCTCTACACTTGCTCCTTCGGGCTTAAGCCATTGCTCAAGAACATAACGTCCATCGGCACGGGCTTCCCAGTTAGGCGCTGCCACTCTTTTAAAATCGGCATACACCACAGGATCATATATTCCTATAGCCGAAAATGGATCCCAGAACAGAACGCTTCCCATACTGGCCACGATTGGCGCAAAGGTTCCATTGAAATGTTCTGTAATAGCTTCTGCAGGTACTTTAAAAGTCTTGGTAACAGTATTGTTTGCTGCATCTGTAACAGTCACGGTATAATCAACCCCTTCCACGAGTGCCCCTGCACGGGATGCATCAAGAGGAGTACTTTGGTTGGACCACTTGTATTCATATGGAGGAGTCCCACCGGTAACTTCAAGATCTACCAAACCATCATTGATCACCTTGGACGGATTCTCCACCTGGACCTTAACCTCAAGATCCTGCGCATAGGATGTCAAAAAGAAAACAGAAAATAATAATGAAAGTATCGACTTTCTCATATAAGAATTTTAGAATAATATTAAATGGAATTTTCGGCGAAGCAAGATGCTAAAAATATTAACGTTTTCAAATTTTATCTAGTTAAATTGCAAAGAAAACGTTAATCCACAGGAGGTAAGGCGTAGCGCCTTTCTTAGAGATCGAAAACCGAAGTGCGTTTTGAATAGATCATATCCTTGAACTTCAGGAGAAAAGCCAGGGTAAGATAGATGGCAAATCCTATCCCAAAGGTTGCAAATGAGAGGTATATAAAGAAGAGGCGGACATTCTTGGCTCTCATTCCCAGCTTATCTGCAAAGCGGGAGGAAACATAGAAGCCATGTCTCTCAAAAAAATTCCTTATTTGGTTGACCCATTTCTGCATATGGCAAAGATATTAAAATTGAGCTTGTTGCTGAAGTATCTTTAATCCCACTGCACAACTCAGGCAAGCCTTTCTCTCACAGTATTCTTTTTTTAGCTGTAAAAGGGCCTGGGACTCCATTGCCCCGGGTGCTACTGAAGGTCTTAGGGACCGAAACTGACTAATGACCTCATTATGCTCGGGAGCGATGGCTTTTATTAATGGCAGTGCAGTATCCAGCCCATCTTTTCCTTTACTTTTAAGGTAAGAGAATTGTATGGGAACAACGGTATTTATGATCAACAGATCAATAAACTTCTTTGTCAGCTTCTTTTTACGGGGTGAATGGCTTCGGGAGAATGTATAATGAGTATTCCAGAAATCGCTCAATTCTGCATCAAATAGCTCATAAACCTGTTGCGGGGTGCTGCATTTTTGAAGAGCAGAGAAAAGTGACTTTTGTTTGTAGTAAACAGCTGCGAGTTGCACCAGCCTCAATTCGGGAAAATTGTCGGGGCGAAGCCGGAAATATTTTACCGGGAGGATGCCCCCGGAAGGAAGTTTGAATTTGTGCTTCAGGAAAAAGAACTCCTGCTTGAGCTTTTGAAAATAAGGATCTTCTTGATCCCTGTCGAGAAGTCCTGCCTGCCCAAGAAGCAAAGCCTCTAATTGAAGAAGGTTCATTTTTCTTGTCACGGCAAATGGAATGGAGACCGCAATACTCAAAAAAGCCTCCCCATTCACATTAAGACCGAAATTTCGGGCCAGCATTTGAAAAAGCACTGCCTCCCAATCTCCGGCAGCTTTTAAAAGAAGTTCCTCTATTAGTGCAGATCTTTTCTCGAGCCTCTCTACATATAGCCTTTCCAGCCAATTGTTCAAAAGAAAGTCATCAACATGGGAGAAATCCTCCTGACAGCTGATCCACTTCAATGAATTGTCAGTACAAAGTTCCTGATAGGTTTGAAGGCTTTCGAAAGAAACAAGCCCTTGCAACTCAATGACCGGCAACGGAGAGTTATCTTTTTGGAAAATTTCCACATCGTGCACCCACACCACGTGAAGGATCACATTATCATAAGCAGGATCGGTCTCATGCCCATGCATATACCAGTCTGAAGAGCGAAGATGTATCTCCACATTTCCCGCCCATTCCTGGTTTCCAATTAAAAGTCGTGCATTGAAAAAATCGGGGCCGGAAAGCTGATTTTGAAGACCGGGAGAAATTACCTGAACCTTACTACCTTCAACGGTTTTGAGGTCCAAACTATTGAACTTCTGGAACTGCCACAAATAATGTAAGTAATCTTCCCGCATTAAATAAAAATATGGAATAATTCCATATCCCCACCAGGGAAGAAGAACTTTTATGCAGGAGAAACCTTACAGATACTGTTAATTTTACCTGCTTACTTTTTGCTTTACTTCAGGATAAAAATGTTCCACCCACAGCTCATACATTTTGCCACTCGGGTGAAGTTGATCTTCGGCGATAAGCTCAGGTTGATTGGCTGCTTCCCTTGATATTGGTGTAATGTTATAGAAATCCACACCAAATTCTGATGCTACTTCTTCAAAAACTCTGTTGAACTCATCCAACTCCCTTGCGATCTTCTCAGCATTTTGTGCACCAAAAGGAGTTACACCGTAGTCGGGAATACTTACAGCAAACACACCGGCAGCTCCGTTCTTTGAGTAAGTGACAGCTTTTTCAAAAACCTCATAAAGGTCTTCCCTATAGGCATCAATAGATTTCCCCTGGTATTGATTGTTCACTCCAATAGAAACAGAAACGAGATCATATTTTTCATTTTTCAGCTGCGAATCCATTGCCTGAAGTAGATCCTGTGTGGTCCAACCGGTAGTGGCAATGATTTGGGGATCTTGCATTGCAATACCATCTGCTCTCAATCTTTCAGTGAGCTGTACCGGCCATCTTTCCTCGGGCTCTACACTTTCTCCAATTGTATAGGAATCTCCGAGAGCAAGGTAGGTAAGAGCGGGTTCCCTAACCTCATTGTCCACCTCTGGAGAACTTTCCTGTTTACAGCTAACAAAACCGGCTACCAACAGGCAAGCCAACAAAATTCTTATCATAATTGTCATTTTTGAACCCGCTAAAATATAGTATTCTCCGACAGCTGCACAATTCCTCCTTCTTTTTAAGTAATGATCTCTAATAGCTATTATACAGTTGGAACTCTTAATTCCCGGTTAAATCGGCTGCTGACGCAAAGAATTTTGACTCAAAACTTTTATCTTATTGCAAAACCATGAGGTATGGAGCGGAAACAGGTTGTCCCGAAGGATAATTCAGAAAAGATGAAGGAAGATCCGGGACCAAAGAAAAAGAGCAAGTTTAGATCGGGACTGAAGAAAGTGGGATTCAATATATGGCTGGCAGTGATGATCATTGGCGGAGCCCTGGCTTTTATTACAGCACTTTTCCTGATATGAGAAAGATCCTGCTATTCTTTTGGGTCTGCCTTACCATCTTCCTGCTGAATTTGCTGCTGCTCAATTTAACCTCTATCCTTCCGAAATTCTTTTCCTCCTATCTAAATGATCTCCTGTGCCTTCCAATCGTGCTGAGCATCTGTCTTTTCGTGATCAGGTTCTTCAGCAAGGATGAGCAGATCAAAATTTCCCTGTTTTCAGCCTTTTCTCTTGCAGCATTTTATTCTATTTATTTCGAGATCTATCTCCCTGATGTAACTGAAAGATATACATCAGATGTTGTGGATGTACTTCTTTACTTTACCGGAGCGTTTCTGTTTTGGCTTGTTCAAAAATCAGAAGAAGTACAGAAACTTCAGTCTCAGAACTAAAAAATAAGTGCCAATATCGAATGAAAACCACTTCAAGAAATAAGAACCGTGACCAGGAAATCATTCGCATAAAAAAAGCTGCTCATTTCTAAGCAGCCTTTTAATATTGACCCGTCCTGAAATAAGTTGACAACAATTCGACTTATTTATGAACTTTGAACTTTGAATCTAGTCGATATATCCCATTTTTCGCATCCAATCATCATTGAACATTTTGCCAACGTAGCGACTTCCGTGATCATGGAATAAGATAACTACCACATCATCCTTTTTAAAATGCTCTTTTAGCTGAAGCAAACCTTTTATAGCAGCTCCTGCGCTATTACCCAGGAACATTCCCTCTTCCTTTGCCAGCCTTTGAGTGTAGATCGCCGCATCTTTGTCGGTCACCTTGGTAAAGCCGTCAATGATATCGAAATCTACATTTTTAGGAAGAATATCTTCTCCAATACCTTCGGTCACATAAGGATAGATCTCCTTTTCATCAAACTCTCCAGTCTCGTGATACTTCTTAAAAACTGATCCATAGGTGTCCACTCCCCAAACCTTAACGTTCGGATTTTGCTCTTTTAGATACTTTCCAACGCCCGAAATTGTTCCACCGGTACCAACTCCCACTACAAAGTGAGTGACTTTTCCATCGGTCTGTCTCCAGATCTCGGGTCCTGTACTTTCATAATGAGCTTTCGTATTGGAAAGGTTGTCGTACTGGTTGACATACCAGGAATTCGGAGTTTCTTCAGAAAGACGTTTAGAAGTAGAGTAATAGGACTGTGGATCATCGGGGGCCACATTGGTTGGGCAAACCACCACCTCACTGCCTACAGCACGTAAAATATCAATTTTCTCCTTGGATTGCTTGTCGGCCATTACGCAGACCATCCGGTATCCCTTTACAATAGCAGCAAGAGCAAGGCCCATCCCGGTATTTCCTGAAGTTCCTTCGATAATGGTCCCTCCCGGTTTTAAAAGTCCGGCGGCTTCGGCATCTTCGATCATCTTAACCGCCATACGGTCTTTTACCGAATTCCCCGGATTAAAAGTTTCATATTTTGCCAGCACCAATGCATCTATACCTTCAGTCAATTTATTGATCTTGACAAGCGGAGTATTTCCAATGGTACCTAGTATATTTTCAGCGTATTCCATTTCTTATTTTTTGCGGCTGCAAAGGTAGAAAAAAATGCAGCTTTAAAAAGACTTCAAAAGGAGTGCCGAAAATGGCATTTTTGACACCTCTTGTTAGTCGAATTTCATTGCCTTCACCGGAGAGATCCTGGTGATAATGTAGGAAGGTATGAGCAGCATAAGCATACATAACAGCAGGGTACCCAGGTTAACACCCAGAATATATTCCCAGCCAATGTACACAGGTGCTTCAGTGACGTAATAGGTTTCGGGGTTGAGCGGAATGAGTTTGAGGTATTTTTGTGCAAATAAAAGACCAAGGCCAATAAGGTTACCCCAGAAGAGCCCCAACAGGATCAAATATCCCGCGTTGTAAAGAAAGATCTTCCTTATGCTCCAATCGCTGCTTCCCAGGGCTTTCATTATCCCAATCATTTGGGTTCGCTCCAGGATAAGCACCAGCAATGCTGTGATCATATTTATTCCCGCCACCAGGATCATGATCCCAATGATGAGCGCAATGTTGAAATCGAACAGTGATAACCACTCAAAAATGGAATAATATTGTTGCTTTATGGTTCGGGTGTCAAGGAAAGAACCAGTATTCTCATAGATCTCCTGCCCTTTTTCTTCCAGCTGACCAAAATCCTCAAGGAAAACTTCGAAATTCCCGACCTGATCTTTCTCCCACCGATTTATACGCTGAACATGCCTTATATCGGCCAGCATATACAATTCATCAAATTCCTGGAAGCCGGAATTATAAATTCCGGTGATCTCAAAAGCCCTGGTTAGAGGATTCCGGCTGGTCTCGTCTCTTAAAAAATAGGTCACTGCCTTGTCACCCACCTCCAAACCAAGACGATTGGCAGTATAGCTGGAGATAAGGACTTCGCTGTTCAAATTTCCGGTAACATCGGGCATCTCGCCGGCAATCAGGAATTCTTCAAAATAGTCCCAATTGAAATCGGGCCCCACTCCTTTGACAATTATGCCTTCAAAGTCGTTTTCAGTTCGAATAACTCCGCCCAGATAGGCAGTTGCCTGCACATGTTCAATACCTTCAACCGATTTAAATTCAGGATAAAAATCCTGGTCGGTCGAGATAGGCATTAAGGACACCTGCGAATTATTGTTGTCATAGCTGGAAATGGTGACGTGCCCTGTAAAAGCCGACATTTTTTCCCTTATCTTTTGCTGCAGTCCGATCCCTGTTGCAAAAGCCACCAGCATCATGATCACCCCAATAGCAATGGCCACAATGGCTATTTTTATTATAGGGGCCGATATGCTACTTTTGTGCTGCTTCGCACTAAT
>CAYLZB010000087.1:0-10103 GCA_964388165.1 uncultured Flavobacteriaceae bacterium | reverse complement strand
TACCCAGAGTAAAAATTCGCATAGGCTCTAAGTGTTAAATTAAATCGATTTTCATTTTTGGTTTTTACGGTTCAAATATATATTTAAACACGCACAATAAAACTTAAACTCCTGTTAAGTGAGAAGATTTAAGCACTGTGACGTTTCAATGAACGTATGTCTTTGAAGTAGGGGTGGTTAAAAGTACAATTTTTTCATTAATAAAATATTTTTAGGAGTTTTTTTACACCTGATAAGTTAAAAAAACCGTTCATCGGACAAAATGTTCTCACAGTTTGACCTAATTAATCACTTTTCGTTACAAAATTCAGGTTCTTTTTTCTCAAAATCCCCCTCATCGCTTTCTTTCTATTCCTTTATATTTACTCAAAAATTAAGTAATGCGATTACATTTTATTGCTATAGGAGGTAGTGCAATGCACAACCTCGCGCTTGCTCTGCACAAAAAGGGCTACCTAATAACCGGAAGTGATGATATGATCTATGAACCCTCAAGATCCAGACTTGAAAAAAAAGGATTACTTCCAGGGGAATTTGGATGGTTTCCCGAGAAGATTACCAATGATCTTGATGCTGTCATTCTTGGAATGCATGCACGGGAAGATAATCCGGAGTTATTAGAGGCGAAAAGGCTGGAAATACCTATATATTCTTACCCGGAGTTCCTCTTTGAGCAGTCTAAACATAAAACTCGTGTAGTTATTGGGGGTTCTCATGGTAAAACTACTATTACTTCAATGATACTCCATGTTCTAAAATATCATCAAAAGGAAGTCGATTATATGGTTGGAGCTCAATTGGAAGGTTTCGATACAATGGTCCATCTTACAAAGGAAAATGACTTTATAGTCTTGGAAGGGGATGAATATCTTTCCTCTCCAATAGATCGACGGCCAAAATTTCATCTTTATAAACCGAATATTGCTCTGTTAAGTGGAATTGCGTGGGATCATATCAATGTTTTTCCCACTTTTGAGGAATACATTGAACAGTTCAAAATCTTCATTGACTCCATAGTAAAGGGAGGAATTTTGGTTTATAACGAGGAAGATGAGAACGTGAAGCAGCTTGTAAAGGAATCCACTAATACCATTCGAAAGCATTCATATAGGACTCCTCCTTACACCATTGAAGATGAGAAAACTCTTCTTCAGACTCCTGAGGGTGATATGCCTGTGGCTGTATTTGGAGAACATAACCTTCAAAATATTGCCGGTGCAAAATGGATCTGCCAGCACATGGGTATTGACGAAGAAGACTTTTATGAGGCTATAAGTTCCTTCAGGGGAGCTTCCAAAAGAATGGAGAAGATTGCAGAAACCGGCAGTTGTGTAGTGTATAAAGATTTTGCTCATAGTCCTTCTAAAGTTCTGGCTACCACTAATGCTGTAAAAAATCAATTTCCCCAACGCAGGTTGATCGCGTGTCTTGAATTACATACGTACAGTAGCCTGAATTCTGAGTTTCTGGAACAGTATCAGAAAACTTTAGATGCTGCCGATGAAGCTGTGGTATTCTTTTCTCCAGAAGCAGTGGAAAACAAAAAGCTGGACCCAATTACCCGCGAACAGATATTTAGTTCTTTTGGAAGAAAAGACCTGACGGTTTTTACTAATCCTTTAGATTTTCAATTATTCCTGAAAGAACAAAATTATCGGGATTCAGTTTTATTATTAATGAGCAGTGGTAATTACGGTGGGTTGGATTTTGAGGAGATCAAAAACTGGATATCCTAAAATGGCATTTTTGTAGTTGTTTCAATTTGTTATCTTTAAATAAAAAGTGCTGATGAAGGCTGAAAATCCCTCCTCTTTTACCATAAAGCACTGGGCCGAAGGAGATCGACCCAGAGAAAAGTTGCTTCAGAAAGGACGGGAGTATTTGAGTGATGCGGAGTTACTTGCAATTCTCATTGGATCAGGAAGTAAGAATGAATCGGCGGTAGAGGTTTGTAAAAAAGTTCTTGCAAAGGCTCAGGATAACCTAAGTGAGTTAGGAAGATTCTCTGTATCGCAGCTCATGGATGTAAAGGGGATAGGAGAGGCACGTGCTTTAACTATAGTCGCAGCCCTGGAACTGGGAAGAAGACGCCGGTCTTCAGAGGCGCTTGAAAAGAAAAAGATATCATCAAGCAGCTCAGTTTTTGAGTTGATGCAACCCAAAATTGGGGAATTACCTCATGAGGAGTTCTGGATCTTATATCTAAACAATTCAAATAAGGTGATACAAGAGCTTCCGCTTAGTAAGGGAGGTATAACAGGTACTTTGGTTGACGTGCGGCTTGCGTTTAAACAGGCCTTGCATTTGGGGGCCACAGCACTTATTCTGGTGCATAATCATCCTTCAGGAAATTTGAACCCTAGTACAGCAGATAAACAGCTTACTCAAAAATTCAAAACTGCAGGTGAAAGCCTCGACATTAAAGTTTTGGATCATATTATTATAACCGAACATTCTTACTTCAGCTTTGCCGATGAAGGTTTGCTGTAATCTTTATATATGCTCCTGGTATACACTCAAAAGATCACTCCGCGGATAACTTATGTTTTTAAACATATCTGTACCCAAATTTTGGGAGTACCGGTTGGTTTCACTTCTAAAATAGAGGAGTTTGTGGCTCATGAAGGAATGAAGATCTCTTATGGGAAGCAGAGTCTGGCTAATGAGGTCTTTATCCAAAATGTGGACCTTTTGTTGGAGCAGGGAATAAGTGACCTGGAAGTAAGGGTTCAGGAGTGGGATGATGTGCCGTGTTTTTTCTCCGTTGGGGAGTCGAGTTCTATTCCTTTTGACATTTTTGCTGCTTCTTTTTATTTACTTAGCAGGTATGAAGAATATCTTCCTCATGTAAAAGATAAGGAAGGAAGATTTCAGGCTAGTGAAAGTCTGGCGTTTCAAAATGGTTTTTTGAAAAAGCCGGTTATTGATATCTGGGCTGAAAAATTTAAAAGGGTGCTCAAGAATAAATTTCCCAGTCAGGATTTTCCTAAGAGAGAATTCCGAACCCAGACCATTGTGTCAGTTACCGAAGCTTATTGTTATAAAAAGAAAGGAATAGTGCGGGTGGTCCTTGGGCTTTTACTGGACCTTATTAGGTTTAAACCTAAGTATGTACTGCACAGGTTCCAGGTGATGACCAAGCTAAAAAAGGATCCCTATGATATTTATTCCAAGGTGATCCAATTTTTGCGAAAGTATAAAGTGCCAATGAAGTTCATGTTTCAGGTTAGTGATTTTTCCACCCATGACAGGAACATCAATCACAACAGGTTGGAGTTCCAGAGTTTGATCAAGTCTGTTGCAGATTATGCGGAAGTTGGCCTACAGCCAGGTTTCTATGCTAATCAAAAATTTGCCGTTCTAAAAGAAGAGAAAAAGAGGTTGGAACAAATAATTAAAAGACCTGTTCGCAGTGCTATCAACACTCATTACAATTTGCTGCTGCCAGACTCCTATAATCACATGGTTGAACTTGAATTTCAGAAAGATTTTTCCATGGGATATCCCGAAGCCTTAGGATTAAGAGCCGGAACGTGCACTCCTTTTCTTTTTTATGACCTCAATTTTGAAATTACCACGCCTTTACTTATATATCCTTACGCAATTAATTCTGAAGCTTTTGGTAAAATGAAGGAAAGTGAAATTGACTTTAAGGTTTTAGAATTAAAGCGACAAATAGCAATAGTGAATGGCAGCCTCATTTCTGTTTTTAGCAACATAGATTTTTCGGAATATGCCAATGCGAGAAGAAATTTTTCAATTTTAAAGACATTAAATGAAATTCAGTAACATCCGTCACATTTTTTTTGACCTGGACCATACCTTGTGGGATTTTGACCGAAATTCGGGTTTGGCTTTTGATTCAATTTTCGCGAAGCATCAGATCAAAGTGAGGCTGGAAGATTTTTTAGCAGTTTATGCGCCAATAAACGAGAACTACTGGAAATTATACAGGGAAGACAAGGTGACTAAGGATGATTTAAGGTTTGGCCGGCTAAGGGATGCTTTTGATGGAATGAAAGTCAATGTTACCGATTCCAAAATCAAACAGTTAAGTATTGATTATATAGATCATCTTCCAAACCACAATCATTTGCTGGAAGGAACTAAAGAGATCTTGGAATATCTGTATCCGCAGTATGAGCTGCATATTATTACAAATGGATTTAAAGAGGTTCAGCATAAGAAATTGGAAAGTTCAGGAATTATGAAATATTTCAGGACAATTACAACTTCCGAAGATGTGGGGGTGAAAAAGCCTAATAAGCTGATCTTTAAGGTGGCTTTAGACAATGCTGCAGCAAAAATTGAAGAGAGTATAATGATAGGCGACAATTTTGAAGCAGATATTATGGGAGCCAAAGATTTTGGAATGAAAGCAATTCTATATAATTATTATAAAACTGAATATTCACCAGATCATCAACAGGTTATGGAAATGAAGGAATTGACCCGGTACTTGTAATAAGTCGTAGAGGTTTTCGTTTGATAAAGAACCGCAAGAGCATGTCGTTGAAAAAAAGCCTGTTAAAAATATCATTTTTGACGCTACTTCTACTTAACTATTCCTGTGTTAAGGACGTGGATCTCGACCAATATGAGGAGATCATTCTAACTCCCGAAGCCGCATTAGATCTTATTTTTTTCACCATCACTAATGATGACTTCACAAACACTTCTGGTGGAGAGGCTACTGCCGGTGATGAAACAAGGCTGGATTTCCTGGATGACGATTATATACAGAACGACCTGGTTAGAGCCGACTTTAATTTTAGGTTTACCAATACTTTTCAGAGTCCTTTAACTGCGACTATTCGATTTCTTTCTCCTTCCAATGCAGTTCAACATACAATTGTAATTCCTGTTCCACCGGGGAGTTCCGGTGATCCATCAACAGTAGATTATACCGAAACCATTTTCGAAGATCAAATTGGTAAAATTAGAAGAAGTATCAAAGTATCTGTTGAGATTACCCGGCATGACTCTATTGCTGTTGATGGATCTCTGAAGCTGGAATCCAAAGGATTCTACTACTTTGAATTCAGATCATGAGAATAATATTTTTATTTCTCATATTGACCTTTTCACAGGCCGTCAAGGCTCAAAACAAACAGCTCCTGTATAATTTTGATGATCTGCCCCAAACCCTGCTCACGAATCCGGGTGCAGAGACTAATTTCGATATGCATATCGGGCTCCCGCTTTTGTCTCAGATCCATGTATCGGCAGGATCTTCGGGAGTAAGTTTGTACGATATATTTAAAGATGATGGAGGTTCCATAAATGACAGGATTAGAGAAACTCTTTTTAAGCTAACGCGGAAGGACTTTTTTGCAGTTAACCAGCAACTTGAAATATTCTCCATAGGTTGGCGTGATAAAAAAAGAAGGTATTACACTGCTGGAATTTACCAGGAACTGGATGCCTTTGCGTATTTCCCCAAGGATCCAGCGCTTTTGGCCTATGAGGGAAATAAAGATTACATTGGGAAGAATTTCGACTTTTCAGATGTTGCTTTTACAGCCGATGCATTAAATGTCTTTCATTTAGGCTTCACGAATTATTATTCCGAAGATCTCAATTATGGTTTTCGGGGTAAAATATATTCCGGAGTTTTTAATGCTTATAGTGTAGGTAATCGGGGAACTTTCAGGACCGAGCTGTCTCCCGAAGGTCCTAACCTGTACCGTCACTACATGAGTAATGTAGATATCCTAATAAATACTGCGGGTTATGCAGATCTTCTGGAATCTGAAAATGTTTCAGGAATGGGAACTATGGCTAAGATCGGAAAAAGGGCATTTTTGGGAGGTAACCTGGGATTGGGATTTGATGCCGGGTTTACCTGGTATCCTTCCGATCAATACCGTGTTACCGGAAGCATCCTAGATATCGGATTTATGCAGCAAACAAAAGGTGTTGAAAATTATCGTTATTACGGAGATTATCAAACGGATGGGATCGAATTGCTTTTCCCCGGTACGCGTGAGTATTGGGACGAATGGGAAGATGAACTTGACCGGAATCTGAGGGATGAAACGCTAACCAATTCCTATGTGACCTGGCGCCCCGTCAAGATCAATGCATCTTTGGACTACGGTTTTTCTGAAAATGCCGAACCCTGTAACTGTTACCGGCCTATGGGGAGGAGAAGATACTTTAACCATTTGGGCGCACATTTCTTTGCCATGAAAAGACCTCGTGGCCTGAACTATGCTACTACTTTATATTACGACAGGACCTTTAGTGAAAACTTTAGGGGCAGAATAACCTACACTGCAGATTCCTATTCCTTCTCTAATGTGGGGCTTATGTTTGCTGCCAGATTATACAATTTTAATGTTTATCTTGCTGCAGATAACCTGCTGGATTATACAAACCTTGCCAAGGCCCGTAATGCTTCGGTCCAAATTGGTTTCCAGCTATTGTTTAGTAGAGAATGAGAGCTTTTTTCTTTTTTTTCATAATTAGTTTAGTTGGAGCAGGGGAACTTTTCTCCCAGGATCTCGAAAAGTTTCAGTACGTCCGGGTTCCCGAAAAGTTTGAATTTCTAAAACATGAAAATCAGTTTGAAGTTAATGCACTTACTGCTTTTCTATTTGAGAAATATGGTTTTGAGGTTTTTTACAAAGAAGGAGTTCCTCCTGGAATCAATTCTTGTGATGTACTGCAGGCCGATGTCCATAGTAAATCGGGATTATTCAGGTCACGGCTTTACGTCACATTAAAAGATTGTAATAATCAGGTAGTATTCACCACCAAAACAGGAGTTAGCCGGGAAAAGGATTTTAAAAGATCATATCATGAAGCACTAAGAGAGGCTTTTACCTCTTTTGAAGAGCTACTGAAAAATCCAGAGGTCATTGATCCTGTTCCTCAAGATCAGGTTGTAAAAAAGGAACCAACTCCTGCTGAAAAAATGATAGATCCTACACCTCCTGCTGAACCTGCTGAGGTTGTTATAGATCCTGTAATAACGGCTGTAGAAAAGAAAAATGTTTCAAATGATGAAGTTGCCGAATTTATAAATGGAGCTGTTAATTATCAACTAAAACCTACACCTGAAGGTTTCGCAATGTTCAGGGAAGGTCAGATAGATGAATTCGCAAGTCTTATTAAGTCGGGTGGGGGAGACAACTACTTATACTCCTCAAAAAATATTACTGGAAATGCCTTTTTTGACACCCGGGGGAACCTGGTCGTGGAATATTTAGATCCCAATACTCAGCAGCTGGTAAATGTGATCTATAGACCGGCTAATTAATAGCCATATTTACCTTTCCATCTTTTTTGAAGAAAGTCTCTCTGTGCCTGCTCTCTTTGGTTGTTGCCGGGATGAAAAAAGGTGGTATTACTTATTTCTTTTGGCAGGAACTCGGCTGCAGCAAAGTTACCCTCATAGCTATGAGCATACTTATAATCCTCGCCATATCCCAGGTCCTTCATGAGCTTTGTGGGTGCATTCCGAATAGCCAGGGGGACAGGTAAATTCCCTGTCTTTTTTACAGTGGATTGAGCTTCATTTATTGCCATATAGGAGGCATTGGATTTCGGAGATGTTGCAAGGTAGATGCAGCACTGGCTTAAAATGATCCGTGACTCCGGATGTCCTATGGTCGAAACAGCCTGAAAAGTGTTATTGGCAAGAATGAGGGCTGTAGGATTGGCATTTCCGATATCTTCGGCAGCCAGGATCAAAAGTCGTCGGGCGATGAACTTTACATCTTCCCCTCCTTCTATCATCCGAGCCAGCCAATAAACAGCAGCGTTAGGGTCGCTACCCCGAATAGATTTGATAAAGGCTGAGATTATATCATAATGCTGCTCTCCGGTTTTATCATAGAGAACTGTATTTTGCTGTACTTTGTCAAGGACCATTTTATTGGTCACCACAACCTTTTCCTCTTCTTCAGAAGTTACTACCAGCTCGAAAATATTCAGCAATTTCCTTGCATCTCCTCCGCTAAGCCTAAGCAGGGCTTCTGTTTCTTTTAGCTCAACAGGTATCTTTGAAATGATCTCATCCTCCCTCATAGCCCGCTCAAGCAGCGCAATAAGGTCATCTTTGGAAAAAGAATTGAGAATATAAACCTGACTTCGGGAAAGTAAGGCGGGGATCACCTCAAAACTCGGATTTTCTGTTGTTGCCCCTATTAGCGTTATCCAACCCTTTTCAACTGCGCCTAAAAGTGAGTCCTGCTGGGATTTGCTAAAGCGGTGGATCTCATCAATGAATAAGATTGGATTCTTGGTGGTGAATAATCCATCACTTTTTTTAGCTTTTTCAATCACTTCTCTCACATCTTTTACTCCACTGCTAATTGCGCTTAGGGTAAAGAAAGGTCGTCCGGATTCTGCAGCAATGATGTTGGCAAGAGTGGTTTTACCTACTCCCGGGGGACCCCAGAAGATCATACTGGGAATTATATCTCTTTTTATCTGCTTGCGCAGAGCAGCTTCGGGGCCAACCAGATGTTGCTGACTCAAATAATCATCTAGAGAATGCGGTCGTAATCTTTCTGCCAATGGTTTATTCATGAGGTAAAAATAGTAAATTGAGGAACGGTGCAGAAATGGAAAAAGATTTTGGATAAGATTTAATGACGTATTGACAGGAGAAGAGCTAAATGAGAAAGAAAGGGGTGAAAAATGTCATTTTTGAGAGGTTATTTTCTGCATAGATTTCAGTGGCTAAATTATTGTTATGGCAATAGTATGAAAGTTCAAAAGGAGATAAAGCATGAGCCATTTATTTTTACCACGGGAGTAGTAGGTTATCCTTTACTATTTGTTCTGGCGATATGGATCGTGTTTTGGATGGAAATAAGATTTGGATGGGATTTCACGGTCTTTGGTGTTTACCCCCGCACTCTGGAAGGCCTTAGAGGAATTGTTTTTTCTCCTTTTATACACAGTGGTATCAAGCACTTGTTCCATAATACAGTTCCGCTTTTCGTGCTTACCCTTTCCCTTTTCTATTTCTACAGAAAACTAAGTTGGAAAATCCTTTTTTTGGGACTTCTGCTTTCTGGCCTCATTACCTGGATTATTGGAAGACCTGCTTTCCATATAGGAGCTTCAGGTATGATCTATGTATTGGCAGGTTTTCTCTTTTTTAAAGGAATTTTCTCCAGGTATTACAGGTTGGTTGCCCTTTCACTTATCGTTGTTTTCCTTTATGGTGGTCTTCTATGGTACATCACTCCAATCGATCCCGAAATTTCATGGGAGGGACATCTTGCTGGACTTTTGTCCGGCCTTTTGTTTGCGGTGATCTATCGGAAGAACATTGCCCGGGCTCCAAAGTATGAATGGGAAAAGGAAACTTATAAGGAAGAAGATGACCCCTTCATGCGCCATTTTGATGAGAACGGAAATTTTATAGAAAATCCGGATGGGGAAGAAGAGTCCCAGTATATTTACCACTATAAAACACGAAAGGAAGATAATAATGCAGACCAGGTATAGAGCGTCTGCCTGGCCGGTCATCCTAACCTTTGCCTTACCACCTCAAATAAAAATGCACCGCAAGCCACAGATACATTGAGAGAGCCGATAGTCCCTTGCATAGGTAACTTGGCTTTTTCGTCTACGAGCTTTAGAACAGAATCTGATATACCTTTTCCTTCATTACCCATTACCAGAGCGGTTGGTTGAGTGAAATCGACAGCGTAAAGGAGTTCGTCTGTTTTCTCGCTGGCTGCAACCACCCTTATTCCTGAAGCCTGCATATAATAAATAGCATCTTTAATATGATCTACCTTGATCAATGGAATTTTAAAAATTGCACCTGCTGATGTTTTGACAGTATCTGCCGTTACAGGAGCGGCCCCTTTTTTGGGAATAATGATCCCGTCGACACCAGAACATTCGGCTGTTCTAATAATTGCTCCAAAGTTTCGCACATCATCCACCTGGTCCAACAAAAGAAAGAGAGGAGAATTTGATTTCTGAAGAGAATTCTCCACTACTGCTTCCAGATCAGCAAACTCTACCGGTGAAATTTTAGCTACAATTCCCTGATGATTTCCCTTAACCAACCTGTTGAGCTTTTCGACAGGAACATAGGAGATATTGTAGTCGCCGCCTTTCATTTTTTGCTG
>CAYLZB010000086.1:9843-10175 GCA_964388165.1 uncultured Flavobacteriaceae bacterium | reverse complement strand
GTGTTGGATTATTTGAAAAAATAAATGCCGTGAGTTCGAGTGTTTTTTGACCGGTTCTTGATACGATCCCGAGTCCTCGGGATCACCCGAACTGACGGTCAAAAAACGTATTGAGAACCCAGGCTTCTCTTCTCCTTCGATCGTAAGATAAATTCCTGCGATCTACTCCTAAGGACTTCCACACATCACTCCATTCAAGCTTGATGCTGTGCATTTTTACTACCTTCCAACTACTAACTACTAACTACTGACCACTGACCACTGACCACTGACCACTGACCACTACTTCGTACTTCTAACTTCACTTCACTTCCAGCACCAGAAGATATTCC
>CAYLZB010000086.1:0-9833 GCA_964388165.1 uncultured Flavobacteriaceae bacterium | reverse complement strand
TTCTCTTCTCCTCGTAAGATGAAATTCCCAGGATCTATTCTAAGAACTTCCTCACATCACTCCATTCAAGCTCGGTACTGTGCATTTTTACAGCCTTCCAACTACTGACCACTGATCACTACTTCGTACTTCTAACTTCGTACTTCTAACTTCACTTCACTTCCAGCACCAAAAGATATTCCGGTCCGCCGGATAGGGGGTAGCCTTCGATTTTCTCAGCCACTATGGTAACTTCTTCATCAATGTAATCATCGAGATCAACGGCTTCGCTCTTGAGCGCATAATATTCATCGTTGACGGTCGTGATGGTATGCGTACCATATTGATAGGAGGTGATCCCCTGTTCCTGAATTGTACCGGTTACTTCCATAGCATTTTCTTTCACGATAGCCGAAGCAGATCTTTCTTCTTCCTGTTCATTGTTACTGCAGGTTTGGGTAAAGACCAGCAGGCTCATTCCTATGATAATGTTTGCAATTAGCTTCATAACGATTTGTTTGTCCTATAAAGCTAAGGAAAAAGAAAAATCTGAAGGTCATGAGGTGAGAAAAATAGTCACAGACAGAAAAAAATGATTTTCTGTTTATATGTTAAATAAAGTTAATTAATAGATATTATCTTATATTCACAATACCAAAACTTATTAATCGACATTTATGAGAAACTTTTTTTCGCTTTTCTTCATTCTTTGCTGCTTTTCCTCCTTCTCCCAGACAACTGTTTCGGGTAGAGTAGTGGACAGCAATAATTCTCCTATACCGGGAGTGAACATTCTCGTTTTTGGAACTACTCAGGGTACAGCTACCGATCTTGACGGAAGGTTTTCCCTTACGGTTACTCAAGACCCACCTTTTACTCTGGCTGTTTCCAGCATGGGATACCAGGAGAAAAAAGTGCAGGTAACAGGAGATAATGCTACTGATCTTGAAATTGTTCTCAACGAAGGTACTTCCCTGGACGAGATCGTAGTTTCGGCCTCGCGTACGCCCGAGCGGATATTTGAATCTCCGGTTACCATTGAACATTATGGATTGAAAGAAATTCGAAATACCCCATCTGCCTCCTTCTATGGCGGACTGGAAAACCTGAAGGGCGTGGATGTCAATACCAACAGCCTTACGTTTCAATCGGTCAATACCCGGGGTTTTGCCACTTTTAACAACACCAGATTTGTGCAGCTGGTAGACGGAATGGATAATTCTTCCCCTGCATTGAATTTTGTGTTAGGTAACCTGCTGGGAATGACAGAACTTGATGTTTACAGTGTAGAACTTTTACCCGGAGCTTCTTCGGCCTTATATGGAGCTAATGCCTTTAACGGAATTCTGTTTATGAAGAGCAAGAATCCTTTTGATTTTCCGGGGATAAGTGCTTATTACAAGCAGGGGTTTACCTCCCAGGATGCAGCCGGTACAAACCCTTTTTACGACTTCGGAGTGCGGCTTGCACATAAGTTCTCCAACAAATGGGCTGCAAAAGTGAACTTCTCTTATCTTGAAGGCACAGACTGGTATGCGGTAAATGAAGAAGATGTACTTAATCCCGGAAGAACCAGGGCTCATCCTAACTATGATGGACTAAATATTTATGGAGATGAAGTAAGCACGAACATTAGGGTAGTGGGGGAGGCACTCGCAGCTGCCGGTATAATTCCCGAAGCTGCCGTTGGTCTCTTACCTAATCAAGCCGTAAGCCGTACAGGATATGCCGAAGAAGACCTGACAGACTATGAGGCTAAAAGTGTAAAATTTGATGCTGCCCTTCATTTTCGTCCATTTGCCGATGATTTCGAGATCAGTTATCTTGGAAAAGCGGGCTTTGGAAGCACCATTTACCAGGGAGGGAACAGATACGCCATAAAGGACTTTTTCCTGCAGCAGCATAAACTGGAAGTCCAGAACAACAACTTCTTCGTGAGGGGATATATTACCGATGAAGATGCGGGCGACTCCTATGATATTCGCTTTACCGGGATCAATGTTAACAGGCGGTGGAAATCTGATGAACAATGGTTTGGCCAGTACGCCGGTGCTTTTGTGCAGGCGAGAAGCCAGGGTGCCCCTGAGGAGCAGGCGCACCTTGTGGCAAGACAATTTGCAGAAACCGGACGGTTTGAACCCGGTACTCCGGAATTTCAGGAAGCCTTTAATGATGTGACTACAGATGCAGATCTACTCACAGGATCTCAATTTAAGGATGCCTCCCAGCTTAGACACGTAGATGCCAATTATAATTTTACCCACCTTACCGAAGATATTGCCGAGATCCAGGTGGGCGGATCATTTAGAGAATACCGACTTAATTCCTCAGGAACGATCTTTACAGACTACGACGGTCCTATCAGCTATAAAGAATACGGGGTTTATACCCAGGTTCAGAAGAAATTGTTAGATGAGCGCCTGAAACTTACCGGGTCCATTCGATATGATGATTCCGAACTTTTTGAAGGAAACTTTTCACCGAGATTATCTGTGGGCTATACTGCCGGGGATCTGAGAGAACATAATTTCAGGGCTTCGGTCCAAACAGGTTTTAGATATCCTACTACCCAGGACCTTTTTATTGGCCTTGACGTGGGAAGAGCTATTCTGGTAGGTTCAGCAGAAGAGAATCTTGACAGGTATGTGAGAACCTTCAATCTTAGCTCTACAGGAGCCGCTGTAACGGGGCAGACTTCTGTACAGATCTCAGGTAGAAATGCCTATGAAAATGCCTTCTCTGTTTCATCTGTTCAAGCCGGTGCACCGGCAGCGGCAGATAACGACCTGGTGAAGCCTGAAAAGGTCACAGCCTACGAAGTGGGTTACCGCGGAAAGATTGGCCGCGTTGTACTGGATATCAATGCCTATTATAATATTTACAAGGATTTCATTTCCACGGAAAATGTGATCGTGCCTTTTTATGGGCAGGTAGGGGATAACCAGCTGTCTTTACTTGCACTTCAGCAAGGAGACTACAAGGTTTTCCAAACCTACACCAATTCCCCGGCAGATGTAAAGTCCTATGGAACTTCGGTTGGTCTGGACACCAAAATATTCGGAGATTACGATTTTGGAGCAAATTATACTTATGCTAAAGAAGACTTTGACCAGTCTACAGCACCCGACTTTCAGACAAATTTCAACACTCCGGAACATAAGGTAAAAGTGTCCTTTGGAAATACCGATCTATTTGAAAACTTTGGATTCATGGTGAACTACAGGTGGAGTGATGCCTTCTTCTGGGAAGCCAGTTTTGCCAATGGAAAGGTTCCTGCTTTCTCTGTTGTAGATGCGCAGGTGAATTATACCTTGCCTTCTATAAATTCTGTGCTAAAGGCCGGGGCTACTAACATTGGAGGTGATGAGTACTTTACTGCCTATGGTACAGGCTATATAGGACAACAGTATTATCTTTCTCTTACTTTCCGGGGATTCTAGGAAAGCCTTTGTTCAATAAAAAAAGGGAGCCAAGGCTTCCTTTTTTTTGTTTTAATTTTCAGCTTTCTGGGAGGTGAAAGTTATTCTTCAAATCTTCTCAGCCGGTTCTGAAGAATCCTGACTTCATCCTGAAGCCGGGAAACCCTCTCCAGTAAGTGATTAATGGCATCAATCCCCTCCAGATTGATCTCCAGGTCATAATGCAGCCGCATGATCCTTTCGAGGTCCCGTAAATGTTCCCGTTCTATATACTCATCTTCCTCTATGACCACGGTGTGAATGAGCCCATGCTCGGTCAGGGAATTTATGAAGGAGTATTCCAGCTGATGGCAATTACAAAACTCAATTATTGATATATATCGATCATCCATTTTTTCTCAGATTTTTAAGTTCCTGTAACAGTTCTTTCTCCCGCTTGCTCAAATGAGTTGGGATCTTGAGTTTATAGGTGATGTACAGATCTCCAAACTGACCTTCCTTCTTGTAAACCGGAAATCCTTTTCCTTTCAGTTTTACCGTTGTTCCATTCTGTGTCTCCGGTTTTACCGTTAGTTTTACTTTTCCGTCAAACGTGTCGACCATGAGATCCCCACCCAGGGTCGCAGTAAAGATGTCGAGATCTACATCTTTGTAGAGATCTTTGCCTTCCCGTTTGAAGCCGGTGTTATTATTAATTGCAAAAGTGATCAAGAGGTCACCACTAGGTCCGCCATTCATACCTTCACCCCCATAACCTTTGATCCTTATGGTTTGGCCGTTTTCCACGCCGGCAGGAATGGTAAGCCTTATGTTCTTGCCATTTACTGTAAGGGTTTGCTTTTGAGTCTTGTAGACGTCGGTGAGGTTGAGGTGTAGCTCGGCATTGTAGTCCTGCCCTCTAAACCTGGTAGATCTTCCTCTGCCACCGGCTGCCCCTCCAAACATGGACTCAAAGAATTCTGAAAAATCTCCCCCTTCAAATCCGCCGCCGCCGCTAAAACTTTCTGCGCCGCCAAATCCGCCGGTCCTGCCACCAAATCCGCCACCCGAATATTGCCGCTGGTATTGCTGCTGTTGGGCTTTTTGCTTTTCGAATTCTTCGGCATGCTGCCAGTCTTTGCCGTACTGGTCGTATTTTTTGCGCTTTTCGGGATCTATGAGTACCTCATGTGCCTCGTTGATCTGCTGAAATTTTTTCTGGGCTGCAGTATCTTTAGGATTGAGATCGGGGTGATATTTTCGGGCAAGCTTCCGGTAAGCCTTTTTGATATCACTTTTAGTAGCATTCTTGTCCAGCTCTAAAACCTTGTAATAGTCTATAAATTCCATAGGTTTTTATGAAGTTTGTTAAGTCTTCTGCTAGCTTAAAGGTACATATTTCAGAAAAAACAGAACAGCAGTGAGCCTTATTTATTCCTTCTGAAATAATACCTCCCAAAAATGTCATTTTTGACTATCTTTCTTTAAATCAGCTGAATATATATGTTTGTTTTTGAAGCTGCTTTTCCTAAATTTAGAATATGGAAAATCTACAACTGCGCAGTTTCGCCGACTATAAAAAAGCCTACTATAAAAGCACAAAGGATCCCGAAGCCTTTTGGGGGGAGATCGCTAATACTTTCACCTGGCAAAAAAAATGGAACAAGACCCTGGAGTGGGATTTTGAGAAGCCCGAAGTGAAATGGTTTCAGGGTGGAAAGCTTAATATAACCGAAAATTGTCTCGACCGCCACCTCACCGAACTGGGGAATAAAACGGCTATTATCTGGGAACCGAATGATCCCGATGAGGAGTCGCGTTATATCACCTACCGGCAGCTGTTCGTAAAGGTTTCCCACTTTGCCAATGTGCTTAAGAACAATGGGATCAAAAAAGGGGATAAGGTGTGCATCTATATGCCCATGATCCCGGAACTCGCTATTGCCATGCTGGCCTGTGCGCGCATAGGTGCTGTGCATTCCATTGTGTTTGCAGGTTTTTCCAGTTCGGCCATTGCGAGGCGCATCAATGATTCTGAATGTAAGATGCTTATTACCGCCAATGAAGTTTACAGAGGTTCCAAAAAGGTCAATTTAAAGGAGATCTGTGATAAAGCCCTGGAAGATACCCCGAGCATCGAAAGCGTAATAGTCTACCGTCGCACTGTTGAACCTACCCCTATGAAAGAGGGTAGGGACAAATTCTGGTTTAACGAACTACAGAAAGTAGAAAAAGAATGTCCTGCAGAGATGATGGATGCCGAAGATATGTTGTTTATCCTCTATACTTCAGGCTCTACCGGAAAGCCAAAAGGCATGGTTCATACTGTCGGCGGTTATATGGTGGGTACGACCTATTCATTTCAGAATGTATTTCAGCCGGAAAAGGATGATGTCTACTGGTGTACGGCCGATATTGGCTGGATCACCGGGCACTCCTATATTATTTACGGCCCTCTGGCATCTGGTGCTACAACCGTGATGTTCGAAGGTATTCCCAGTTATCCCGACTACGGAAGGTTCTGGGAAATAGTTGATAAACTTAAGGTCACGCATTTTTATACTGCTCCTACCGCGATCCGTTCCCTGGCAAAACAGCCGCTTAAATTCGTGGAGAGCCATGAGCTTTCTTCGCTAAAAGTGCTGGGAAGCGTAGGGGAACCCATCAATGAAGAGGCGTGGCACTGGTATAATGACAATATTGGAAAAGGTAGCTGTCCTGTGGTTGATACCTGGTGGCAAACCGAGACGGGGGCGATCATGATCTCACCCCTGGCCGGGATCACTCCCACAAGACCTACTTTTGCTACACTTCCTTTACCCGGAGTGCAGCCGGTGCTTATGGATGAACAGGGAAACGAAATTCCCGAAACTAAAGAACCGGCCGAAGGAAGATTGGCAATAAAATTCCCATGGCCTTCAATGGCCCGAACAATTTATGGAGATCACGAGCGCTACAAGGAAGTTTATTTCTCAACCTTTAACAACAAGTATTTTACCGGGGATGGTGCTTACAGGGATGCTATGGGCAACTATCGAATTACCGGCAGGGTAGATGATATAGTCATAGTCTCGGGTCATAACCTTGGTACTGCAGCTATAGAAAATGCCATAGATGAGCATGAGAATGTAGTGGAAAGTGCTGTGGTGGGCTACCCGCACGAGGTGAAAGGAAATGCGCTTTATGCCTATGTGATCCTGTACAATGAGGTTGAACCTTCAGAAGAACTGGAAGATCAGATCAAAAAACTTGTGTCTGAGACCCTGGGACCAATAGCCAAACCTGAAAAGATCCAGTTTGTAAGCGGACTTCCAAAAACCCGGAGTGGGAAGATCATGCGTAGGATCCTTAGGAAAATAGCTTCGAAGGACACCGACAATTTAGGTGATACTTCTACGCTACTGAATCCGGAGATCGTTGATGAAATCATGACCGCAGCAAAGGTCTAATTATTATATTATGAAAAACCTGCTTTTTACTTTACTTACATTGCTTGCCATAGGAAATGTGCAGGCACAGATCTTTACCGAAGATGGGCGCTATGAACTTTTTGGGAAAGACGATCCTAATCTTTACAAGGCCACCGGCTCTCCATATCTCAATGATAACTTTGTCCCCGGAACGATCTTCTTTAAAGGAAAACCTGATCTGCCGGTACAGCTCAGGTTCAACATCTATGCTGAAAACTTTGAGATAAAAGTAGACAAAGGAAAACGGGATATCTATACGGTAAGCGACTGGGAAAATGCAGTCTATGAAATGGGTGGAAAGAAATTTGTTTCTGCCGAAATTGATCACAATGGCCGAATGATCAAAGGCTTCTTTATCGAACATTTTAGTGGGGATCAATACAAGCTTCTCGAAAAACCTGAAATAAAAGTCACTCCGCCGGTGCGGTCCGACTCCGGTTATTCCGAAGACCAGTCTGCAAAGATCAAGAAAAGCTCCTCTTTTTATATTCAGAAAGACTCCGGAGAAATTGTGGAAGTAAAACTGAAAAATAGAGACATCAAAAAAGAATTTACTTCGGCAGCTGCAAAAAAATATCTTTCAGATAATAAGATCAGGGAAGTAGAAGATCTCATAGCTTTCCTCGAATTTCTGGAAAAGGAGGTCTAGGATTCTTTTTCCTCCAGTTCGAATTCGAAGTCGTTAAGGATTTCCATCAAGATCTCCTCTGTCTGGGAAATGTTTGGCTTTGAAGTACGTTTTCTATCCACTTTTTTAAAATACGGGACTATCTCACCGGTTTCATAAAGTTGGACCACATATGGATGCACGTAATAGCTGCGACACACACTGCGGGTGTTGTTAAGGGCTTCGGCTGCAGTGTCGTAAGCTTCCAGGATATTCTTCTTGTTCTGTTTTTCTTCCTGAGTGTACTCCATCTCCTTTAGCTTCTCAAAAAAGATCTTGGTAGCACTCCAGGTCCTGAAATCCTTAGCCGAAAATAGCTCTCCGCTCACCTCCTGTATATATTGATTCACCATACCGCTGTCTATGCTGCGCTTCTTGCCTTCTTCGTCATAATATTTGAATACTTCCCAGCCGGGAATTTCCTCGCACTTATTCACCAGTTTGACCAGTTTCTTATCACTTACTGAAACTGTGTGCTCAATACCGCGCTTTCCCACAAAATTGATCTTCATTTTTCCGCTGGATATCTGTACGTGTCGGCTTCTAAGGGTAGAGAGGCCGTAGGATTTGTTCTGTTTTGCGTAGGTATCATTCCCAATTCGAATATGGGTTTCTTCCATAAGCCTTATGACCAGGGCCAGAACTTTCTCTTGAGGCATTCCACGTTTGTCCAGGTCTTCATCCACCCGGGCCCGTATCTTTGGAAGCACTTTTCCAAAGGCAGCCATTTTATAGAATTTGGTGAGATTGCGCAGCTTTGTCCAATCGGGGTGGTACATGTACTGCTTCCTTTTTTTGGCGTCCAGGCCTACAACCTGTAGATGTCCATTGGAAATAGGGCAGATCTTAACTTTTTCCCAGGCAGGAGGGATGACCAGCTTTTTGATGCGTTCGAGTTCTTTATCGTTCTTTAATGGTTCCCCTTCCTGTAAATATTGATATCCTTTTCCTCTTTTGCGTCGCTCAATGCAGAGTTCATCCTCAGAAATATATTGAAGATTGGCTTTTTCGGCTGCTAGATCTGGGTTTGAGATGAGCGCTTTTACTTCATCTGAAGAAAGGACCATGTATTTTTTTCTTTAAATATAGCTTTCAGGTCACTGCAGCCCTTGTAAAGAAATGTGAAAACTTTCCGGAAATAAAAAGCCTCCCTGGAAGAGGAGGCTCAAAAATGTCATTTTTGGATGCTATTCAAAATAGCTGAAAGTATCGCCGTCCTTAAGTTGCAGCAGACTTTCATAGATCAATCTTATCACGTTCTCCACGTCATTGCGGTGCACCATTTCCACAGTAGTATGCATGTAACGCAGCGGTAGGGAGATCAAAGCAGATGCCACCCCGCCGTTACTGTATGCAAAAGCATCGGTATCTGTTCCTGTCATCCTTGAAGATGCCATTCTCTGGAAAGGGATCTTTTTATCTTCGGCAGTCTGGATAAGGAGGTTGCGCAACTTGTTCTGAACTGCGGGAGCATAAGAGATCACAGGTCCGTCACCTATTTTTGTGAGTCCGTTAGTTTTCTTCTCGATCATTGGAGTAGTGGTGTCGTGAGTAACATCGGTCACGATGGCCACATTTGGCTTGATGCGCTGGGTGATCATTTCGGCACCTCTTAATCCTATTTCTTCCTGCACCGAATTGGTCACATATAGTCCAAAGGGTAACTTCTTTTTGTTCTCCTTCAGCAGACGGGCAACTTCAGCGATCATGAATCCGCCAATGCGGTTGTCGAGGGCTCGGGAGACAAATTTGTTCTTGTTCAGAATAAAAAATTCATCCGGATACGTGATCACGCAACCCACATGTACTCCCAGGGCTTCAACTTCCTCTTTTGATGTGCAACCCACATCGATGGATATATTATCCAGCTTAGGAGCCTGTTCCTTTTCTTTATCGCGGGTATGAATGGCAGGCCATCCGAAAACCCCTTTTACGATCCCGTTCCTGGTGTGGATATTTACTCTTTTGGAAGCCGCGATCTGGTGGTCACTTCCGCCGTTGCGAATCACGTAGATTAGCCCGTCATCGGTAATATAATTCACATACCATGAGATCTCATCGGCGTGACCTTCTATTACCACCTTGTATTTTGCCTTGGGATTAATAACACCCACGGCAGTTCCGTAAGTGTCGGTAATGAACTCATCTACATAAGGTTCGATGTAATTCATCCACAGCTTTTGTCCCTCCCATTCATATCCCGTAGGGGCAGCGTTATTTAAATACTTTTCTAAAAAACTTATTGATTTGTCGTTGAGGATTGCTTCCTGGCTCATTTCTTAAACTTTTGCACGAATTTAATAAGATTTAAAGAGCTGA
>CAYLZB010000085.1:0-10363 GCA_964388165.1 uncultured Flavobacteriaceae bacterium | reverse complement strand
AACGCTTTCCCAATAAGGTGATCAACATTCATCCTGCACTCCTGCCCAAGTACGGGGGAAAGGGCATGTATGGAATGAATGTGCATAAAGCCATTTTAGAGCAGAAAGAAGTGGAGACGGGGATAACTATTCACTATGTAAATGAAAAGTACGATGAAGGAAAGACCATCTTTCAGGCTACCACAACCATAGAACCGGAAGATACTGTTGAGGATATTGCAGCTAAGATACACGAACTGGAATATGAACACTTTCCCAAGGTGATCGAGAAACTCTTATTAGCTTCAGAAGATGCATAACCCACAGGTACATATTTATACAGATGGAGCAGCAAGAGGAAACCCGGGACCCGGAGGATATGGTATTGTTATGGAATGGGTAGGGAAACCCTACTTCAAAGAATTCTCCAAAGGCTATAAACACACCACCAACAACCGCATGGAGCTGCTTGCAGTAATAGAAGCTCTAAAAAAGCTGAAAAACCCGGATACCACGGCTACTGTCTTTACAGATTCAAAATATGTTGCCGATGCAGTTGAAAAGGGTTGGGTCTTTAACTGGGAAAAAAAGGGATTCAAGGACCGCAAGAATGTAGACCTGTGGATAGAATTCCTTAAAGAATACCGCAAGCACAAGGTAAAGTTCAAATGGATCAAGGGTCACAATGAACATCCTCAAAATGAGCGATGTGACCGTCTCGCCGTAGAGGCCTCAAAAGGGAATAAACTTTTAATTGATACAGGATTTGAAGGGGACTCAAAAAGCCTTTTTTGAGTATTAAAGCTTGAAAAACAAAACCGTATATTTGCACCTCATTTTTAAAGAACACCAATGAACAAATTATTAATAGTGGGTACAGTAGCTTTTGATGCCATTGAGACCCCTTTTGGTAAAACAGATAAAATACTTGGCGGCGCGGCTACATATATTGGTCTCTCTGCAGCACAATTCGACATTGACAGTGCAGTTGTCTCGGTAGTAGGAGAAGATTTTCCGGAAGATTACCTCAACCTTTTAGAGCAAAGAAATATCGACATTTCGGGAATTGAAATTGTCAAAGGAGGAAAAACCTTTTTTTGGAGCGGAAAGTACCATAATGATCTTAACTCCCGCGACACTCTAGATACACAACTTAATGTATTGGCCGATTTTCAACCGGTAGTTCCGCAGAAATTTAAATCCCCCGATGTTGTGATGCTTGGTAATCTTCACCCATTGGTCCAATTGAGTGTACTGGAACAAATAGAAAGGCCCAAGCTCGTCGTTTTGGATACTATGAACTTTTGGATGGATAATACCTGGGAAGACCTTATGAAGGTGATTGCCAAAGTTGATGCCCTCACGATCAATGACGAAGAGGCGAGACAACTAACCGGGGAATACTCCCTGGTGAAAGCTGCCCGAAAAATAGCGGGAATGGGACCTAAATATGTGGTCATCAAAAAAGGGGAACACGGAGCTCTTTTATTTCACGAAGAGCAAATTTTCTTTGCCCCCGCTTTGCCGCTCGAAGAAGTTTTTGATCCCACTGGAGCAGGAGATACTTTTGCCGGTGGTTTTACAGGATATTTAGCGCACACCGGCGACATTTCGTTCAAGAACATGAAGAACGCCGTGATCTTCGGTTCGAATTTAGCTTCTTTTTGTGTAGAGAAATTTGGGACAGAAAGGATGGAGGAGTTGACAAAAGAAGATGTGCATCAACGCCTGGAGGAATTCAAGGCACTAACACAGTTCCAAATTAACCTAACTTAATTTATACGCCCTGTAATTTCAGGGCTTTTTTTGTGACTAAAACCAGGTCAAATAATAACAGTATATGAGTGACGCTTTAAAACACGAATGTGGAATTGCCCAGCTGCGATTGCTTAAACCTTTGGAGTACTATAAGGAAAAGTATGGAACGGCATTTTATGGGGTAAATAAGATGTACCTGATGATGGAGAAGCAGCATAACCGGGGGCAGGATGGCGCCGGCTTTGCAAGCATTAAGCTCAACACTCAGCCCGGCGACCGCTACATTAGCCGGATAAGATCAAATGCAGCACAACCTATTCAGGATATTTTTGCTCAGATCAATGACCGCATCAATGAGGAGATAAGGCAGCATCCCGAATATGCCGAAGATGTGGCGCTTCAAAAGAAGCACATTCCTTACCTGGGAGAGTTATTCCTGGGACACGTGCGATACGGTACCTTTGGCAAGAACAGTGTTGAAAGCGTACACCCTTTTCTTCGTCAGAACAACTGGATGCACAGAAACTTAATTGTTGCAGGGAACTTCAACATGACCAACGTACACCAACTCTTCAACAACCTGGTGGAACTGGGACAACATCCAAAGGAGAAGGCAGACACCGTTACGGTAATGGAAAAAATAGGCCATTTCCTGGATGATGAGGTGCGTAAATTGTATAAGAAACTGAAGAAGGAAGGTTATACTAAGGTCGAAGCCTCACCTATAATCGCAGAACAGCTGAAAATAAGTAAGATCCTTAAAAAATCTGCTAAGAACTGGGATGGCGGTTATGCCATGGCCGGACTTTTAGGTCACGGGGATTCATTTGTTCTAAGAGATCCTGCCGGAATAAGACCTGCCTATTATTACAAAGATGATGAGGTTGTGGTAGTGGCTTCTGAAAGGCCGGTCATCCAAACTGTCTTTAACGTGGAATTCGACAAAGTGGAAGAATTGCCACCGGGACATGCTATTATCACCAAAAAGAACGGGGAAGTTCGCATCAAGCAGATCCTTGAGCCTCTCGAAAGAAAAGCCTGCTCTTTTGAACGGATCTATTTTTCCCGCGGAAGTGATGCCGAGATCTATAATGAGCGCAAGATGCTTGGAAAACTCCTGATGCCCGAAGTGCTTAAAGCCATTGATCACGATACGGTAAATACAGTTTTTTCCTTTATCCCAAACACCGCTGAAACTTCTTTCTACGGAATGGTGGAAGCTGCACAGGATGAATTGAACAAACAGAAGAATGACACCATTCTTGCTGAAAAAGAATCTCTTACTGACGCCCGCCTGCAGGAGATCCTTGCGCACAGGTTAAGAACTGAAAAGATAGCTATTAAAGATGCCAAGCTACGAACCTTCATTACCGAAGACAGCAGCAGGGATGATCTCGTTGCTCACGTCTACGATGTTACCTATGGCGTAGTTAAACCCGAAGACAACCTGGTGATCATCGATGATAGTATTGTAAGGGGAACCACCCTAAAAAAGAGTATCCTTAAGATGATGGACCGTACCAATCCAAAGAAGATAATCGTAGTCTCCTCTGCGCCACAGATCCGTTACCCGGACTGTTACGGGATAGATATGGCCAGACTTGAGAACCTGGTGGCATTCCAGGCAGCGCTGGAGCTCCTTAAGGAAAATGACAAGTACCATATTGTAGACGAAGTCTATGAGAAATGTCGCAAGCAGGTAGATCTTGACGATAAGGAAGTACAGAATTTTGTCAAGGAGATCTATGATCCGTTTACAGATGAACAGATCTCAGACAAGATCGCAGAGCTGCTTAGTGATGAGACCATAAAAGCTGAAGTTAAGATCATCTTCCAATCGGTTAAAAACCTGCACAAGGCCTGCCCTAAGAACCTGGGAGACTGGTATTTCACAGGGAATTACCCCACCTTTGGAGGAAACCGGGTGGTCAACCGCGCATTCATCAATTTCTATGAAGGAAGTGTAGAGCGAGCTTATTAAATTGATCTATTTTCTGACACTTTAAAATGGCGGTGTGTAGTTCAGCTAAAATTTGCGCCTTTCATCTAAAAAGATCCGGAAGACAAATAATAATATCTACTTTTACAGAGCCATAACATAAGTAGGTTAAGTTCATGGTAGATTTGGGGCAAAAAAGGTGGAGCTTTCCACCTTTTTTATTTTATACAAATTCCAGTTTTTTCTTGCCTTCTGTATTTAATTTTCCTTCTGGTAAAAACACTTCAAAAAAGGCTTTTTTGAAAGATGATTATTAGCCGGATCTCTTTTAGATGATCCCGTTATTCCTTAACTTAATGGGAAATTACTGCCATGTCAAAAAGGGCATTTTTACTACTGTTCCTGTTCAACAGCACCTTTTTTTCAGCACAAAATCCAGATGAACTCACAGGCAGCTGGACAGAGGTCGTTGGGCAGCATTCATTATCAGAAAAATGGTGTTTTGGAACCACTGCAATTTTTCAACATTATCAGGTTTTTGACAATTTTCAGTTCGTACTACTACGTACCGGTGTTGCTTATCGTTTTTCGGGGAGTGCGCTGGTATCTGTAGGCTACGACTATTTCTTTTCAGAAGCTTATTCAGGAGAGAGTTTCCAACTGCAACACAGGGCCTGGGAAGAGCTTAATCTTAACAGCAGGTACTCGGGTTTCAGAGTTTCGCACCGTTACCGTTTTGAGTCAATATGGGCCAGACAGGAGCCCCGGTATGATCTCTCGCACAGGTTACGCTACAGGTTCAAGGTGGAGCATCAACTTTACAAGAAAGTATACATTTCTGCCTTTAATGAGATATTTCTGAATGTCTCAAGACCTTATTTCAACCAGAACAGATCGGCTCTGGGACTGGGATACCATCTAAACCCTGACCTTCGGGTAGAAGTCGGCTATATGAAACTACATTTTGATCATGCTCATTTTGACCGGGTAAGGCTGGCCATGTTTTTTAAAACAGATCTTTTTTCAGGAAACAGCGATTGAAAATATGTAAAATGAAAAAGTCCAGACCCTTCCGGCCGGGATTTCCCATAATTAAACTCTCTAATTCTACATAAGAAAACTGATCATTATACCTGCCGCAACGGCAGATCCTATAACTCCACTAACATTTGGCGCCATGGCATGCATAAGCAAGTGATTGGAGGCATCACTTTTAATGCCTTCCTGCTGTACTACCCGTGCGCTGTCTGGCACCGCAGATACCCCGGCAGCGCCAATTAAAGGATTGATCTTGTTCCCCTGGCTAAGGAAGAGGTTCATGACCTTGGCAAAGATTAATCCGCCGGCAGTGGCTATGATAAAAGAAACAGCACCCAGGGCAAAGATCTTTATGGAGCTTGCGGTTAGAAAAACACTGGCCTGGGTTGAAGCTCCAACGGTAACTCCCAGCAAGATGGTGACAATATCGATCATTTTTGTCCTGGCGGTATCGGCAAGCCTGTCTGTAACTCCGCTTTCCTTAAGTATATTTCCGAAGAAGAGCATTCCCAATAGAGGTATAGCAGATGGGGAAATAAAGGTGGTAAGTAACAATCCGATTATTGGGAAAAGGATCTTTTCAGTTCGGGAAACTGCCCGTGGAGGTTTCATTCTTATCAATCTCTCTTTTTTGGAGATAAGCAATTTCATTATTGGGGGTTGAATGACCGGTACAAGAGCCATATAGGAGTATGCGGCAATTGCTATACTACCAATAAGCTGAGGTGCCAATTTTGCTGAAGCAAAGATCGCTGTGGGCCCATCTGCACCTCCAATAATGGAAATGGCTCCCGCTTCATGTATCTCAAATCCTAAGGCGACCGCTCCTATGAAGGTTCCAAAAACACCTACCTGTGCAGCAGCACCCAGTAACATCAACCGCGGATTGGAAATAAGGGATGAAAAATCGGTCATTGCCCCAATCCCAAGGAAGATCAATGGCGGATAGATCCCCTGGGTGACTCCAAAATACAGGTAATTAAGTACAGAACCCTCTTCATAGATCCCTACCCCGGCACCTGCAGGGAAAGGAATATTTCCCAGGAGTATTCCCGTTCCAATTGGAATTAAAAGGAGTGGTTCATAATGAAACCTGATTGCCAGAAAGATAAAAAACAGGCCTACAGCAATCATGATAAAGTTTCCAAAGGTAGCATTAGAGAAGCCTGTATAATCCCAAAAGTGAAGAAGGCCCTCTACAAGGCTTCCTGTTTCTTCCGGTACTTCAAAAATCAGGTTTTGGGCCATCAATTCACCTCCAAAGAGGATGGGAATAAGATAAAGAAGGCCGAGAACAGCTATGGTGGTTAGTAATTTTTTCACAATTAAAAATTTAGGATTGGGAATTGTGGGTTATAACCCTCAGTCTATCACAAGCAAAAGGTCATTTTGTAGTACTGCATCCCCTTCTTTCACTTTGATTTCCTTTATCACTCCTGCCTGGTCGGCCAGCACTTCATTTTCCATTTTCATGGCCTCCAGTATAAGCAGGGAGTCTCCCTTGGCTACAGTATCTCCAACTTTGACCTTAAGTTTAAAGATGCTTCCGGGCAAAGGTGCCTCCACAGGGAAACCGCCGGCTGAAGTTTTCTTCTCTATACGCCCCTCTCCGGGTTGCCTTACCACACTCTCGCGCACAAGCTTTGGGGTTTTAGCCGGTTTCTTCCGCTCCTGGTGGATCTCCACTACATATTCTGTTCCATTCACATGGATGATGGCCTGTTCGTCTTCAAACTCCTTAAGGTCAACAGCATATTTGTTTCCGTTTATGGTAAAATTGAATTTTTTCATTTTTTTGTCTTTACCTCAGGTTATTGTTTACTCCGTATATTTTTGAATTCCAGGGAGAATAGGTTCGAGCAACCCTTTTTATGGTGATGATCCCGCTTTCTTCATCATGCTGCTCTTTTAGATAAAGTGTAATAGCCATCCCGATAGCAGCACTAATTTCGCCCGAGAGATACTTCTCCTCTTCCCGACCTCCATTGTTCCTGGCCTGCGCCCTTTCCTTTACTTCCCTTATCTTTTTGCGTATTCCAAGGTTCAGGATCTTCGGCATGTTCTTAAAGCAGAACATGAGTAAAAGTAACGCCACAAAGACCACACTATAGCCCACCCCGGTTATGATCCAGATCTGTGCCCAGTCCACATTTGACATTGCTGTTTCTTCCATGATTACTTGCTTAAAGAGGAATGTTGTTGTGCTTTTTCGGTGGATTTGTCACCTTCTTGGTTTGCAAAGTTTGCAACCCTCTTATCACCCTAAACCTGGTGTTCCTGGGCTCAATGACATCATCGATATAACCGTAGGCTGCAGCCTCGTATGGATTCGCGAATTTCTCTTTGTACTCCTGTTCCTTCTCCGCCTTATATTTCGCCCTTTCCCCGGGATCACTAATGCCACTCATTGCTCGTCCTTCAAGCACTTCTATGGCTCCTGCTGCACCCATTACGGCAATTTCTGCCGAGGGCCATGCGTAGTTAAGATCTCCACGGAGTTGTTTACAGCTCATCACGTCATGAGCCCCACCATATGATTTTCTTAGGGTAATAGTGATCTTTGGAACGGTTGCTTCACCATAGGCGAACATAAGTTTGGCCCCGTGGATAATAATACCTGCATATTCCTGTCCGCTTCCGGGTAAAAATCCGGGAACGTCCACAAGGGTAAGGATCGGGATATTAAAGGCATCACAGAAGCGCACGAATCTTGCTGCCTTTCTCGAGGCATCACTGTCTAAAACCCCTGCGAGGAAATTCGGCTGGTTTGCAACGACCCCAACCGATTGGCCATCCATGCGGGCAAAGCCAACAATGATATTCTTGGCATAGTTTCTATGAACCTCCAGGAACTCCCCTTCATCGACTATGCTATAGATCACTTCCTGCATGTCGTAAGGCTGATTGGGGTTATCGGGAATGATAGTATTAAGGAAATCATCCCGCCGGTCTATGGGATCGGTATTGTTAAAAAGAGGAGCTTCTTCAAGATTATTCTGCGGAAGATAAGAAAGCAGCTTCCTAATAAGAAGTAATCCATTCTCTTCGGTAGATACCTTGAAATGTGACACCCCAGATTTTGAAGCATGTACATTGGCCCCACCCAGGTTGTTCACTGAAATATCTTCACCTGTAACTGTTTTTACGACTTTTGGCCCGGTAACAAACATATAACTGTTCTCCTCGGTCATCATGACAAAGTCTGTTAGGGCCGGGGAGTACACTGCTCCCCCTGCACAGGGTCCAAAAATGGCAGAAATCTGAGGTATTAATCCGGAAGCAAGGATATTGCGCTCAAAGATCTCTGCATAGCCGGCCAGCGAAGTTACTCCTTCCTGGATTCGTGCTCCTCCACTGTCGTTTATACCAATAAGAGGAGCTCCGGCTTTCATTGCCATATCCATCACCTTACAGATCTTTTGTGCAAAGGTTTCAGATAGAGAACCTCCAAAGACCGTAAAATCCTGAGAGAATACATAGACCACCCGCCCATCAATAGTGCCGTGGCCGGTCACCACTCCATCTCCAAGGACTTTATTCTTTTGCATTCCAAAATTTGAGCACCTGTGGGTAACGAACATGTCAAATTCCTCAAAACTCCCATCATCAAGAAGTATATCAATACGTTCCCGGGCGGTGAGTTTTCCTTTTTGGTGCTGAGCGTCTATGCGTTCCTGCCCTCCCCCCAGGCGGGCCAGTTCCCGTTTCCGGATGAGTTCGTTTACTTTATCCTGACTTGTCATTGCTAAATGATTTTATTTATTCTTTAGGTTGCTCGCAGAGTTCGGTTAAGACCCCAAAAGTGGATCTGGGGTGCAGAAAGGCAATGTTGAGGCCCTCTGCCCCCTTTCTTGGAGACCTATCTATTAGCTGAACCTCCTTTTGTTCCAGTTCTTCAAGCCTTTCCTGAAGCCCATTTACGGCAAATGCGATATGGTGTACTCCCTGGCCTTTCTTTTCTAAAAATTTTCCAATGGGCCCATCGGGTTCTGTTGATTCGAGCAATTCGATCTTTGTTTGCCCTACCTTGAAAAATGCTGTCTTTACTTTTTGGTCCTTCACCTCTTCTACAGCATAGCATTTCAGGCCAAAGGTCTTCTCGTAAAATTGAATGGCTTCCTGAAGGTCTTTCACTGCAATACCAATATGTTCTATATGTGTTGGCTCCATAATTTTGTGGTTGGTTATTATTTAATTTCAGTTAAGAGCAAAAAAAAATCGCACTCTGGCGATTTTAAAATTTATATAAGTAAAACTTGTTCTCTGTTGACCATCCTGTTTTCAGGAATAAAAAAGACGACAATTAAGAATGCCATCTTCAAAAAAAGGAGCAGCGCAATTCTTAAATTTTGGAAGAAAAAACGCAACCGAAACCGGTCCAAAATATGCCTCTCCAGCAGTGTCATTTCAGGGGTGTCTTAAATCACTATAAAGATAACGAAACTTTAACTTCTGCTCTTCAAAATCTACTGCATATTTTGAAGAAAATAACGCAAACGTTGTAGTAAAATCAAGGCCTACCAAAGGGTCCGAATTAAATTGTAAATACCTTCTTTCGGCGAAAACGATTTCTTAAAAGTATGCGAAATATCATCCTTTTTTGAACCCTTTTTCCCGAAACTATTGAGTAAATTTACAGGAGAGTTTTCTACCGGAAATTCCGAAGAATTTGTCCACCAGAAAAAAGGTTTTTTGAAAGAGAGATCAAAATTCAGAAACCGGTAAAACTATCCACCATAAGATTTAGGTTGTGAACTTTTTGTTCTACTTCATCAAAGATCTAAAGCCGGCTATTTTTCTTTGCAGCCTTGACCGACTTTTAGAAATCCTATCCTCTACCGCAAAAAGCAGTAGAAAATCGAAGGTATTTTCGAATACCATCCTGGTTGATTTTTTTCTAATGTCTCTAAAAGGGCATTTACATTATAGATTACAATCAAAACATGTAGTCTCTCACGCAGCAATACCAATACTTTCATTAAAACCAATCCAATGAAGGAACCATTATTCAAAGAATTTCCTGAAGTCTCTGCAGACGCCTGGAAGTTAAAGATCCAAAAGGATCTCAAAGGGGAAGATTATGAAGGGAATTTAATATTCAATACCCTCGACGGAATTTCAATACAGCCCTTTTACACCGCCGGAGATGTCCGGGAGAGAAAGGAATTACCATCTCCGGGAAGCTGGAGCATAACTGAACAGATCAACATTGAATCTGCCGCAACAGGCAACCGGCAGATAAAAGAAGCTTTGGAAAAGGGCTCAGAAAGCCTGTGGCTATCTGTCTCTTCTGAAGATGTTGACCCACAAGCCCTTTTTGAAGGGATAGATCTTGAGGATATTCAGGTATTCTTCAGTCTCAGATTTCTTTCTGCAGAATACATAGAACGGCTGAATGCCTTCCTGAAAGGTCAAAAAGGAGATTTCTTTCTGCAGATTGACCCTATTGGACATTTGGCCAGAGAAGGAAACTTCTTTTTTGACTACAAAAGGGATTTTACGATCTTAAATTCCGTTAACAGGAAGGCTAACATTTTTAGATCGGCCGTAAGTATTGATGCTTCACTTTACCAAAATGCAGGTGCCAACATACCGCAACAGCTTGGCTATGCTTTGGCCCATCTAGATGAATACCTCAATTTTATGTCC
>CAYLZB010000084.1:0-10376 GCA_964388165.1 uncultured Flavobacteriaceae bacterium | reverse complement strand
CTCAAGGTGCTGCTGTGTTGGCAACCCCTTCTGCTAGAAAAGTTTTGGATGAGACCTTAAAGCAGCGTTCTTATAAAGAAAAAAAGCAAATTGAAGATGCAAAAGCTCAGGCTGCAAAACTTCAAGGGCTGGAAATTAAACTTACTGCAAAAGCAGGTGCCGGTGATAAGATCTATGGATCTGTAACTGATGCCGATCTTTCTGAAGCGCTTTCTAAAGAAGGTGTGGAGATCGACAAGAAGTACATCTCTATCGCAGGTGGTAACATCAAGCGTTTAGGACAGTATGAAGCTACTTTGCGTTTTCACCGTGAAGTAGTTACTAACTTCAGCTTTGAAGTTGTAGCAGAAGCTTAATTGCTGAACAAAAATAAGGAAAGCCTGCTTCTAACGGAGTGGGCTTTTTGTTTTGTTAAGAGTCAATAGTTAGTAGTTAATAGGAAAGTACCCAAACCTTAAGTCTTAAAAATTAAACCTTCAGCATGAAGTACGCAAGATTAACAAAAGAGCAATTTGAAGAACTGCACCAGGAATTCATTAATTTCCTTGCAGCCCAATCTATAACCGGAGATGAGTGGGAGGAAATTAAATCCAGTAAACCGGATGTCGCCGAGCAGGAGCTCGATGTGTTTAGTGATCTTGTATGGGAGGGAGTCCTTAATAAGGCCGAATATCTGGAGCATTTTTCACCAAACCAGATCTACCTCTTCAAAATTACGGAATTGACCATTAACCTTATTGCGGTAGAAGTAAAGAATGAGGCGATCGATGTGACTACCCGTCACGGCTATGCATGGCTCCAACAAAATTTGATGGATGACAGAGTCTCGTTGTATACTTCTTCAAAGAATATTAGTGATGACAGGAACAAAGATATTTTTGCACTCATTCAGCAGGGAGCTGTGATCACAAAAGGGGAATTATATGGGTTCTTTGAGAAACATTTGAACCTCTAAGGTTTCAAGATTCAAAATTCGAAATTTAAAATTTCCTTGCAACGTGCAACCTGCAACAAAAAAACTGAGCACTGATTACTGAGCACTGAATACTTTAATTACTCGTATCTCAACGATTCAATAGGATCCTGTTTCGCGGCTTTTGCTGCGGGATAACTTCCGGCGAGAACAGCAACTATAAGAGTAATTGCTGTAGCCCATAATATGGCTACCCACGGGGTGGTAAAATCAAAGCCTACCGAAGTAGAAACTGCCAGCCCTATCAGGATTCCCAGGATGATTCCAATCACTCCTCCCATTTGACCAATAATTAGGGTTTCCATGAAGAATTGCATGGCAATGGTATTCTTTTTTGCTCCCAGGGCTTTACGTACCCCAATTTCGCGGGTGCGCTCACTCACGGAAACCAGCATGATATTCATGAGGGCAATAGAGGATCCAAAAATGGTTATAATAGAGATCGCCCAGGCAGCAATATTGAGGTATTGGGTAATCGAAAAGATCCTGTTGAGCAGGTCATCACTTTTTGCAATACCAAAGTTATTCTCCTCTACGGGATTTAATCCTCTCACATTCCGGAAAGTAATAATGGCCTCGTCCTGAGCCCCCTCGAGCATCTCCTGGTTTTCTATCCTTACGCTAATGTTGTAATTGATATCGGGATTGGTAAAAATCGATCGGGCGACTTGTATAGGGATAAGCACCCTAAGATCCTGATTGTTTCCAAATGTGGAACCTTTGGATTCCAATACCCCAATTACCCTGAATTTTACACCTCTTATGGAAATGATCTTGTCCAGCGGTTCTCTGCCCTCCAGTAAGCCATTCTTGACATCTGCACCAATTATTGCAACATTGTTATTGTTTTCAATATCGAAAATATTGAAGTCCCTTCCTTCTTCAACAGTAAGACCCGAATTATTGATGTAGTTCTCATTTACCCCAAGAACACTTGCTTCAGGATCTGTTTTTTCACTTTCATATTTAATTTCGGCACCTGAAGTTCCGGTAAAGGAGATAGCAACATCGGTCTGGGGATAGGTATATCTTTCCTTGAATTCCTTTACTTCCCTATAGGTGATTATGGGATTGACCTTTTCCCTCTCTCCGCCGTTGACCCTTATTTGGGAATCATAGCGTTGCAGGTTAAAGGTGTTACTCCCCATAGAGGCAAAGTCGCTCGTAATGGTGTTCTCTAGAGCTGCTACTGCACTTAAAATACCCACGAGTGCAGTTATTCCAATTGCGATGATCAATACCGTTAGAACGGTTCTTAGAACCTGACTTTTAATTGAAAAGAACGCAATACGCACGTTTTCTTTAAGGAGTGGAAACATTAGAAGCTCTCAGTTTAAGTGTTAGACGCATTTCAATTAGTCTTGTTACAGAAACTCTGTTCAAATCTCTATACGGGCATTCTTTATATTTTTCAGATATTTGCACTTCTTTAAAGAACACGATCAAAAATGGCGCAAAAACCTTCCATTCCCAAAGGTACCCGGGATTTTTCTCCTTCCGAAGTAGCAAAAAGGAACTTCATTATACAAAGCATTAGAGAACAGTTTGAGAAGTTTGGTTTTCAGCCAATTGAAACCCCCAGCTTTGAGAACAGTGAAACCCTCATGGGAAAATATGGGGAAGAAGGGGACAGGCTTATTTTCAAGATCCTAAATTCGGGAGATTTTTTGAAGAAGGCTAATGAAGAGGCTTACAAGGAAAAAGACAGCCTTAAAATTACTTCTTCAATAAGTGAAAAAGCACTCCGCTATGATCTCACTGTACCTTTTGCCAGGTATGTAGTGCAGCATAGAAATGAAATAGAGTTCCCGTTCAAGCGCTACCAGATCCAGCCGGTGTGGCGGGCAGACAGGCCTCAAAAAGGGCGTTTTAGAGAGTTCTTTCAGTGTGATGCCGATGTTGTGGGCAGTGATAGCCTGTGGCAGGAGGTGGAATTCGTACAGCTGTATGACGCTGTTTTTACCGGCCTGGGACTAAAAGGGGTGACCATTAAGATCAATAACAGGAAAGTACTGTCAGGTTTTGCTGAAGTCATTGGAGAATCCGATAAGCTTATCGATTTTACAGTAGCTCTTGACAAGCTCGATAAGATAGGCGAAGAAGGCGTTAAAAAGGAGATGCAGGAGAAAGGTATTTCTGCGGAAGCCATTCAAAAGATTCAGCGGGTATTTGATCTCAATGGAACTTTTTCAGAAAAGATCGGGGTGCTAAAAGAAATTTTAGAGACCTCTGAAATTGGGAAAAAAGGAATTGAGGAACTGGAGTTCATCAACAGTGCGATCAAGGAATTGGGGTTGGGTACGGCTAATCTGGATCTCGATGTGACCCTTGCCCGCGGACTCAACTATTATACCGGTGCAATATTCGAAGTGTCGGCGCCGGAAGGTGTGGCAATGGGAAGTATTGGCGGGGGTGGAAGATATGACGATCTTACCGGAATTTTTGGAATGAGCGGGGTGAGCGGGGTCGGAATTTCTTTTGGTCTGGATAGGATATATCTTGTGCTGGAGGAGCTTGGTCTTTTTCCTGAAACCGTTTCGGCAAACATTAAAGCCCTATTCATTAACTTCGGAAACAGGGAAAGTCTGTACTGCCTTAAAGCGATCAAGAAATTACGCTCTGCCGGAATTGCTGCCGAGTTATATCCTGAAGAAGCTAAAATGAAGAAGCAAATGAGCCATGCTAATAAAAGAGATATTTCCTTTGTGGTACTTGCAGGCGCCGAAGAAATTCAGAATAATAAGTTTACACTGAAGGATATGAAACTGGGAGAACAACATTCGGTCTCAATGGAAGAACTGATAGAGAAATTGTCCGGTAAGTAGGTTTCTAAAATGTCATTTTTGGGAGGAGTTATTCTGCCATTGCATCTTCAGGTTTAGCAAAAGCCAGTTCCCTGATCTTTTCAGCAAATAGTTTTACCCGGTTCCAATCTGTATATTCGATCGGTTCTGTGGTAGTGGTAGGTCCCCCGGTGAATTTCATGATGGTTTTGATCATAATCCTGTCCCAGAACCTGTACCTTTTATAATCCAGACATCCGGCGAAAACATCCACAAGATCGGGTTTCCAGTTAATGGTATCAAGGAATTTGATCAAATAGGGATTTGTCGAAGCCCTATCCTTTCCCGCCTTACGGGCGACAAGGTTCACCGAGAAAAATCCGGCGTGTACTTTTTCCAGTTTTCCCCTGTTTTTATCGATGAATTCATAAATGGTTGGATGATGCTTCCCATATCTTATGCTGGCTCCAAGGATCAGGATATCAAAGCTAAGAATGTCCTGTTCAAATTCAGAAACAGGAAATAAAGATATTTCATGGTCATTTTGCAGATCATTCCTGAGAGCCTCACAGATCTTTCTGGTCTGGCCATCTACTGTTGAATATAGAATTCCTATTTTTTTCATGACTTCCTGAAAATGGCATGTGGAGCAGGGGCAGCTGGAGAAACCAATAAACAAAGGGCACTAAAACTGTATAAAGATACTGAAAATTAGAACCCGCTTTTTACTATTGCAAAGTTTTAAAATTGTGTTAAATTAGTGGCTCTAACCAACCTGCTACTATGAAAATTTTTTCCCTTGCCGTACTATTTCTCACAATGAGCGTCTGTCTTTCTGCCCAAACACGTGCCATCACCGATACGGGACAGGAGGTGGTACTTCACAGTAATGGCACCTATTCTTATGTCAATGAGGAAGATGCTGCCGCAGTGAATATTCCTGTCAACCCTGAAAATTTTTCGAAAAGTAGTAATGCTTCATTTCTCTTGAAGAGTAAGAAAATGAATGTGGGCTTTTATCTGGATCCAAAGCTCTGGTCTTTTGGGGAATCAAGAGATAATCCCGATGCCGAGTACGAGGTGGTGCTAAAAGGAGAGGATCTTTACGCTGTGATCATTACCGAGAAAATTGAGGTGCCATTAGAAACTCTAAAAAGTGTTGCTCTTGATAATGCGCGTCAAATTGCGCCGGATATTAAGGTAGTGCAACAGGAATACCGTACAGTGAACGGTCAAAAAGTGCTTTATCTGCAGCTGGATGGAACTATGGATGGAATGAAGATCTCCTATTCGGGATATTTCTATTCAGATGCATCGGGTACTGTACAGTTCATTACTTTCACCTCACAAAATCTTGTGGAGGAATACCGGGAGATGAGTCAGCAATTGATTAATGGTTTGGTAAAACTTAGCTAAAAATAAGCCAGAGCTAGTTATTCAATCTTTCCATTTCTTCCTGAGAGAGCTTCATATTCACAGCTTCTTCAAAAGCCTTGAGGTGTTCTTCTTTCGTGGCACTGGCGATAGGGGCAGTGACTTGCGGGCGTTGCATAAGCCATCTTAAGGCAACGGCTGCATTGGAGACCCTGTGGTTTTCTGAGATCTCATCAAGGGTCTGAAGAACTTTTAGTCCCTTCTCGTCGAAATATTTCTTGATCATTTCTTTACGTGCTCCCCCGATATCTTCTTGATGCCGGTATTTACCTGTTAGGAAACCACTCGCTAAGGAGAAATAGGTGAGCACGCCCATTTCGTTTTCTCTTGCTATAGGCCGGTATTCCTTTTCAAATTTCTCTTTTTCTACCAGGCTGTATTCCGGTTGCAGTACTTCATATCCTGGCAGGTTACTGTTTCCCGCAGCTTTAAGAGAAGCTTTTATTCTGGCAGGAGAGAGATTGGAGGCTCCAATGTGAAGTACCTTTCCCTGTTCTATGAGCTGTCTGTACGCCTCCAGAGTTTCTTCTACAGGGGTGTCTTCGTTGTCCCAATGGGTGAAATACAGATCAATGTGATCTGTTTGTAAGCGCCGTAGAGAATCTTCGGCAGCCTTAATGATGTAATCTTTAGTAACGTTTCTACCTTCTTTTCCGGGGTTTGATCCTACTTTGGTGGCTAAAATGATCTCGTTGCGATTTCCGTTTTTCTTTAACCAGTTACCAATTATAGTTTCACTTTCCCCTCCGCTATTTCCCGGAGCCCAGTGGGAATAGGAATCTGCCGTGTCAATGGTTCTAAATCCCCTTCTAAAGATCTCATCCAGAATTTTATAAGATTCTTTTTCATCCAGGGTCCAGCCAAATACATTACCTCCAAAAACAATGGGGGATATTTGCAGCCCTGTTGTGCCTAAGGTCTTTTTTTGCATGTAAGAGTTTTAGTAGTACTAGTCATCATCACACCAGTTTCTTGCCTATTTTTTTACCTACCCCGTAAACGGACTGTGTAATTATTTATAGCGCTTACTGACGTGGGTCTGGTTCTTTAGCTTGTTCTTCCAGTAACAGTAAATACCGGTCATATTGAGGTTGGGTGAGAATATCACGAATATCTTTCGTCTCAAGTATTTTCAGTGCTTTCAACCGTTCCACTTTTTCTTGGGGAGAAATATCAGCATCCATGACCTTTAATCTTTTTAGATCGAATTCTATGAATTTCTTTTCAAGCAGGATCATTTGTTTTGCTCTTAAAGCGAGCTCCTCATTCCATTTTTCAGCCCTATCCCTGGCGGCCATTTCTACCTGCCTGCTCGCATCATCCTGAATGATGCTCTGGGCAGAACTTGTAGTAGTGAAAAATAGAGTAAGTAATAGGCTTAAGATAAATGGTATTAATTTCTTCTTCTTCATGATTAATCGGTTTGTACAGTTATAGGTATTAAAGGAATAATCAAAGTCCCTCTTCCAATGAGAACCTTTGCTCTTTCCTCCTCAAGGTAGAGCTTTTTAAGTTTACGGGTATAACTTCAAAAAATCAGATTTGATTAGGAAGTTTTCCAGCCTTAAAAATGGTCGATCTCCCTAAAATTAACGGCTACAATGGCCGATACCAAGGAGTTTAAGAAAGTCTTATGTTGAAAATAATATTCAATTAACAGAAAGGAGCGATAAATTAAGCTATTATTAAATATCTCGTCATCAAGGAGTCATTAAGGTGTTGAAAGATTAGAATTCTTTCTCTTTCTGAAATATGAGGGAGTAAAGTTGGAGGCTATGAAATGATTTTTAAAGCTTTTTGATCAAAAGAGCTATAAACCTGGAAGAGGAGCAGAGTAGATAAAATAAATCAACCCTTATGGACAGAGGATTCAAACTATCTGTGAATTTTTTTTTATTTATTATAGGCACCTACTTTCTCTTCAGTGGCCTGTCATCTTCAAAATCCTTTTTGGCGCCTTTAGCTTTTGCTGTTGTATTGGCACTCCTCGTTCTTCCTGCGGCGAGAAAAATGGAAAAATTGATCAATAACCGGGGTATTTCATCTTTTGTGAGCTCTTTGCTCCTCTTTATCTTTTCCTTGCTCTTTCTTAGCCTTTGTTCCATGCAAATTCAGAATTTTTTCAATGACTGGCCTGCAATAAAAGAAGCAATGGCACCTGAAATTGAAGAATTTAAAGCCTTTTTATTTGAGCACACTCCATTAGACAAAGACTCTCTTAAGACATATTATCCGGCGGGAACGATCCCTTTCTTTGGCGAGGAAGTTAATGAAGCAGCAAAGGCTATAAGGTTCTTAAGATCTTCCATGAACCTCATGGGAGCATATCTTCTTACCTTCATCTATACCTTCTTTTTACTCTTTTACCGTAGTCATTTCAGGAAATTTATGCTTTCCTTTTTTGAGTCTCAAAGAAAGAAGGAAGTAGGGAAAGTACTGGAAGAATCGGCAGGAAGGGTGCAGGATTATTTGGTGGGGCGATTGATCCTGATGGCTATACTTGCAGTTCTTTACTCTGTTGGCTTAGGTTTTTCGGGAGTAGATAACTTTATTCTTGTAGCAGTCATTGCTTCACTGCTAACCATAATTCCCTGGATAGGAAATATCATCGGGTTCGCCATGGCGATGGTATTTGGTTACCTCACCTCTGGAGATATTAATGTGTTGTGGGGAATAGTGATCACCTTTACAGTTTCCCAATTCTTAGAAAGTTATGTACTTCAACCTTATATAGTAGGAGATAAGGTAGGGCTTCACCCTTTCTTTGTGATCGTCTTTGTGATCCTGGGTGGAGCAGTGTGGGGATTGGCAGGAATGGTCCTGGCGATTCCGGTAATGGCTATGGCAACGGTGATCTTTCAAAATGTTGAACCACTTAAGCCGTACGGCTTCCTTTTCAGCAAGAATTCAGATTGAATTTAATCAGCGGAGACTTCCGGAGAGGAGATAAAAAAAGCCGGAAAGGAATTTCCGGCTTTTGTTGTAGCGAGAACGAGATTTGAACTCGTGACCTCCGGGTTATGAATCCGACGCTCTAACCAACTGAGCTACCTCGCCATTTGCTTAAAAGAGAGGGCCTGTAAGGCCTGTGCTTCCTTTTAGCGGGTGCAAATATAAAAACAATTTGCCTTGTGGCAAACTATCTTTTGGGAATTATTTATTTTGATTTCTTTTTAGGTTTAATATTAATATTTATATTGCCCGAAACTAACAAAACCGAAGAATGGACGACAAGATCAAGTATGAAATGGAATTTCCAATCCAGGCTTCCCCTTCCTTGCTTTACAACTATATTGCAACTCCCTCAGGTCTAAGTGAGTGGTATGCAGATAATGTCAACTCCCGTGGAGAGATGTTTACTTTCATCTGGAACGGCAGTGAAGAAAAGGCAAAATTATTGAGTAAAAAATCTGGTGAAAGAGTGAAATTTCGCTGGGTAGCCGATGAAGATACCCCCTATTTCTTTGAACTTCGAATTCAAGTTGATGAGATCACCAAGGATGTTTCAATTATGGTGACCGACTTTGCTGAAGAAGATGAAATAGATGAAGGAAAGATGTTGTGGGAAAATATGATCTCAGACCTTAAACAAGTTCTGGGCTCAGTTTAAAAAACCCTTTATAAACATTACCTTTGCCCGTTCTAAAACGGGTTTTTTTATGGTTAATATTAACGGACAATTACGGGAAAAAGAAGAGGCAAAGATCAACCTTACTAACCGCGGATTCGCTTATGGAGATGCTGTTTTTGAGACTTTAAGAGTGATCAATGGCAGGATCATCTTTTGGGAAGATCATTACTTCAGGTTAATGGCTTCAATGAGGATCATGAGAATGCAAATTCCTCAAAGCTTTTCTCCCGAATTTCTTGAAGCTGAAATCTTGGAAATTGTTCGGGAAAATGACCTTTTTGAAAGTCAGGCGCGGGTGAAATTTACGGTATCCCGCAAAGAGGGTGGTTTATATACGCCAAAAACAAATGAAATAGATTATTTCATTACTGCTGAAAAATTGCCTGAAGCTTTCTATTTAATGAACGAAGATTTTTATGAGGTAGAGCTTTTTAAAGATCATTATGTAACCGCCGGGTTGCTCTCAACGCTTAAGACGAATAACCGTGCTGTGAATATCCTCGCCGGTATCTACGCCAGCGAAAATGATTACAATAATTGTTTACTTATTAATGAACAAAAGAATGTAGTGGAAGCCTTAAACGGGAATATTTTCCTGGTGAAGGATAATGTTATCAAAACTCCACCGCTTACAGATGGTTGTTTAAAAGGTATTACCAGGGGCAAGTTGATCGAGATCATCAAGAAATTACCGGATTATAAGATCGAAGAAGCTTCTGTATCTCCTTTTGAGCTGCAAAAAGCAGATGAGATGTTTATTTGTAATGTAGTTATGGGGATTCAGCCGGTAAGGAAATACCGAAAAAAGGAATACGGAGTAGAAGTGGCGAAGACCTTACTTGGAAGACTCAATACTTTGGCCCGCCTGGCTTAGTTATAGGATGGGTTTTCGGGAGCGTTAGACCAGATCACGTAATTTCCGCCCAGCTGCATCATTTTATCTTTCCAGAAGGTTCTGGGTTTTTTGTTTAGGATATCCTTGTGATCGGGATTTTCGGCTACTATCCAGGAATGGGAATTCAATTCTTCATTGAGTTGATCATATTCCCAGCCGGAATAGCCAAGGAAGAACTTGATCTCATTTTCAGTTATTAGGTCTTCATTGATGAGGCCTTTCACTACCTCAAAGTTACCCCCCCAGTAGATCCCACTTGCAATTTCAATACTGTCCGGAATAAGATCGGGAACCTTATGAATAAAGTATAAGTTGTCCTGCTCAACAGGTCCGCCGTTGTACACCTTGAAATTTCCCTTAATGTCGGGAAGAAGATCCTTCAGGTTAAAGTCCAGCTGTTTATTAAGAATAAAGCCTACAGAGCCATTTTTAGTATGGTCTGCAATAAGAACAACAGACCGGTTGAAAGAAAGATCCCCGGTAATTGTTGGTTCTGCGATGAGAAGTAATCCTTTGGCGGGTTTTAATGTAGTCATGCGTCTATAGTTTCTACGATCTTTCTTTTAAATCTAAAAAAATAATGAACAGCTTCAAATGTGGGTTTAAAATATTTAACAAAAAAACTCTCCCAATTGGGAGAGTTTAGTATTTCGTTAGCTT
>CAYLZB010000083.1:0-10481 GCA_964388165.1 uncultured Flavobacteriaceae bacterium | reverse complement strand
CAAGCATCTCTCTCAAAAGGTCATTTCCTTCACGGGTTCTTTCACCAACTCCTGCAAATACAGAAAGACCACCGTGACCTTTTGCAATGTTATTAATAAGTTCCTGGATCAATACAGTTTTACCAACTCCGGCACCTCCAAAAAGACCAATCTTACCTCCTTTTGCATAAGGCTCAATAAGGTCAATAACTTTGATCCCTGTAAAAAGTACTTCGGTAGAAACAGATAAGTCCTCAAATTTAGGAGCCTGTCTGTGAATTGGAAGACCATTTTCAAGAGCCTTTGGAAGATCTCCAAGACCATCAATAGAATCTCCTACCACGTTGAACAAACGACCAAAAACCTCTTTTCCAATAGGCATTTGGATAGGAGCTCCAGTTGCAAGCACCTCAACTCCACGGCTCAACCCATCGGTAGAATCCATAGAAACGGTTCTTACTGTATCTTCTCCAATGTGAGATTGAACCTCAAGAACCAATATTGATCCATCTTTCCTGGTAATCTCAAGTGAATCGAAGATCCTTGGCAATTCAGCATTCTCTGCGTCAAACTTTACGTCAACAACAGGGCCGATAACTTGTGCAACTTTACCTGTAACTTTAGACATTATCTATTCCTTTAATATTGTGTTTTTATAAATAACTAAAAAAGAACCAGTAACAACTTTTCAATAGTGATAAAAAGCCGTTGCCTTTTTCAGGCTGCAAAGATAGTTTTTTTGTATAAAAGTCTATAAGAGAAATAATAACTTTTTCAGCAAAGGTTTAGCAGAAAAACTTTGGTGCCGGAATACTCCCCAAAAATGTCCTTTTAGAAACCTCCTTAAAAGAGAAAGTCCGCAACAATGGCGGACTTTCTTATAATTTATAAACAGAATTTATTCTACTGTAACCGATTTAGCCAGGTTCCTTGGCTGGTCAACATTCTTACCAAGCATTACTGCTATATGGTAAGAAAGCAACTGTAAAGGAATGGTGGTCAATAGCGGCGTAAGAGACTCAATAGTATCCGGAACTTCGATCACATAATCTGCAAGATCCCTCACACTGGTGTCACCTTCGGTAACAATCCCGATGATCTTGCCTTGTCTCGACTTGATCTCCTGAATGTTGCTCACCACTTTTTCGTAATGACCTTTTCGGGTAGCGATCACCACTACCGGCATTTCTTCATCAATAAGCGCAATTGGTCCGTGCTTCATTTCTGCAGCAGGGTATCCTTCAGCGTGAATATAAGAGATCTCCTTAAGCTTTAGAGCGCCTTCCAGGGCAACCGGGAAGTTGAATCCGCGGCCCAGGTATAGGCAATTGCGTGCATCTTTATATTTAAAAGCAACTTCTTTAATGTGCTCATTTTCCTCAAGAGCGACTTCAATTTTTTGAGGAATTGTTTCCAGCTCCTGCAGGTGCATATGATAATCTGTATTGGAAATACTTCCTTTGGCCTTAGCTAATTTTAAAGCGATCAAAGTGAGCACTGTGATCTGTGTAGTAAAGGCCTTGGTCGAAGCAACCCCAATTTCAGGTCCCGCGTGAGTATAAGCTCCCGCATTTGTCTCTCTTGAAATTGAAGATCCAACCACGTTACATACTCCAAAAACGAAAGCTCCTTTTTCCTTTGCAAGTTTAATTGCCGCCATAGTATCGGCTGTTTCCCCACTCTGGGAAATAGCGATCACTATGTCATCTGAATTAATGATAGGATTCCTGTAACGGAATTCTGAAGCATACTCCACTTCAACCGGGATACGGGCCAGATCCTCAAAAATGTATTCAGCGACAAGACCTGCGTGCCATGAAGTTCCGCAGGCTACGATAACGATCCTTTTTGCATTTAAAAAACGCTCAAGGTTATCATCAATACCGGCCATCCTAATGATACCGTCTTCTGCATTCAATCTTCCGCGGTAGGTATCCTTTATAGCGCTTGGCTGCTCATAGATCTCCTTCAGCATAAAGTGTTCAAAGCTATTCTTTTCGATCTGTTCAAGGTTAAGCTGTAGTTCCTGAATATAAGGATCTACCAGGCTATCATCTTTGATCTTTCTCACCTTCACACCTTTATCTCTTCTCACAACTGCCATCTCACCATCTTCAAGGTAAATAGCATTGTTAGTGAACTCAATAAAAGGTGAAGCATCTGAAGCGATAAAGTATTCATCCTTACCTACTCCAATAGCAAGAGGACTACCTAACCTGGCAACCACGATCTCATTAGGTTTTCTCTTATCAAAAACAGCAATAGCGTAAGCACCTACCGTTTGGTTAAGGGCAATTTGCACTGCTTTTCCCAGCTTTACATCTTCCTTTTTGATAACATCTTCTATAAGATTTACCAGCACTTCGGTATCTGTATCTGATTCAAACCTGTATCCCCGAGTGGTCAATTCCTTCTTCAAACTCTCATAATTCTCGATGATCCCGTTGTGGATGATCACCAGATTACCTGAGTTGGACATGTGAGGGTGTGAGTTCACATCATTTGGCACCCCATGGGTAGCCCACCTGGTATGGCCTATACCCAAAGTTCCTGAAGTATCTTCTTCACTCTCTATCTTCGCCTTTAAGTCGGCAACTTTACCCTTAGTCTTACTAACTTTGAGTTCCTTATCATCATACAGCGCAATACCCGCACTGTCATATCCTCTGTATTCCAGTCTTTGCAGACCTTTCAATACAATTGGGTAGGCCTCTCTATGACCAATATACCCTACAATTCCACACATACTCTAATTCTTTGGTTCTGTATAATAAATCTTAAGCTTAAGGCGCTTATCCTCATCTTCTGCATTTGGCCCGTATAGAACGGTAGCTTCCGGAGTGAGCAAAGCTCCTCCGGGCACTCTCTGCACCTCTGGATTGGCTGCAGGAAGCACTTTATAAGTCGATATCAAATTCACATTTTGAGTAACTACCAGTCCAAGTTTTACATTGGTGGAATCCCTGTTAAGTAGCTCATCAATATGATTGGTCACTCTAATTCTGTACTTCACTCCATTTCCATTCTCATCCCTCACCAGCGGCTGTAAGTGCAGACGGTTTGCCGCCGAAGATGTCGGGTTGGGCACACCTGCATTTTCCAGGATGTAGTCGGCTAAAATGGAATTGTTATTAAGGTCGTACAGATAAATTCTTTCAGCTTCATTTAAATTGGTCCCACTGGTGTAATCCCTGTTCACAAAAAACTCGAGGTTTGCCTCATTGATAAGCCAGTTGTTATCTCTTAGGAACTCAAGTTCATCTGATATCCCGTCGTTATCAGCATCGGGGCCTGAAAAAAGATCAATGACCGCCATTGAACCTTCCCCTCCTTTAAGGAAAAGATTCTCTCCTTCAAATTGAGGAACTTCCTGCTCAAAAGTGTTGACTCTTACTCCTCCAAACTTAAGAGTGTAAGATCTTCTCACCTCAATCAATTCCTCGAAATCATCATCATCGTCTAAATCGGTAGCATCAACAACTCTGGTTTTGTAATATATGGTGATCCCGGCATCTGAGTGCAGCAGGTTAAGCAGCATCATTGTACCTCCACTGTTCACCTGGTCGGCTTTTAAATAAAGCCCTCTAAAATAATTTTTGAAATTAGACTGGTTCAACAAAGAGGCAGTCCCTGCCTTATCAAGGATCTTATTCTGGAAAAAGTTTTTGTCGAGCGTCAATCTTAAAGCAGGAGCCTTGGTAACTGTATCTGTCACTCCTGAACCATCTACAACATATTCTGTTCTTTCTTCAGCTGAAGGCTCAAAACTTTCGTTTTCATAAAGCACATCAGAGTTAATATTACTCATGATCTGAGGTTCCAGATTTGAGTAGTAACGCTGTGCCTGCTCAAAATTAGACTCAGGGTCAAAAGTATTCAGAAAGTAATTTGATTCATAAACAGTCAGCTTGAAAGGTGAGCTCCCGTAGATAGAATCGAGTGCATAGACCACTTCATCATCTTCAAGCACCTCATGGGAAAAATAGGGTATTGCCAGAACCACACTATCAACCACAGGTTCAGTTCCAAAAGATGGATTTTCTGAAGTGAGGAGAAGATTTGACAAAACACTGGCTTCTTGTGTTCCAAACACTTCATCCCTGTAAACACCAAGAAGGTTAAGTGGCAGGTTATTAGTTTGCACTGCCGGCAGATCATAGGAATGCGCAGAGATCATTGCATCGTCATAGAGACTTGCGTTAAAGCCGGGCTCTCCAATTACACTACTTCCAACTGTTGCAAAGTCATCTTCACAAGCTATAAATGAAATAACAACAGCTACAACTGTTGTTATTTTCAACATCGTATTCTTTAAATTCATTCGAATTTTTTATAATTATGACAGTACCTGCGTGGTATAGAATTCCTGATAAGCCTGGGCAAATTCTTCCCGGTTCTTATAGTCCAAAACAGGCTTGGCAAGTTTACTCAAATATTTTTTAAGTTCATCAGGAATATTATCTCCTGCAATTACAACAGCATCAGAATTATCTACAGCTGTTTTCATTAGATTAACGTAAGAAGGCTTTTTCAAATGTTTCACCTGCTCATTCTCAAGACCGTCAAACAAAACTTTTTTATGCATTTCATTATCTAACGTTCCTTCAAAGTCTTGATTGTATACAGAGGTCACAATTTTGGCTTCACTAAACAACGGCTCGTTCCCATAATAATTACGCAGGTACAATGGCAACAATGAAGACAACCATCCATTCACGTGAATAATATCGGGGGACCAATTAAGTTTTTTCACAGTTTCTATAACGCCCTTGGCAAAGAATATTGCCCTCTCATCATTATCGGGAAATAAATTTCCTTCTTCATCGGTAAGGGTCGCCTTTCTTTTGAAGTAGTCTTCATTATCGATGAAATAGACCTGCATTCTCTCTTTAGGGATCGACGCCACCTTAATAATAAGAGGCATATCCAGGTCATTGATGACCAGGTTCATACCGGAGAGTCTTATAACCTCATGAAGTTGATGTCTTCTCTCATTGATGTTTCCGAAACGCGGCATGAAGATGCGTATTTGACCTCCCTGGTTATTAACCATTCTCGGAGCTTCAAAAGACATAGATGAAATTTCGGTTTCGGGCAAGTAGGGAATAACTTCAGATGATACGTATAATATCCTCTTATCTTTCATAGGATCACTTTAATGCTGTTGTGAAATAAAAACACGCAAAAATACAAAATTTTATGCAGATTGCCAGTATTATATTAAGTTTGCAAGCCGTAAATTTCGGAATAAGATGCAGATTTTTAAGGAGAAGGAAGCTCTAAAAAAGATGGTCAGGACTCTAAAAAGTGACCAAAAAAGCATAGGTTTTGTTCCTACCATGGGAGCACTACACGAGGGGCACCTTTCCCTAATAGACCAGGCACTTAAGACCTGCGACAAAGTAGTAGTAAGCATCTTTGTTAATCCTACCCAGTTTGACAATCCCGAAGATCTTAACAAATATCCCCGTACCCTGGAGAAGGACGTAGAGCGGATTAGAGAGCTTAGCGAGGACGTCATTATATTCTCTCCTGCAGCTTCTGAAATGTACGGCGAGAGCGTAACTTCGGAAGAATTCTCCTTTGACGGACTCGAACACCAGATGGAAGGAAAATACCGGAAGGGTCATTTCAACGGAGTTGGTACTATTGTCAAGAAGTTGTTTGAAATGGTAGAGCCCGATAAAGCCTTTTTTGGAGAGAAAGATTACCAGCAGTTACAGATCATCAAGAAGCTGGTTGAAAAACAGAATCTTAACGTGGAGGTCATAGGTTGCCCAATTCACCGGGAAGACAACGGCCTGGCCCGAAGTTCCCGCAATGAAAGGTTAAGTCCTTTAGAACGACAAACTGCCGCCTTTATCTACCAGATCCTAAAAAAGGTAAAAGAAGATTTTGGCACAAAAAGTGCAAAAGAGATAAGCGATTGGGTATCAAGTCAATTTGAGTCCCAGCCTGCATTGAATCTGGAGTATTTCGAGATCGCAAATGCAGATAGTTTAGAAAGTATTGAAGAAGAGGATAGAACTGAGAAGTATCGCGCCTTTATAGCCGCATATTCTGGCGACATAAGGTTAATTGATAATATAGCTTTAAATTAGCAGCATGCAAATCCACGTTGTAAAATCCAAGATCCATCGCGTAAAAGTAACAGGAGCAGACCTCAATTATATTGGCAGTATTACCATAGATGAAGATCTAATGGATGCAGCCAACATCATTGAAGGTGAAAAAGTGCAGATCGTTAACAACAATAACGGCGAAAGACTTGAGACCTACGCTATTCCGGGTCCCCGAAATAGCGGTGAGATCACGCTTAATGGTGCCGCTGCCCGCAAGGTGGCAAAAGGAGATATTTTGATCCTTATCACTTATGCTATTATGGATATTGAAGAGGCTAAAGAATTTAAACCTTCACTCGTTTTCCCAAACGAAGAAACCAATCTCCTCAATTAGGTCTTGAAGAAAAAACTGATAAAATTTTCCAGGACGTTTCTCCCGCTACTGCTTGGAATTTTTTTGATCTGGTATTCTCTTAGCAGTGCTACCCCTGCCGAACGTGAAGAACTATGGAACAATATTCTTCTTGCCGATCTAAAGTGGGTCTACCTCAGTGTTTTTCTTGGAATCCTTTCCCATTTATCTCGCGCCTATCGCTGGAAATATTTACTCGAACCCCTTGGTTACAAGCCTCATTTAGCTAATAGTTTTATGGCTGTTATGGGAGGTTACCTCGCTAATCTTGGAGTACCCAGGTCGGGGGAAGTTCTTCGGGGAGCAACCATTTCTACCTATGAGAAGATTCCCTTTGATAAAGCCTTTGGAACAATAGTTTCTGAAAGAATTGCAGATCTTGTAATGGTACTCCTTATTACCACTTTTGGATTTCTAATCCAAACCGAAGGATTGGTCAACTACTTCGATGAAAATGAGATAAACCCATTCATCTCCATCGGGTTATTTCTTGTCGTTGTAATATTTGGCGTATTTGTACTCAACCTGGTTAGGAGGTCAAGTCATCCTTTTATGATCAAGATCAAAGATTTTGCACGCGGGCTTCTTGAAGGAATGCGCAGTATTGTAAGGATGAAGAAGAAAAAAGAATTCATTTTTCACACCATTTTCATCTGGACGATGTACCTGCTAATGTTCTACGTTATAAAATTTGCTATTCCCGAAACAAATTCCCTCTCCATAGCCGGGTTTATGGCTGCTTTTATCGTGGGCACCTTTGCGATTACCACTACCAATGGAGGAATTGGTGTATATCCCATCGCAATGGGAGCCGTTTTGCTGCTTTTTGGAGTCAACCAACAGGCCGGGGAGGCATTCGGCTGGATCATGTGGGGCTCTCAAACGCTCATGGTCCTTATATTGGGCGGACTTTCCTTCTTAATTCTTCCAATTTATAATCAAAAGAAATAAAATTTTATATTGCTCTAGGAAATAAACCTACTGCGTATGAAGAAATTATACTTTTTTGTTATCTTTTTTTTAGGTGTTCAACTGAGTTTTTCACAAACCATTTATAAGACTATAAATTCAGGAAAACTTGGAAAAGAACGTGAGCTGAAGATACAATTGCCACGGAATTACGAGAAAAATTCCAAAAAGAAGTACCCGGTGATCATCGTGCTCGATGGAGATTATCTTTTTGAACCCATGGCCGGAAATGTTGATTATTATTCCTACTGGGACGAAATTCCTGAAGCTATTGTCGTGGGTGTAAACCAGGCACAGAGTAGGTACGAAGACAGTTCCTATGACCCACAGCGATTTTTGCCCGAAAAAAAGGGCGCTCAGTTTTTTGAATTTTTGGGTATGGAGCTTCTACCTTTTTTAGATAATACCTATCGCACTTCCAAGTTCGTTGCAATTGCCGGTCATGACCTTACAGCAAATTTTATCAATTATTATCTCTTTAAGCCCACCCCCCTATTCCACGCCTATATCAATCTAAGTCCCGAGCTCGCACCCGAGATGAGCAACAGGCTTATGGAGACCCTCTCAACATGTGAAACTCCCAAATGGTTCTATCTTGCTACAGGCTCTAACGATGTGCCCCAGCTTAAAAAGAACATCAGGGAACTGGACAAACAACTCACAACCATAGAAAACAGCAAACTCCACTATAGATTTGATGACCTGGAATCTGCCACTCATTATACACTCATTGGAAATGCACTACCAAAGGCCTTAGAACATATTTTTGCCTCATATAAACCCATTGGCTTGAAGGAATATGATGAACTGGTGGTAATGGATGGTTCTGCTTATGAATATCTCAGAGAAAAATATGAAGTAATAAACAACAACTTCGGGGTTGAAAAGCTGGTTCGTATCAATGATTTTCTTGCTGTTGGAAAAGCCATCGAGTACCGTGAAAAATGGGATGATCTCGAAAGATTGGGAGAACTGGCCCAGAAACAGTACCCAAACCTTACATTAGGGAACTACTATCTTGCCCGCTCCTATGAGGCTAATGGACAACCTAAGAAAGCTATGAAGACCTATCAAAGTGCTTATGGCAAAGAAGAAGTAGCCTTCGTAACTATCGATTTTATGCTGGAAAAAGCAGATCTAATTAAACAAGATTTCGGTTATTAGCAGCTCAAATAGTAGCTCCTGAAAAATGGCCAAACCCAAGACCTTTTACTTTTGTCAAAACTGCGGTGCCCAACACAGCAAATGGCAGGGACAGTGCAATTCCTGCAGGGAATGGAACACACTTGTAGAAGAAGTAGTAGAGAAATCTGATAAAAAATCCTGGAAGAGCGAAGCATCTCCCACTGCCCGAAAAGTGGCAAAACCTCTCCGTATTTCTGAAATTGAAGTATCTAAAGAGGACAGGTTAAAAACTAACAACCAGGAACTGGATCGCGTACTGGGTGGTGGAATTGTTCCCGGTTCACTGGTCTTGCTAGGCGGGGAACCCGGCATTGGGAAAAGCACCCTGCTGCTTCAAATTTCCCTGAATTTCAACCTTAAAACTCTTTACGTTTCCGGGGAAGAGAGTCAACAACAAATAAAGATGCGGGCGCAGCGCATTAATCCGGATTCTGATAACTGTTACATATTAACTGAAACAAAGACCCAGAATATCTTTCAGCAGATAGAGAAACTGGAGCCTGAGATCGTTATCATCGATTCTATTCAAACCCTGCACAGCGATTATATTGAAAGTGGCCCGGGGAGTATTTCCCAGATCAGGGAGTGTACGGCCGAACTAATAAAATATGCCAAAGAGACAGCTACGCCCGTCATTTTAATTGGCCATATCACTAAAGAGGGAAGTATCGCGGGACCAAAGATCCTGGAACATATGGTAGATACGGTGCTTCAGTTTGAAGGCGATCGCAATCACGTGTATCGTATATTAAGAGCTCATAAGAATCGATTTGGTTCAACCAATGAATTAGGAATTTATGAAATGCAGGGCAATGGCTTGCGGGAAGTGAGCAACCCTTCAGAAATTCTTATTTCTAAAAATGAAGAAGATCTGAGTGGAACTGCTATTGCAGCCACTTTGGAAGGAATGCGCCCGTTGATGATCGAGATCCAGGCGCTGGTGAGTTCAGCGGTATATGGAACACCTCAGCGATCGGCCACAGGCTATAACGCCAAGAGGCTCAACATGCTCCTGGCTGTTCTGGAAAAGAGGGCCGGCTTTAGATTGGGTGCAAAAGATGTCTTTCTGAACATTACCGGTGGTATCTCTGTAGATGACCCTGCACTGGATCTTGCTGTTGTAGCAGCTATTCTTTCTTCTAATGAAGATATCGCCATTCCAAAAGACATTTGTTTTGCCGCCGAAGTGGGACTGGCCGGCGAAGTACGGCCTGTAACACGCGTAGAACAGCGAATTCTCGAAGCCGAAAAACTCGGCTTTAGCAGCATAGTAGTATCTGCCCAAAACAAGTTCCCAAAGAACAATTTTGCCATTAAAGTTCAAAAAGTCTCAAAAATTGAGGATGTAGTGAGCTTTTTATTTGGATAATCTTTAAACCCCGAGGAATGTCTTCTGAAAATGTCACTTTTGAAAAGCTTTCTCCTGAAGATCTTGTAGAACTGAAGGAGATAAGCATAAGAACCTTTACCGATGCTTTTGGGGCCGACAACAATCCTGAAGATCTCGAACTGTACCTCAACACTTCATTTGGAGAAGAGAACCTGAAAAAGGAATTATTAGATCCTCTGGCTGAATTTTACTTTGCAAAGCTCGCGGGAGAAACAGTAGGATATATGAAGATCAACCTTGGTGACGCACAGACCGATCTAAAGGAAGAGGATGCCATGGAATTGGAGAGGATCTATGTGAAGAAAGATTTTCAGAACAAGAAGATCGGGCAAAAAATGCTGGATGAGGTTATCGAAATGGCTATTCAGAGAAAGATGCGTTACCTGTGGCTAGGTGTTTGGGAGAAAAATAACCGGGCCATAGAATTTTATCTGCGAAACGGCTTCAGCCTCGAAGGTTCGCATCCATACATGGTGGGAAAGGA
>CAYLZB010000082.1:0-10506 GCA_964388165.1 uncultured Flavobacteriaceae bacterium | reverse complement strand
CAGTAAGAACCTACTTCGCCGTTTTTGTTGATGGCAATAAAAGCTGCCTGAAAGTCTTTATAGTTTGGATTTTGTTTAATAATACGCAAAATAGCAATTTCACAAGCTTCTTGCGGTGATCTTCCCTGGCGCATAAGTTCCACGATCAAAAAGGAGCCTACACTTTTAAGTATTGCTTCTCCCATTCCCGTAGCTACGGCACCTCCCACTTCATTGTCAAGAAAGAGTCCCGACCCAATGATTGGAGAATCCCCCACGCGTCCATTCATCTTGTAAGAGAGTCCCGAACTGGTGCAGGCACCTGCTATATCACCTTTGGAGTCGATGCATAACATTCCAATGGTGTCATGATTCTCAATGTTGATGAGGGGTTTGTATTCTTTTGTTTTGAGCCATTCTTTATAGGCCTCTTCAGAATTTTTTGTCAGCAATTCCTCTTTTTCAAAACCTTGTTGACGGGCAAATTGGTCGGCACCTTCCCCTGCCAGGATCACGTGTGGTGTCTCTTCCATTACCCTGCGGGCAACAGAAACTGCATGAGTATTGTTCTTGAGATAGACCACTGCACCGGCATCCCCGCTGGGAGCCATGATACAGGCATCGAGCGTGACATTGCCTTCCCTGTCGGGTGCTCCACCGCGGCCAACTGTAGTGTTGCGAATATCGGCCTCTTCTACCATCACTCCCTGTTCAACAGCATCAAGGGCCAATGCACCTGCGCTTAGCATTTCCCCTGCCTTTCTACTGGCATTAGGAAAATTCCATGTTGCTATACAAACAGGCTCAGATCTTTCCATTTTTGGAAGGTTTATATAATTAATAAAAGGAGAAACTGCTGCGACTCCAATTCCACTTAAGGAAGTATTCTTTATGAAATGGCGTCTTTTCAAACTTGATGAGCAACAGGTTTTTGATACTTGGGGTGTAAATGTATGAAAACTGAACAATAAATGGGAACGAAGAATTGAGTGGCTTCAGCTTTTCATGATAAGAATCATTTACAAGGATCATTAGAAAAAGAATGATAATAAAAAGGGTTATTGGGAAAAACCCCTTTTTGAGAGCTAAGGTTTTGGAGCAGGTATCCTATGGCACTATAGAATATTCGATTGGTCCGGGTAATTTTTTGGCAAGGCTTTAGCTGTATCTTTGCAACTTAATTTTTCTACATGCGCTGGATCATTTTTGTCATTATATATATAGTATTAGACCTGTACGCATATCAGGCTTTCAAGACCATTACGAGACATTCCTGGGTATATTTTATTTATCTGGCTCTCTCCCTGGGGGTGCTGGGATATTTGCTTTACCAGTTCAATGTGCCCGAAAAGCAGGGACTTACCGGAGCACGGAGTTATGCAATAGGTTTCTTTCTTGCCTTCTTTGTGCCTAAACTTATTCTTTTTGTCCTTCTTTTTGGGGAGGACCTGGTAAGGCTGGTGGTGAGTGGTTTTCAGAAATTAGCACATACCAACCAGGATTACGCTCTACCTTCCCGGAGGAAATTTTTGAGTCAGCTGGCCCTGGGAATTGCAGCTATTCCTTTTGCTTCTCTGCTCTACGGAATGTACCAGGGGCGTTACAACTACAAGGTGCTCAAATATGTATTGCACTTCGATGATCTTCCCGATGCTTTTGACGGTTACAGGATCACCCAGATAAGTGATGTTCACTCCGGAAGTTTCGATAATGCTGAAAAGATCCGCTATGGGATTGAGCTTATCAATGAGCAAAAGAGTGATGCCATTATGTTCACAGGAGATCTGGTGAACAACACAGCTTCTGAAATGGAGCCGTGGAAAGAAATGTTTGCCTCCCTTTCTGCAGCCGATGGGGTTTATTCTGTCCTGGGAAATCATGACTACGGTGATTACGTGAACTGGGAATCTGCAGCGGCAAAAAAGGCAAATTTAGATGCTCTTAAAAATGTTCACCGGGAAATGGGATGGAACCTGTTATTGGACGAGCATAAGAAAGTGACCCGGGGCAATGAATCCATTGCTATTGTAGGAGTGGAGAATTGGGGAGCCGGTTTCAAACAGGTAGGGGATCTTAATAAGGCTGCTCAGGGTCTTACAGAAGAAGAATTCAAGATCCTGCTTTCGCATGATCCGTCTCACTGGCAGCAAAAGGTGAAGAAAGATCAAAAGAAATTTCACATCACCTTGAGCGGACACACCCACGGGATGCAATTTGGGATCGAGATCCCCGGCTGGTTCAAGTGGAGCCCGGTGCAGTACAGGTACGAACATTGGGCAGGGATTTATGAAGAAGCAGGTCGTTTCCTGAACGTGAATCGCGGCTTCGGATTTTTGGCCTATCCCGGAAGAGTGGGGATCTGGCCCGAAGTTTCTGTTATTGAACTTCGAAAAGGCCCCAAAACCGTATAAATCAAACTTTTGATTATATTTGAATAAGGCTGCTAAAGAAGGTCTTCTTCGCAGCTCTTCAAATATCAGGATTATGTCAAAATTTGGGGAATTAATCGACCTGCAGGTACCCGTTCTTCTGGATTTTTATACCGAGTGGAATGATGCTTCTGTAGCCATGCATCCGGTTTTAAAAGATGTTGCCGCAGCTCTTGGCGACAAGGCCAGGATCATCAAAATAGACGTAGATAAGAATTCTGAACTCGCTGAAGCATTACGTGTAAAAGGTCTTCCAACCTTAATGATCTACAAGGAAGGAGAGATGAAATGGAGGCAAAGCGGAGAGCAGGATGCCAACACTTTAATTGGATTGATGCAGGAGTATATCTGAAACAGGTGTGTAAAATGTCTTTTTTGAAGCCTTACTTTTTCTGAGGTTAAAAAAATTCCACTAAAACTTTTGTCATTCCTTTCGATAATGGATCGTATTATACCATTACTTCAGTGATGATAAAAGCCGAAACTTCCGATATCCGGAAGTTTCAGCTTTCTTAAGGTTCAAAAAGAGCTTTCTCTAATTGTTTTTCGTTTTATCAGGATAAGGAGGCCGCTTTACCTCTTTCGGAGGGTTCTCTTTCAATTGTTGCATAACAACCTCAATTGCTTTTTGAAGCTGGGGATCATTCCCATTGATCACCTCCTTTGGAAGTTGTTCTACTTCAATATCGGGGGCGACTCCTTCATTCTCAACTTTAAAGCCTTCTTCGGTGTAGAAAGCGACATTGGGTGCTGTCACGATTCCCCCGTCAATGAATTCGGGATAGCCGAGTACACCAACGAGTCCGCCCCAGGTCCTTTTTCCAATAATAGTTCCCATATCGAATTTTCGGAACATCCAGGGCAGGTAATCACCTCCGGAGCCCGCAGTTTCATCAATTAGCATCACCTTGGGTCCCTGGATCGATGCGCTGGGAGATTTGAGATCATCGCCATATCTAAAGTTCCAATTGGCCTGGTGTGGTCTTTTCAAGAGGTCGATATAATAATCTGCCAGTTGACCGCCGCCATTGAATCTTTCATCTATTATAACTGCTTCCTTATTGGCCTGTGGAAAGAAATAGCGTTTAAAATATTCATGACCCTGGTCTGCCGTGTTAGGTACATAGACATAAGCTACCCGGCCATTGGTTGCTTCGTTTACTTTTTTAATATTACCTTCTATCCAGTCGCGGTTTCTTAGCGCCCATTCGGTTTCAATAGGGGTAACTTTTTCTGTTCTTGCATTTTTGGTGGAGGGCGAAGAGCTTACAGTAAGATTTACGAGCTTGCCTGCTGTGTTTTCAAAGAAGCGGAAGAGGTTGTCTTTTGCAGTTACTTCTTCCCCATTCACTGCCAGTATGTAATCCCCTTCCTTGATATTTACCCCGGGCTCCGTAAGCGGTGACCGCATGTTTGGATTCCAGTTAAGGCCTCCATAGATCTTTTTGATCCTGTATCTTCCATTTTCCACTTCATAGTCGGCACCCAATAGTCCGCCTTTGATGTTCTCGGGTTCTTCAAAATCATCTCCCCTGCTGGAAAAGCGGTGATGTCCCACTCCCAATTCGCTGAACATCCATTCCATTACCTGGTATAGATCATCACGGGTGGTAAGATGAGGCAGGAATTGACTGTATTTTTCTTTCATGGCCTCCCAATCTACTCCGTGCATTCCCGGATCATAAAAATAGTCCCTGTTCACTCTCCAGGCTTCATTGAAGACATTCTGCCATTCATCCTTAGGATCGATCTTTATCTGGACTTTACCTAAAGCCAGTGCCGGTTTATCAGGTTTTTGACCTAAAGTGGCAATTCCGAATTGATCCTTCAGCCGGTATAGCACCTTTTCTCCATTGGCCGAGATCTCATAGTCTGATGCAGGCATGATAAGAGTATCTTTCTTTTCCTTTAGGTCATATTTTCTAAGGCTTCCCGGGCCATCTTCATGGTATGGAAATTTAAGGTAGTACAACTGACCTTCAGCAGGGGATTCGAGATCTGTGTACGCTCCCGCCGGAACAGGAATATCTACCATACGGAACTCCAGGTCTTCGAAATCTATTTTTAGAGGCTTGATCTCGGGCTTCTTATTATCTTCCTTATCTTTTTTCTTCTTCTCTTCTTCCTTTTCCTGTTGCTCAATGACCTCTACGTCGTTTTCTTTAAAGAAAGGCGAAACTACATCCTTCTGAAGGGTGACCAGGTACATGGAACTACTCATCTCCATATCCTGATTGGATTGATCGAACCAGTTTACCACAGGCCCTGCATCTGTAGAAGCAAGCATGTAGAGATATTTTCCGCTGGGATCAAATTCGGGGCTGGTGACATTGGAATATCCGTCTGATACCGGCCAGGATTTATTTTCTGATAGGGAGTAGACAAAAGCCTGCTCAAATTGTGTGTCTGTAATTGTAGTGTAGGTGACCCAATTGGAATCGTGCGACCAATCGCCAAAGAGATCGCGAAAAACACCCGGGGTGTAGAGTACATCAGATGCTATTTTTTCTACGTTGTCTTTCTCCCGGTTGTAAACGTAGAGACTGCGACTATTATCCACAAAGGCTATTTTCTTACTATCCGGCGACCAATGCGGATAAGCATAAAATCCGGCGCCATTCAATTTCACCTTTTTTACTGTTTTGTTCTCGCTTTGGTCGTAAAGATGTAAAGCGTATTCTCCTGATTCATCCGAGAAGTAGGCTATAGTTTTTCCATCTGGTGACCATGCAGGAAATTTTTCATGTACACCGGTTGTACTTGTAAGGTTCATAGGATCACCTTTTTCAGCCGGAACGGTAATAATATCTCCCCTGTAGTCCATCACCACCCTTGCCGCCGATGGAGAAATAGAGGCGCTGCGCACATATTGATCCCCACTTACAAAGCGAGGTCTTAATTCCAGAAGGTCTGTAGCAATTCCTACCGTAATTTTTTGTGTCTGTCCGGTGTTCGGATCGAGCCGGTGAAGGTATCCGGCCTGTTCAAAAATGATCTCATTATCTCCTGCAGAAAGATCTATGACAGGAAAATCTTTAAAATCTGTATGTTTTGAGACGGATCCTTCTGCGGGATCATAGCTGTAGATGTTGAATTCTCCATCGCGGTCACTTCTGAAAAAGACCTTGCCATTTAGCCATTGAGGTTGGGTGTCATTACTGCCTCCTGCAGGTTTGGGCACCTCTGTCACTTCATAAGTTTCAGGATCATAGATCCAGATCCTGGTAGTGGTGCCGCCCCGGTAATGCTTCCATTGTTCAAAGCGGTCTCCAAGAGGAGTATAAGCTATTTTACTTCCGTCATTATTGTAGCTGGCCCAGTTGGCATGAGGTATTTTTAAAGGTTCTACATTTCCATTCTTGATATCGACCCGGAAGAGACTGCTGTAGCGGTTAGTGAAGACGTCTCTTTGAGAAGCGAAGAGCACTTTGGTGCCATCTGGCGTGAAATCCCGAACGACATCGGGGTAAGGATGCCAGGTCAATCTTTTGGGGACTCCCCCTTCTGCGGGCACAACATATACATCAACATTTCCATCGTATTCCGCACTGAAGGCGATGGTTTTACCATCAGGAGAAAAAACAGGGCTTCTTTCAACCCCCTCATCTACAGTAAGCCTTTTTGGATTTGAGCCGTCCCTGTTAGCCACCCAGAGATCTTCAGCATAAATAAAAGCGATCTTTTCGTCGCTTATTGCCGGTTGGGAAAGGAGGCGGGTGTCCTGAGTATTTATCTGGGCAGTCGCCACTACTGATAGTAAAAGCAAAAGACAAAGCGGAAAGTTTAAAATCTGTTTCATAGATGCCGGATTATTATTTGATAATAGGTGCACCTGAAGATAAATAAATTCTGTAGGAAAAGCAGTGTCAAAAAAGGCTTTTTTAACAGCCTTTATTTTCCCGGAAACGTCTTTACAGCGATCTAAAGTTATAGCCGAGGGTAGAATAGTGTTCCAGAACCCGCGGCAAAACCCGGCGTAAATTTTTTTCTGCTTTGTGGCTGTCGTGGAAGACTATTACACTACCCGGTCGGGCATTTTTTATAACATTTTGAGTGCACTTTTCTGCTGAAAGTCGTTGGTCGTAATCCATACTTACAATGCTCCACATGACGACCTTGTAACCCAGTTTTTGCAGCTTTTTGGCCTGTACATTCCTTATCTTTCCGTATGGCGGGCGAAAAAGAGGAATTCCCAGGTCTACTCCTTGTGGCAGCTCCCGCTCCATAATGTCCCGGGCCCTGACCGTATTCTCAATATACTCTGCAACAGGGGTTCTCCAGCCGTCAAGATGATTGTACGTATGATTTCCTACCACATGACCTTCGGCTATTACCTGCCGATAGATCTCAGGATGCTTTTCCACGTTTGCGCCAATACAAAAAAAGGTGGCTTTTGCGTTGTAAGACTTCAATTGTTCCAGTACCCATTCTGTAGCTCCGGGAATAGGCCCATCATCGAATGTGAGATAAAGATCTTTATCCCCGGCAGGTCCTTCCCAGATCCTGTGGGGATAGATCCATTTGATGATCCTGGGGATGCGTTCCCTCATCTTCTCCTGATATTAATCTACCTACAGTGAATCCTGGATCTCCTGGGGTAAAAGTTCTGCTTCAGAGGCAGGTAATTCTTCAGAAGTTTCAGGACCTCCATAGAAATGCTGGAACAACATGAGATAGCGGTTGAACTTGTCTGCTTCTTCACGGGCGAATTCTTCAGTGTCATTCAGGATCAACAGGTCAACCAGGCTTCTGTAGCGCTCAATATCAGTAACAATTTCACTACCGCGGGCAAACTGCCTGTCGAGGTCAAGAGAACTGTAATAGGTAAGGTTTTCCTGGTATTTTTGGGCTACCTGTATCCACAATTCCCTTGCCTTTTCCTTTTCACCAACTTCATAATATCCCTGGATAAAAGGTTCGAGCAGGGTGTAATATCCAAAGTGCTCTACGGGCATCTTTTCCATCGCCAGGTCAAGAATGTCTTCTGCTTTTTCCATTTTTCCTTCATTGATCAAAGCTTCGGCAAGACGCGCTAAATTACTGCGGTAGGTGATCGCATTTTTACGGGTTTCGGGATCATAATAAAGATCAGGATCACCCGAGTTCCCCCAATACCAGTTCATCACGATATCGTACATCTTATCTTCATCTATGCGCCCCATATCAAACGGATTTCGAGGATTCACAGGAGACTTGATAGGTACCAGCTTGTATGCTACCCCGTCAAGCTGAAGGTAATCTTTCATCCACAGGTAATCATCGTCACCAAAACTACCTCCTGTGAAATATATTGGACGTTTCCAGTCATTACCGGCAATGATATCGAGCATCAAAAGTCTGTTCTTGTAGATAATATCTCCTTCAAGCTCGATGATGATCTCATCCACGATTTCATCTGCATTTTGAGGTTTTACGATGCCATATTTCAGAACGTTTTCCTTATTTACAGGTATCCTGATGTGTTTGGTTGGGAAGGTGCTTACGCTTTGCCCACTCATTAGTTCAGCTTTGGTGCGGGGATCATCACTGGCGATCCAATTCATCCATGTCTGGATGTTCATGGTATCTTTCGTGATCGGCTGAAACCATACGGCATCTCTTGTGCCGTACCTGTATTGTTCATGCTGCAGCTGTCCGGGTATAGGTTCACTTTCCCACGCCTGTCGTTTCATCTGGTCAATATACCAGTCGGTTGCAAAGAGGCTGGTATTGACAATACGAACATCGGTTCGATAACCTTCAACCTGCTGGGCATACCAAAGGGCAAAGGTGTCATTATCTCCAATGGTGAACAGGATTGCATTCTCGTCAAGACTGTCCAGGTACATTTTTGCCATGGCAAGGGCAGTGTAGCGATCTGATCTATCGTGATCATCCCAGTTCTCACTGGCCAACACCCCGGGCACCGCAAGAAGTGAAACAGAGATCACTATAGGAACGGCAATCTTTGGCTTAAGGTAATCCTTGAGCATATCAAAGAGTGCATATGCACCAAACCCTATCCATATGGCAAAAACGTAGAAGGAGCCAACCAGGGCGTAATCTCTCTCCCGCGGTTCAAAAGGTCTTTCGTTGAGGTAAATTTTAAGAGCTATTCCTGTAAATAAAAAGAACACAAGGAGCACCCAGAAGTTTTTCTTGTCTTTACTGTATTGGAATACCAACCCAAGAATTCCCAGGATAAGAGGCAGGAAGTAATAGGTGTTCCTCGCAGGATTATTTAATGCATCTGTAGGTAAGAGGTCCTGGTTTCCAAGACGTGCCTCATCTATGAAGTCAATTCCACTTAACCAGTTTCCATCCTGATCTGTGTATTTCCCCTGAATATCATTTTGTCGACCGGCAAAATTCCACATAAAATATCGCCAGTACATATAACCCAGCTGATATTCAAAAAGGTAATTCATGTTCGACCCAAAGGAGGGTTTTTCTACATCCAGATATTCCCTGAAACGGCGTAAGAAGGAGTCATACTGCTGGTAGTCAACATTCCCCTGATTGAAATTTCTTTTAAATTCATTCACAGCCTGTATAAGCTGCTCTTCCTGTTGGTATTCGGGTTTAATTGTAAAGTCAAGGGGACCGGTAAATTCCATGTAATTGGAAGCGTGCTCTGTGCTCCACATCCGTGGCAGAATGGCCTTATGGTCATCATCGGTATTTTGCTTTGCGTTCTGGTATTTATTTACAATGACATATTTACCCGCAGCTTCATCCTTTTCATATTTAGGTTTATCGTCTATGTAAGGATTGTTTTCGTCAAGTCCGCTATAGATCTCTGTGAATTGGGGTCCGTAGAACAAGTGGGTTTCGGGATACTGCTCCCGGTTATAATAGGCGAGTAATTCTCGTGCATTGTTAGGGTTATTTTCATTGATCACCGTGTTGGCATTGGCTCTAATAGGCAGCATTAGCCAGGAAGAGAAACCAATGAAAATGAACAGAATGCACAGCAGCAAGGTATTTAACTGATAGTATTTTTTGTTCCGGGTGTAATGGAATCCAAAATAGAAGGCGGCGATCAATACAAGGCCGGTAAATATGGTACCGGAATTAAAGGGAAGGCCCAGCGTATTTACAAAGAAGATCTCTGTAGCCGAAAACAGGACCAGCGAATAAGGTAGGAGTAGCTTAAAGATGAACATAAGTACCGCCACAACCACCAGATTGGCAATGATGAAGTTCTTGACTGTAACCTTAGAGAAATTCTTAAAGTAGTAAAGGAAACCAATTGCAGGAATAGTAAGAAGACCCATGAAATGCACCCCAAAAGAAAGTCCTATGATAAAGGAGATGAGGATGACCCAGCGATTCCCTCGTGGAGCAAACATATCCCGTTCCCAAAGCAGTCCAAGGTAAAAAAGGATGGCCATAAGAAAGGTTGCCATGGCATACACTTCAGCCTCCCCGGCATTGAACCAAAAGCTGTCTGTAAAAGTGAAAGCAAGGGATCCAACGGCCGCGCTTCCAAGAACAGCAGCTTTTTTAGAGCCGGAGATCTCTGTCACAGGTCCTGAGATCTTCAGCAATAACAGAACAATGGACCAGAACATGAACAGAATAGTGAAGGCACTGGCAAAGACCGACATTAGATTTACCATGTAGGCTACCTGTGAGGGTTCATTGGCGAAAATGGAGAAAAATGCACCCAGCATTTGATATAAAGGCGCTCCGGGAGGGTGGCCTACTTCAAGGTTGGAGGAAGTTGCAATATACTCTCCCGCATCCCAAAAACTAAGGGTGGGTTCTACTGTAAGCCAGAATGTTGTAAGTGCTATAAGAAAAACTAACCAGCCCAGAATTTTATTCCACCTGGTAAAGTTGAAATCGGTCATAGATATGAGTTTGAGAACTGTGGCGAATTTAAGAATAATTAAACTATTGTAGGAAGAACGATTTTTAAAAGAAGTTATTTTGAAGCAACAGCAAGATAAGCCTTTAGCTTATTGGAAAGCGTGGTAAAAAGAGAGGATCCAAAAATGGCATTTTTGCAGAGATCTATTTTTTAAGTTTTGCCGAAAGAATTCGTAAAAAATATTTGTACAAGCCAAAGTTTGTTTTAAATTTGCATCCGCATTACAGCAATGGCCTATGGTGT
>CAYLZB010000081.1:0-10722 GCA_964388165.1 uncultured Flavobacteriaceae bacterium | reverse complement strand
AGCTCATTGGCATCAATAACATGAGCAATGTGCTTTTAATAAATGTTCTCATAAAATTGCTTTGTTAGGTTTTACTTAGTTTAACCTTATATTTCTACTTTCCGGGACTAAAATTAGGTAAACTAAAAGGATCTACAGGTATTAAACTCTGTGCCCAAAGGCTCGAAAACGTTTTCGTGTTGAAAACTTTATCATAATCTTATTTTAACGACAAAATATAATAGATTTACAATTTTTACCAGGTTTAAACTTTTGATCCCTTACAAATGAAGCCAAAACTCACCCTCAAACAGATTGCACGCGAACTTGATGTATCTGTCTCCACAGTTTCAAAAGCCTTACGTGACAGTCCTGAAATAAGTGACGATACACGCCAAAAAATTCAGGCGTTCGCTAAGCTGTACAACTATAAGCCGAACAACATTGCTCTAAGTTTGAAAAATCGCAAAACGCGTACTATTGGTTTAGTATTGCCGGAGATCGTCCATGATTTTTTCGCTACAGTTATTAGTGGTGTTGAGGAAGTGGCTAACAAAAGGGGATATAACGTTCTCATCTGTTTATCAAACAATTCCTTCGACCGGGAGGTAATAAATATGGAAATGCTGGCCAATGGAAGTACAGATGGATTCATACTTTCTGTCGCCAAGGAAACTCAGCAAAAAGGAGATTATCATCACCTGGAGGAAGTAATCAATCAGGGGATGCCCCTCGTAATGGTGGACAGGGTTATCAATGATATTATTTGTGATAAGGTCATTATTGATGATAGTGATGGTGCCAGGGATGCTGTTCAACACCTAATTGACAATGGTTGTCGTAAAATTGCCATCATTACTACCGTGGATTATGTTAGTGTAGGGAAACTGCGCACAGAAGGTTATTTACGAGCACTTCGAAATAATGACCTGGAGGTCAAGGAAGATCTCATCCTCAAGATAGAAGATGTAGACAACAGCCGGGAAGAAATAGCTCAGTTTATTGAGGCAAGGGAGATCGACGGAGTTTTTGCCGTTAATGAACAGTTCGCTACAAGTGCAGTAAAAGCTTTATTCGACAAGGGGATCTCTGTCCCCGATGAGGTTCTGGTTTTTAGCTTTTCAGACGGGGAGCTCTCCCGCAGGTTTATTCCCAGTCTCAGTACTGTTAACCAGCATGGTGCCGAAATGGGAGCAAAAGCAGCTGAACTTCTTATAGATCGAATTGAAAAAGCTGCAGCAGATGAAAATTACCAAACAGCCATAGTCAAGACGAGTCTGGTTGAAAGAGAGTCGACCCAAAAAAGAAAAAGATCTCTGGTTTAACTTTATTTTATATATTTGACAGGATTTTTATCAAAACTTATATTTCTACTTCCCCTTTTATAGTTTTGATAAGTCTAAACAGCTTATCGTAATTTAATACTACGGTAATGCAAAAACGCACTTTGAGTTTTTGGGAGATCTGGAACATGAGTTTCGGATTTCTGGGCATACAATTTGGCTTTGCCCTTCAAAACGCCAATACTTCCCGAATTTTTGAAACCCTTGGAGCAGATGTGGATCAAATTCCTATTCTGTGGATCGCTGCACCCGTTACCGGGCTCGTGGTTCAACCTATTATTGGTTATTTTAGTGACCGTACCTGGACCCGTTTAGGACGACGTCGACCTTATTTTCTTGCTGGCGCCATTCTTTCTTCAATTGCTTTATTCATTATGCCAAATTCCCCAACGCTGTGGATCGCGGCAGGAACACTGTGGTTGATGGATGCTTCCATCAATATTTCCATGGAACCTTTCCGGGCCTTTGTCGGGGACAATTTACCTGCAAAACAAAGGACCCTCGGGTTTGCTATGCAGAGTTTCTTTATTGGAGTGGGAGCAGTAGTTGGTTCTTTGTTGCCTTACGTTTTCTCGAGCTGGCTTGGCATAAGCAACACGGCGCCCGAAGGAGTTATTCCCGATTCTGTAAAATGGTCTTTTTACGTAGGAGGTATCGTTTTTCTTCTTGCAGTTCTCTGGACTGTTTTCAAATCTAAAGAATATTCCCCCGAGGAGCTTGCAGCCTTTGAAAGAGCAGCTAAAAAAGTGGAGCCGGTCAAAGAAACTGCCGAACAGCGCAAAAGGAATATTCAGAATCAATTGTACTACGGTCTGGGAATGTTTGCTGTTGGTGCTTTAGTCAGTTGGTACATCTACAGTAATGACCTTACTAAAGAATTGTACATCCTCTTTGTAGGCTTAATAGTGGTAGGAGTTTTATTCATGATCACCTCGCTACTTAGAAGAAGAAAGGTGAGAAATGGATTTACAGTAATAGTTACCGATATGCTGAACATGCCCGACACTATGAAACAGCTGGCATGGGTCCAATTCTTTTCCTGGTTTGCGCTGTTTTCCCTGTGGATCTATACCACTGCTGCAGTGACAGGACATGTCTTCGGAACTTCAGACCCTACTTCCGAATTATATAATGATGCAGCCGATTGGGTGCCCGTGATGTTCACAGTTTATAACGGGGTCGCAGCTGCAGTTGCTTTTCTGTTACCGGTGCTTGCAAAGAGAACAAGTAATAAAGTTACCCATATGTTAGCCTTGACGATTGGGGGGATCAGTCTTATATCGATTTTCTTCCTGTCAAGTAAAGCAGGTCTTCTTTTATCCATGATCGGGGTAGGGGTTGCCTGGGCCAGTATTCTTTCATTGCCTTACGCTATGCTTTCAGGATCACTTCCTTCAGCAAAAATGGGATATTACATGGGAGTGTTCAATTTCTTCATCGTAATTCCACAGATAGTAGCGGCAACCATTTTAGGGTACCTGGTCAAGGAATTATTTTCAAATCAACCCGTTTATGCACTTGTAGTAGGAGGTTTTGCCATGATCCTTGCAGGAATATTGACATTGAGGGTTAAAACAAATAAGAGATTAGATATACATGAATAATACAAAAGGAATAATATTCGACCTGGACGGAGTGATAGTGGATACTGCGAAGTTTCACTATCTCGCATGGAGAAGAATGGCCAACGATTTGGGTTTTGATATTACACTGGATCAAAACGAGAAATTAAAAGGCGTGAGCCGGGTCAATTCACTTCAGCAAATATTAGGCTGGGGAAATAAAACAGTTACTGAGGCTGAATTTGAACAGCTAATGAAATCAAAGAATGAGGATTACCTGGCCAGGATCGCCCATATGAATGAAGACGATCTTTTACCCGGCGTAAAGAAAACCCTCGACTATTTAACTGAAAATAAAATCCCCTTTGCTCTGGGGTCAGCGAGTAAAAATGCAAGGCCAATTCTAGAAGGTCTAAAAATTGAAAAGAGGTTTAAAGCTATTGTGGACGGTAATGATGTCACCAAAGCCAAACCAGATCCAGAGGTTTTCTTAATTGCTGCTGAAAAACTTGGAATGCCACCACAGGACTGTATAGTCTTTGAAGATTCCGTTGCCGGCATAGAGGCAGCAAATGCAGCCGGAATGCTTAGTATAGGAATAGGAGATAAGGAAATATTGAAGGAGGCAGATTACAATTTTGCCGATTTCACCGAAATAGATAATGAATTTATAGAACAAATAGTTAGAAAATAAATAAATGAATCAGGATTATATAATACCAAGCAACTGGTCAATTCTGGAAGAAGGATTTGAGGCAGATAGAGTAGAGGCTAGTGAAAGTCTTTTTAGTCTTGGGAATGGTGCTATGGGCCAGCGGGCCAATTTTGAAGAACAATATTCCGGGGAAACTTTCCAGGGAAGTTATATAGCAGGAGTTTATTATCCCGATAAAACAAAAGTTGGGTGGTGGAAGAACGGGTATCCCGAGTACTTTGCAAAAGTTCTTAATGCTCCCAACTGGATCGGCATAAATGTATTCATCAATGGAGAGGTTCTGGACCTTGCTACCTGTAAGGAAGTCCGGAATTTTCGAAGAGAGCTCAACATGAAAGAGGGTTGGTATGAGCGCAGCTTTACTGCTGTTATGCCCAATGATCTTGAAGTTGCTCTAAAGGTGATCAGGTTCCTTTCTCTTAAAAGGAATGAATTAGGAGTAATCAATTATGAAGTAGAGGTCCTCAACAGCAATGCTACTGTCATTTTTGAACCTTACCTGGATAGTGGAATTACAAATGAAGATGCTAACTGGGAAGAGAAATTCTGGAAGACCCTTGAGGTGAAGACCGATAAGGAGCGCAGTTTCATAACTGCCAAGACCTTAAAGACAGAATTTCATGCTACCGCTTTCATGCAATCCGGTATTTTTAAAAATGGAAAAAGAATAAATGTTGAGGGTACTGAAGTTAGTTTTGATGAGAAGGTCATCTTCCGGTACAGAACAGAGGCTAAAAAAGGAGAAAAAGTGAGCCTTCATAAATTCGGTGGTTATGTTACCGATATGAATCACAAACGATCCGATCTCATCAATGCAGCCAAAGAAGTTCTTGATGGTGCTGTTGCTGCAGGTTTTGATAATTTGCTTCAGGAACAAAAAGAAGCATGGGCTTCAATTTGGGAAAGGGCAGATATTTCCATAGAGGGAGATGTGAAGGCACAGCAAGGGATAAGGTTCAATATTTTTCAGCTAAACCAGACATACCTGGGAGAAGATGCCCGACTTAATATAGGACCGAAAGGTTTTACCGGTGAAAAATACGGCGGAAGTACCTATTGGGATACTGAAGCTTACTGTATTCCATTTTACATGGCTACAAAAGACCAGCATGTAGCGCGTAATCTTCTTACCTATAGATATAACCACCTCGATAAAGCTATTGAAAATGCCGAAAAGTTAGGTTTTTCCAATGGTGCGGCGTTGTACCCAATGGTAACTATGAACGGGGAGGAGAGTCATAACGAATGGGAGATCACTTTTGAGGAGATCCACCGCAATGGTGCCATGGTAGTGGCGATCAAGAGGTACGTGGATTATACAGGAGACTTCAGCTATATTCCTGAAAAAGGCCTGGAAGTGATGATCGCTATAGCAAGATTCTGGCAGCAGCGTGCTAATTACAGCACAAAAAAGGACAAGTATGTGATCCTGGGAGTTACCGGCCCTAATGAATATGAAAATAATGTCAACAATAACTGGTACACCAATTATATCGCAAAATGGTGTATCGATTATTGTCTGTCCTCCCTGGAGAAGGTAGCTAAAGAATATGCTTCAGATCATGAGAGGGTTTGGAAAAAGAGCGGACTTTCCGATCAGGAAATTGCCGGCTGGAAAGAAGTTTCAGAAAAGATGTACTTCCCTTATTCCGAAGAGTACCAGGTGTTCCTTCAGCAGGATAATTTCCTGGATAAGGAGATCATTCCTGTTTCCGAATTGCCAAGATCGCAGCGTCCTATTAACCAAAAATGGAGCTGGGATAGAATTTTAAGATCCTGTTACATCAAGCAGGCCGATGTGCTGCAGGGCTTCTATTTCTTTGAGGATCATTTTACCAAAGAAGACCTTGAGAAGCATTTTGATTTCTACGAACCTTTAACGGTTCATGAATCATCTCTTTCTCCCTGTGTTCATAGTATACAGGCTGCGGCGCTGGGAAGAATGGAGCAGGCTTACAGGTTCTACCTTAGAACTTCGAGGCTTGACCTGGATGATTACAATAATGAAGTTAAAGAAGGCTGCCATATCACGAGTATGGCCGGGACCTGGATGAGTATCGTTGAAGGATTTGGAGGAATGCGTGTTAGAGATGGCAAACTTTCTTTTGATCCTCAGATCCCGGAAGGGTGGGATAGCTATTCCTTTAAACTGAATTTCAGGGACCAGATCCTTAAAATAAATGTTGCACCGGGCAAAACCAGTTTTACTCTCGAAGGAAATGAGCCGTTGGAGATCCTTGTAAAAGGTAACCCGGTAAAGGTGGAGCCAAGTGTGCCGGTAACTGTTTAAAATTATAAAAATGAAGAAGTTTTTTTTCCTCTTATTGTTCCTGGGAAGTTTCTCCATAAGTGCTCAAATAGAGAAAGTGGAGCCACCTTTCTGGTGGAGCGACATGAATTATTCTGAAGTTCAGTTGATGTTCTACGGAAAAAATCTTGCAGATTATGACCTTTCTGCCCCCAAAGAAATGATCATCAGCAATGTTCGTAAGACCGAAAATCCCAATTACGTATTTGTAACAGTGCAAACTGAAGGTTTACCACCCGGCAATTACGAAATAAGGTTCTCCAAAAAGGGGAAAAAAAGCTTCTCTTATAGTTATGAACTTAAAGAACGTGAGCCGGGGTCGGCAATGCGTGAAGGTTTTGATGCTTCAGATGCTATTTATCTAATAATGCCCGACAGGTTTGCCAATGCAGATCCTTCCAATGATTCTCACCCTGAACTTCAGGAAAAAGCAGACCGGAACAAACCCGGTGGCAGGCATGGAGGTGACATTGAAGGGGTGATCCGGAACCTGGATTATCTCGAAGATCTTGGTGTAACAGCCCTCTGGAGTACTCCTCTTCTTGAAGATGATGATCCTGCATATTCTTACCATACCTACGCTCAAAGTGACGTCTACAGGATAGATCCGCGTTACGGGACCAATGAAGACTACAAGAGGCTGGCTACAGAAATGGAAAAGCGGGATATGAAGTTGATCATGGATTACGTGACCAACCACTGGGGAGCAGAACACTGGATGATCAAAGATCTGCCTACCTACGACTGGGTTCATCAATTCCCGGGATATAAGAACTCCAATTATAGAATGACCACCCAGTTCGATCCACATAGATCGGGAATTGACACAAAATTGAATGAAGATGGTTGGTTCGTTTCTACTATGCCCGATCTTAATCAGAGTAATCCGCTGGTATTGAATTACCTTATCCAAAATGCCATTTGGTGGATAGAATATGCCGGTCTTGATGGATTCCGGGTGGATACCTATTCATATAATGACAAAGAAGGAATTGCAAAATGGACCAAAGCGATAATGGATGAATACCCATATTTCAACATAGTTGGAGAAGTGTGGATGCACGACCAGGCACAGATCTCTTACTGGCAAAAAGACTCCCCCGTTGGAGCTATTCAAAGTTATAATACACATCTTCCTTCGGTAATGGATTTCACGTTGCACGATGCCCTAATGGTGATGTTCAATGAAGATGAACAACACTGGGACCAGGGAATGGTGCGCGCTTACGACAACTTTGCCAATGACTTTTTGTATGCAGATATATACAACCTTCTGGTCTTTGCAGGAAATCACGATACTAATCGCATCAACGAGCAGTATGACGGGGATGTAGAGAAATACAAGTTGGCCATGACGCTGGTGCTTACTACCCGCGGGATTCCGCAGCTGTATTACGGGGATGAGATAGGAATGCGCGGCGACAAACCTGCAAAAGGGGATGCCGATATTCGCAGGGACTTTCCCGGCGGCTGGGCAGGTGATGAGCAGAATGCCTTTACTGAAGCCGGTAGAACAGCACAGCAGAAGGATTATCATTCCTTCACCAAAAAACTGCTGAATTACCGCAAGAATAACGAAGTGCTGCACTATGGAAAGCTACTGCAGTACATACCCGAAAATAACGTCTACGTCTACTTCCGCTATAATGATAATGAGCGCGTAATGGTAGTGATCAACAATAATCCTGAAGCCCAGACTCTGGAACTTAAGAGATTCTCTGAGGGACTGGCAGGAGCGACTACAGGAAAAGATGTTATTTCCGAAGAGCAGGTGAAGCTAGGCGAGACCCTGGAGATCTCCGGAAAAACTTCTATGGTAATTGAATTGAATTAACCCGATGAACGGTTTGTTGACATACCTCTCAAAAATGGCATTTTTAAATGCCTTTGTTTTGCTGTCTTTTTCTGCCCTGGCTCAAAATCCGGACAGGGATTTCATTGCAATGGAAAAGACCCTAACCGGTGTAGAGGTTGTTACTAGTGATGGCAAATATATTTTCAGGTATTTTACTCCAGAAATAATAGAGACTGCTTTTATCCCTTCCGGTGAGGAATACATAGAAGAATCCCATGCCGTAGTGCTCGAGCCGCAGGCTGTTCCTTTTTCTGTTTCAGAAAGTGCAGATAAATTGATCATTGATTCTGGAGGCCTCGATATTGAGGTGTCAAAAATGCCATTTCAGGTCACCTATTTCTACAATGGTGAAAAAGTCATTTCAGAGAAAGCAGGTTTTACTAAAGGAGAGGAACATGAGAAGCTGGATTTTAATCTTACCGAATCTGAAGTTCTTATGGGTGGTGGTGCACGTGCATTGGGAATGAACAGGCGGGGAAACAGGCTTCAGCTATATAACAGAGCTCATTACGGGTATGAAACCAGGAGTGAACTTCTCAATTTTACCTTGCCTATAGTTCTTTCTTCAGAAAAATACTTACTCCATTTTGATAATGCTCCCACAGGTTACCTGGATCTGGACAGTAACTTCAGCAACACGCTCACATACGAAACTATAGGAGGAAGAAAGACCTATCAACTTGTTGTTGGTGACTCCTGGGAAAATATTGTAGGGAATTACACCCTTTTGACCGGCAGGCAACCTTTGCCGCCGCGCTGGGCGTTGGGAAATTTTTCAAGCCGGTTCGGTTATCATTCCCGGCAGGAGGTTGAAGAGACTGTAGAAAAATTCAGAGAGGAGAATATTCCTGTTGATGCCGTGATCATCGACCTGTTTTGGTTTGGTCATGAGATCAAAGGAACTATGGGAAACCTGGCTTTTGTAACAGATTCCTTTCCGAAGCCGAAGGAAATGATACAGGATCTTGCCGAAGATGGGGTGAAAACGATCCTGGTGACCGAGCCGTTTATTCTTACCACTTCAAATCGCTGGGAAGAAGCTGTGGAGGAAGATGTATTGGCCAAAGATTCCCTGGGGAATCCTTACACTTACGAATTTTACTTCGGAAACACCGGCTTAATTGACATTTTTGACCCTGAAGCGAAAGAGTGGTTCTGGAACATTTATGAGGAGCTCACAGAAATGGGGGTTGGTGGCTGGTGGGGAGACCTTGGAGAGCCTGAAGTACATCCTGAAGATCTTCTTCATGCAACAGGTACTGCAAACGAGGTGCATAACATTTACGGCCATTATTGGGCTAAAATGATCCATGAAGGCTATGAAAGATCTTTCTCTGAGCAAAGACCGTTCATCCTGATGCGTGCAGGGGCGGCAGGATCACAGCGTTTCGGTCTTATGCCGTGGTCCGGCGATGTGAACAGGAGTTGGGGCGGACTCAAACCCCAGCCGGAAATATCGCTTCAAATGGGGCTTCAGGGATTGGCTTATATGCATTCGGACCTTGGCGGATTCGCAGGTGACAACCTGAACGATGAGCTGTACGTAAGATGGTTGCAATATGGAGTTTTTCAACCCATTTACAGGCCACACGCCCAGGAAGAAGTGCCATCTGAACCTGTTTTTCGGGAACCCCGCACAAAAGAACTTTCTAAGAAGGCAATTGAGCTGAGATATAAACTCCTGCCTTACAATTATACATTAGCCTTTAAAAATACCACTGAAGGACTTCCTTTAATGCGACCTTTGTTCTTTGAGGAGCCGGAAAACTTCAGGCTTTATTCCGTTGCCAATACTTATTTATGGGGAGAAAACTTCCTTGTTTCTCCCGTGCTTAGGGAGCATATTTCTGAACAGGAGGTCTATTTTCCGAAGGGATCGAACTGGTTTGATCTTTACACAGGTGAGAAATATACCGGTGGTAGTACGGCAACAATTCAGCTGCAGGAAGAATACATTCCCACCTTTGTTAGAGGCGGGGCATTTATACCTATGGCAAAGCCGCTGCAAACCACCCAGAATTTTTCCGCAGAAGATGTGGAGCTGCATTACTTTTTTGACAGGGAAGCCGGTGAATCTGAGGATATTCTTTATCACGATGACGGGAAAACTTCCGGCACTTATGTCAATGGAGAGTTTGAGATCCTTTCCCTAAAGAGTAAATTTGAAAGGAAAAATCTGATCCTTAAAATTCAGAAGAGTCTTGGAAAGAACAGGGAAACCTCAGAATTTAAAGAGACAGATCTCATTATCCATAATTTAGAAAAAGCCCCTAAAGAAATCCAGGTAGACGGGAAGAAGGTCCCTGTAAAATATGATCAAAAGGAGCACAGTTTATATATCCCTGTAGATCTTGAAGAAATGAACACAACAATTACCATTATTAACTAAAACTAAATCATATGAAGAAAATATCAATTTTATTACTGGGCTTGATCACCCTGGCCTCCTGTAAAAATGAACCGGAGCAGCAGGTAGCCGAGGTTCAGGAAGAGCTGGCCATTGAGCCTGTGACCAACGAAGCCATGGAATCGGCGGTCATTTATGAAGCTAACATCCGTCAATATTCTCCCGAAGGAACTTTTGATGCCTTTACTAAAGACATTCCGCAGTTGAAAGACCTGGGGGTAAAAGTGATCTGGTTGATGCCAATCTATCCTATTTCTGAAGTCCGTAGAAAGGCTACTAACGATCTAAGCATAGAGGATATTGAAGATCCTGAAGAAAGAAAGAAATACCTTGGAAGCTATTACGCTATAGCCGATTATACAGAGGTAAATCCGGAATTCGGGAACAAGGAAGACCTTGACGAACTGGTAGAAGCGGCTCATGAAAATGGCATGTATGTTATTCTCGACTGGGTTGCAAATCACACCGGATGGGATCACCCCTGGCTTGAAGAACATCCGGAATTCTACACACAAAATGAACAGGGAGAACCTGTAGACCCTCTAAATCCGGC
>CAYLZB010000080.1:0-10723 GCA_964388165.1 uncultured Flavobacteriaceae bacterium | reverse complement strand
TTACCGGCAGCTCTGGACACAATCAAAAACCTAATTGTAGGTCTAAATTATTTGTGTTGTGCATATCTCTTTGAAACTTCTTCCCAGTTGATCACATTAAAGAAGGCTTCAATGTAAGCAGGACGCTGATTTTGATATTTTAAATAATAGGCGTGCTCCCAAACATCCATTCCAAGAATGGGATATCCGCCGCACCCAATTCCGGGCATCAAAGGGTTATCCTGATTTGCTGAAGAACAAACTTCCAGTTTTCCACCTTCTTTCACACATAACCATGCCCATCCCGATCCAAATTGTGTTGCTCCTGCTTTGGAGAACTCATCTTTAAATGCATCAAATGAACCAAAGTCCCGGTCTATTGCAGAAGCAAGATCCCCGTCTGGCTTACCGCCACCATTAGGACCCATGATCTCCCAGAAAAGGTTGTGGTTGAAATATCCGCCACCATTGTTGCGAACAGCTTTATTCTCCATGTCAAGATTGGTGAGAATATTATCGATATTCTTACCTTCCATGTCTGTGCCTTTAACGGCATCATTTAATTTGCTGGTATAGCCTGCATGATGCTTATCGTGGTGGATCTCCATTGTTCTTGCGTCAATGTGAGGCTCCAATGCATCAAATCCATATTTTAATTTTGGTAATTCAAAAGCCATAGTCGTATATTTTTTATGTTATTATTTCAGTCAACCTCAAAATTATGGATAAACACATATAATTGAAATTATAATATGTTATAAAATCCTTAAAGCTTTAGCTGAAAAATAAATAATAATGAGGAATTTAGAAGGTAAACCATAACTCCTTGAAGATACTTTAATGAAAATAAGCCCAGGGTCATGATCGGGGGAGATTTCAGATGATTTCTTACATTAGTGGAAAAAATTTGGAGCAGCACAATTCCTTTAAGATCTACAATGCTTCTGCAGGCTCGGGAAAAACCTATACTCTTGTTAAAGAATATCTTCTACTGTTACTGAGTTCCCCACGACAGGATGCATATAAAAATATCCTAGCGATAACTTTTACCAATAAAGCTGTAGGGGAACTAAAGTCGCGAATTGTTGAAAATCTTCATTCCCTTTCCAAAAAAGACTTATCACTAAAAGAGCAAGCCCTGCTAAAGGATCTCTCGGCAAGCCTTCAAGTCCCGGAGGCCGTAGTCCAGGCAAAAAGCAGGGACCTCATAAAAAATATCATCCATAATTACGCTTCATTTGAAGTGTCCACCATAGACGGTTTTACCCACAGAGTACTGCGAACCTTTGCCAGAGATCTTGGTCTGCCCCTTAATTTCGAAGTGGAGCTGCGTACAGATGAGGTTCTTAACGAGGCAGTGGACAGATTGATAAGTAAGGCCGGTAAAGACAAAGCACTCACTAAGGTATTGGTAAGTTTTGTCCTGTCAAAGACAGATGATGATAAGAGCTGGGATATAGCCCGGGATCTTTTTGCCATTGCAAAACTGCTCACCCGGGAAACCAGTCAAAAGTTTCTGGAAATTCTAAGGTCCAGTGACATTGATGATTTTAAAAACCTGGCGGAGGAGATAAAACTACAGCAGCAGGATCTTGAGAAGGAGATCAGTGAGGTAACAAACAGCTTTTTTGATCTTCTGGAGACAAATGACCTGGATAATAGCTGTTTTAGCGGTGCATATTGTCCCAAATTTTTCCTGAAGCTTCAAAAAGGGGATTTCAATGTTAATTTTTCTGCAGGCTGGCAAATAAACCTGGCAGAAAGGCCTCTTTACTCAAAGTCGGTAGCTCCAGATAAGAAAGCGATCCTTGACGAACTTCAGCCGCAAATAGTTGAATTTTATGAGCAGGCTAAAAAGGGTATTACCAAATTGCAATTTTTGGAAGCAGTAGAAAAGAACCTGGTTCCCCTCTCGCTGTTAAGTGCTATTCAGTCTCAAATAGAAGAAATAAAAGCTGAAAAATCCATGGTGTTGATCTCTGAGTTCAATGCCACAATTGGTAAAGCAGTAAAAGATCAACCGGCGCCATTCATTTATGAGAGGCTTGGAGATCGCTACCGGCATTATTTTATAGATGAATTTCAGGATACTTCCAGGCTACAATGGGAAAACCTGATTCCCCTGGTAGATAATACATTATCTGGTGCACATCCGGAAGGAGAGTTTGGAAGTCTTACCCTCGTTGGTGACGCGAAACAATCTATTTACAGGTGGCGTGGTGGTAAGGCAGAGCAATTTATGGAGCTGTGTCAAAAAAGGCATCCATTTAGTATTGAAGACGTAGATATGCTGGTGTTGCCCAAGAATTACCGCAGCGCAAGGACCATTGTCAATTTCAACAATTCTTTTTTTAAATATACTTCAGGTTTTTTTCTGAATGAGATCCACCAGGATCTGTTCCTGAAGAGTGGTCAGGAAGCGGTTAGCGACAAGGAGGGGTATGTAAACATATCTTTTGTGGAAGCCGAAAATGCCTCCGAAGAAATGGAGGTGTATCCGCAAAGGGTTTTAGAGATCATTCGCGAAGTGCAGGGGAAGGGCCTGCCTCTCTCGGGCATCTGCATCCTTACCCGCACCCGAAAGGAGAGTATTGCCGTAGCCAATTACCTCAGTGAAAATACTGTGGCGGTGATTTCTGCCGAAAGTCTACTCCTTTCCCGATCGCCAAAAGTGCAGTTCATTAATGCAGTTTTGCAATATTGCCTTGATCCCGGTGATAAGACCCTGAGATTTGAAATCCTCGATTACCTGTTGAGCACAGATCTGGAGGTTCATGATGAGTTTGAATTCCTTATGACTACAATTGAGAAGGAAGGGGATCAGTTCTTTGAGGCTTTGAATGCTTATAACATACACTTTTCTCCGGGGAAAGCCACCTCAGTTTCGGTATATGAAGCCGTGGAATATATTATAAGGGCCTTTTCCCTGGAAGCAACTTCAGATGCCTATCTGCAATTCTACCTGGATTTTGTCTATGAAGTTTCCAATAAAGAAGGATCCGGATTTTTTGCTTTTTTGGAGCAGTGGGAACGAAAGAAGGACGAGCTGAGTATCGTTGTGCCGCAAGGGGAAGAGGCGGTACAGATCATGACCATTCACAAAGCCAAGGGATTGGAGTTTCCGGTAGTGATCTATCCTTTTGCCAATAGTTTGCTGAATGACACTGCTCGTGAATATTTTTGGATGGATCTTCCCGAAGATCTCAATTCAAAGGTTGGGATAGCCTATTTACGTGCAGCCGAAAAAATGAGGGAATGGGAAGGCGAGGCTCCCGAACTCTACCATGAACTTTGTTGTAACAGTCAACTGGATGCCCTTAATGTTCTGTACGTGGCAATGACCCGCCCGGAACAGCAGTTATACGTGGTGTCGAAGATGGAACTGGATAAAAAGGGTAATGAAAATACCAACCGCTTTTCGGGCTTGTTGATCTCTTATCTTCGCTCTATAGGAAAGTGGGATGGCAGTAATGAATACCATTTTGGTGATCCCCGGGAAGAATGGGAGCTAGAAAAAAGTGCGACAAATTCTCTTCTGCAGGAGAATTTCTTTTCTTCTTCAACTGAAAGTAATGGCATTTCATTCATCACCAGATCCGGCCTTCTGTGGAATTCCAGGCAAAAAGAGGCTATTGAAAAAGGGCAATTGATCCACGATCTCTTTGCTCAGATCCATACCGAAGCCGATGTGGACACAGTGCTCAAAAATGCAGAAAATGAAGGTCTTTTTACTTCCGGAGAAAAAGAACAACTCGAGGATTCCATATTCAGAGTAATAGGCCATCCCGAATTAAAACAATATTTTAAATTGGGAGTAGTGAATTATAATGAAAGGGAATTGATCTCTGAAGATGGATTTCTGTTGCGACCGGACCGTCTAAACTTTTTGGGAAACAGTGTAAGCATCATTGACTATAAAACGGGTGCTCCGAGTAATACTCATCGTGAACAAATAAACGAGTATGGGAGACAACTTGAAAAAATGGAGTATCGGGTAGAAAATAAGATCCTGGTTTACATAAACGAGGACATTGAAGTAGATTATGTATAAAACAATGTAATTTTGTAAAAAATCACACAATATGTACGGAGAAATAAAAGAATACCTGGAAAAGGAAATAGAAAACATCAAAGAAGAAGGGCTATACAAAAAGGAACGCATAATAACCTCACCACAGGGAGCAGAAATTACCCTCGAAGGCGGGAAGAAGGTGCTCAATTTTTGCGCAAACAATTACCTGGGCCTCTCCTCTCATCCTGAAGTGATCCAGGCTGCAAAAGATACTTTGGATTCGCACGGCTTTGGAATGTCCAGCGTGAGATTTATTTGCGGTACCCAGGATATCCATAAGGAGCTGGAGCGGAAGATTGCAGATTTCTACGGTATGGAAGATACTATACTATATGCGGCTGCATTCGATGCGAACGGTGGAGTTTTCGAACCGCTTTTAACTGCCGAAGATGCCATCATTTCGGATTCTCTCAATCACGCCTCCATCATTGACGGAGTAAGACTATGTAAGGCAGCACGCTACCGCTATGAGAACGGAAATATGGAAGACCTGGAGCAGCAGCTTATAACGGCTAATGAAAAAGGTGCCCGTTTTAAGATCATAGTTACAGACGGGGTTTTCTCGATGGATGGATTGGTAGCGCCACTTGACAAGATATGTGACCTGGCCGATAAATATGATGCTCTTGTAATGATCGATGAATGTCATGCCACAGGTTTTATAGGGCAGGACGGGATTGGAACTCTCGAGGAAAAAGGAGTACTGGGACGTATCGACATCATTACCGGAACTTTGGGTAAAGCACTTGGAGGGGCAATGGGTGGTTATACAGTAGCCAAAAAAGAGATCATAGAAATACTACGGCAAAGGTCCAGACCTTACCTTTTTTCAAACTCCTTAGCTCCCGCTATTGTTGGAGCTTCCATCAAGGTCTTCGACATGTTGGCTAATGATGATACCCTTAGAAATAAAGTAAAGGAGAACACCAGGTACTTCAAAAAAGGGATAATAGATGCCGGTTTTGAGATCATTGATGGAGAAGCAGCCATTGTTCCCGTGATGCTATATGATGCAAAACTTTCGCAGGATATGGCCGATAGACTTCTGGAAGAGGGGATCTATGTCATTGGTTTCTTTTATCCGGTGGTGCCAAAGGGTAAAGCCAGGATTAGAGTGCAACTTTCCGCAGCACACACAAAGGAGCATTTGGATAAGGCTATTGCAGCCTTTAAGAAGGTTGGGAAAGAGCTAAATGTTATAAAATAGAAAAAATCAAGCCCAGAAGTAAAGCCTTTCCTACAGGAAAGGCTTCTTTTTTTGGACTTTTTGAAAGGTAAAGGAAAAGCGGACCTTTAGCTCCTGTAATTACTTCCTAATCAGAAAAATGGCAACTTTCAAAACTTAAAAAATTATTAAAATTTTGAGATATTTGCAAAAAAACAGGCTTTTAAAACCCCTGAAACCACCGCTATTTACGCTCTAATTAAGAAAACTTTATTAAATTAAGCTTTGTTAATATTGATTATCAGTCTACTTTTGTTTCTACTAACTAATTAAAAATAAACTCTTCAATATGAAACAACTAAGCACATTTTTATTGGCTTCCCTGTTTATCCTGAGCTTTAGCACCGTGCAGGCGCAGGATGAAAATAATCCCTGGGCTTTAGGCTTGGGCGTTAATGTAGTGGATTTTTATCCTACAGGGGAAAATGCTCCTTTGGGTGACAATTTCGATCAATTCTTTAATACCGGTGACCACTGGAACATACTTCCAGGTCTATCTCATATTTCTTTAGGAAGGTATATCGGGGCCGGATTTATATTTCAGGTTGATGGATCTATAAACGTAGTGGACAAATTTGGTGATGCCGGCGTTGATGACTGGACCTATTACGGATTGGACGGTATGTTTGCGTACAGCTTTAGAAGTCTTGCAGGAGGCGGCTGGTTTGATCCAGTAATTGGTGTAGGTGGTGGATATACCTGGCTTGACGGAAGTTCTCTATCTGCGCCTGCAGGTACACCACTTCCGGGAGAAGAAGTAAGTTTCAACCGTGAATACACCGGAGGTACTACCGGTAATGGTTCTTTAGGAATCAACTTCTGGTTTTCAGATAACTTAGCTTTAAATCTTAGAACGACCTATAAGCACTCTTTTGAGGATCAGGAATTGCCAACACACTGGCAGCATACCGCAGGAATTAAATTTGCCTTTGGTGGAAAGGATACTGATGGTGACGGAATCTATGATAAAGATGATGAATGTCCTGAAGTTGCCGGTCTTGAGCAGTTTAACGGCTGTCCAGATTCTGACGGCGACGGAATTGAAGACAGAATGGATGAGTGTCCAAACGAAGCAGGTCTTGCACAGTTTAACGGATGTCCAGATACAGACGGTGATGGTGTTGCAGATCCTCAGGATGAATGTCCTACTGTAGCCGGTCTTCGTGAAATGAACGGATGTCCAGATGCAGATGGCGACGGAATAAAAGATAGCGATGACGAATGTCCTAACGAAGCAGGTCCAAAAGAGAACAATGGTTGTCCATGGGAAGATATGGATAATGACGGAGTTCTTGATAAGGATGACGAATGTCCTGAATTAGCAGGAATTGCTGCAAACAATGGATGTCCGGAGCCTACTGTTGAAGTAATGGATGAGTTAAATGAATATTCAAGAACTATACTTTTTGACTTCAACAAAGCTACCATTCGTGATGAATCTAAAGAAACTCTTGATGCTATTGCCGACATAATGGATGAGTATCCAAACACTATTTTCCATATTGGTGGACATACAGACAGTGTAGGTAGTGATTCTTATAACATGGAGCTATCCCGTGAAAGAGCAGAATCAGTAAGAGAAGCTCTTGTGGAAAGAGGAATTGAACAAGCCAGACTAACTGCTGAAGGTTACGGAGAAAATAACCCAATTGCTACCAATGATACAGCAAAAGGAAGGCAGCAAAATAGAAGAGTTGAAATAACTCTTGATAAAACCAAGGTGATGACACCAAGTGGAACTGACATGTAACGATCAGGTTCAATAAAATTTGTAAAAACGCCTCGGTTTGACCGGGGCGTTTTTTATTTTTAGGGCATGACTACATTTATTGAGCAGGTGCTAAGACAGGTCTTATCCTCCAAAAAAGATATTTCTGAAGCTACCTTTATTTTACCGAGCAAAAGAGCGGGAGCTTACCTGCTTCACCAGCTTTCACGGTTATCTTCTTCTCCATTATTTGCTCCCCGCATAGTGAGCATTGAAAATTTTGCTGAAGAAGTTGCAGGTTTGACGTCCGTTGACAATGTGACTTCATTGTTCGAATTCTATTCGGCTTATCTTGCCTGTACTCCAAAGGAAAATCAGGAGAATTTTGAGACCTTTTCGACCTGGGCTCAGACCCTGCTGTACGATTTCAATGAAATTGACCGCTATCTTATTGACTACAGATCCTTCTTTGGATATCTGGGGGATATTCAGGAAATGAATCATTGGTACCTGCAGGAAGAGAAGACGCCGCTCATGGAAAACTACCTGCTCTTCTGGAATAAACTACCGGAATATTACGAAGCATTGCAACAGCAGCTAGAGAAGAAGGACCTCGCATACCAGGGGATGGTATACAGAAGAGCTTCTGAAAGAATTGCAGCGTATGCCGATGCTGCACCGGGTCCATTTTATTTTATTGGCTTCAATGCCCTGAACAATGCCGAGCAGAATATTTTTCAGACCTTGCTTACTTCAGGAAAGGCTGAAGTTTTCTGGGATATTGATAAAACATTTCTGGAAGATGAACAGCACGACGTCTCCATCTTTCTCCGGAATTATTTAAAGAACTGGCCTCATTACCGTAATAATGAATTCAAGTTCATTTCTAATTCTTATAATGACTCCAAAGAAATTAAGGCGGTAGGAGTGCCAAAGAATATTGGACAGGCAAAATATGTGGGGGAGCTGCTTTCCAATTTATCTCCGGAAGAGTTGAAACAAACAGCTGTTGTCCTTGGCGACGAAAGTCTTTTGCTTCCTGTATTGAATTCTCTGCCGCCCAGTGTTGATGAGGTAAATGTTACCATGGGTTTTGCCTTGCAAAACGCCCCGGTAGCTTTTCTTTTTGAGCACCTTCTTAAGATCCATAGCTCACCCGGAGAAGACTCCAGATACTACAAAGATATCATGCTTGTCCTGAGTCACCCGTTGATGCAACAGGTGACGGCGGGCTACTCCCGCAGGTTGTTGGAGCAAATACGCAGGGAAAATCTAGTTTATCTATCGCGGGAAGAAATATTTGCTTCCTTACCTGCTGAGTTTCACAGGCTGTTCGAGATCTGCTTCGGAAACTGGAATAATGATCCCCAGAAGGCTTTAAAAGAACTTAAGGAGCTGGTTATGCTTTTTAAAGATAGATTGGATGGGGAGCAGGACAAGCTTACCCTGGAATTTCTTTACCAGTTGAATCTGCTACTTAACCAACTCACCAATCTGCTGGAGAAGTACCCGTATATAAGTTCTGTTAAGATCCTGTCTTCCATTTTTAAAGATCTTTTATCTTCAAAAACAGTGGACTTCCGCGGAAAACCTTTTTCAGGATTACAGCTTATGGGGATGCTGGAATCCCGGGTGCTGGATTTCAAAAATGTCATTTTGACCTCTGTTAATGAGGGAGTACTTCCCGCCGGGAAAAGCAGTAATTCCTTTATTCCCTTTGATCTGAAATGCGCATATAAACTACCCACCTACAAGGAGAAGGATGCAGTTTATACCTATCACTTCTATCATTTGCTGCAGCGTGCAGAACAGATACATTTGCTTTACAACACCGAGAGTGACGGACTCAATGCCGGAGAAAAGAGTAGATTCTTACTTCAATTGGAACTGGAGGGGAATGAGAATCACGATCTTCAAAAGTATAATATCAGTCCGGTTGTACCTGCTATTCCTTCCCGGCTTAAAATTATTCCGAAATCTCCCGGGGTTATGGAAAAGGTCCAACAAAGGGCAGCCGAAGGGTTTTCACCTTCGGCCCTTACAACTTATATGAGGAATCCGCTGGACTTTTATAAGCAATATGTGCTGGGTCTAAAGGAGCGCGAGGAAGTAGAAGAAACTGTTGCTTATAACACATTGGGAAGCGTGGTTCACGATACACTGGAAACCTTTTATAACAAATGGTTACAGGAAAAGGTAACTGTAGAAAAACTAGAGCAGGCATTACAGGAGACTAATGCCGAAATTGAAAAGCAATTTAGAGAGCACTACACCAAAGCTCCTCTGGACAGCGGGAAGAACCTCCTCATTTTTGAAGTTGCCCGGCGGTATGTTCGCAACTTTCTTCGTTCAGAAATTGAAGAGATTAAAGCCGGTAATGAAATAAAGGTCCTTAAAGTAGAAGAAAAGCTGAAGAGTCTCTTCCCTGTAGAGGAGCTGGATTTCCCGGTGTATCTTAAAGGAACTGTAGACAGGGTAGATCGATACAACGGAAAGATGAGGATCATTGACTATAAAACAGGAAGGGTAGAGCAGTCCAAGGTTGAGGTGGTGGACTGGGAGGAGATCACTTCAGATTATGACAGGTACAGTAAACCTTTCCAGATCCTTACCTATGCCCTGATGATGGACAAAAAGGAACCTTTGCCTGAAGCCGTTGAAGCCGGGGTGATTTCTTTCAAGAACCTGAAGGAAGGATTTTTGAAATTCGGCAAGAAAGACAAGAAAGGTTATGGCGCAAATAAGGATACAGATATTACTTCAGAAACCCTTGAGGAATTCAGAATACAGCTCAAAAACCTTATTTTAGAGATCTGTGATCCCAACACTCCTTTTGTCGAAAAAGAGATAAAACAAAACACATGGTAATTAAGAAACAAAAGAATATAAGTCTACCCGGCCTTCACGGTCGACCTATCCCAACTGATGTTTTTTACAGCGACCGGGGAAAAGACAAACCTGTTTTGCTCTTTTGCCATGGCTATAAAGGTTTTAAAGACTGGGGTGCCTGGAACCTGATGGCCGAAGAATTTGCCAAAAATGGTTTTTTATTCATCAAATTCAATTTTGCCTTCAATGGAGGTACGCTGGAAGAACCCATAGATTTTCCCGATCTGGATGCTTTTGGTGAAAACACCTACACGAAAGAACTTGATGATCTAAAGGTATTGATCGATTGGATAAGTAGCGAAGGATTTCCCTATGCAGACTTAGTCGATCTTTCCCGGTTCACTCTCATGGGGCACTCCAGAGGTGGCGGTATTGTTGTCATAAAAGCTGCTGAAGACCAGCGTATTCAAAAATTGATCTCTCTTGCCGCAGTAAGTGATTTTGGGGATCGGTTTCCAAAGGGAGAAGAGCTCGAAGCCTGGAGGCAAAAAGGTATCTCGTATATAGAGAATTCAAGGACTAAACAGAAAATGCCTCACCTGTTCGATTTCTATGAAGATTTTAAAGAGAACGAAGAACGGCTTACCATTTCCAGTTCTGCGCAAAAATTGAACATTCCTTACCTAATTGTTCACGGCACCGCAGATCCTACTGTTGATGTTGAAAATGCATATGAATTGAATGAATGGGCAAAACAGTCGGAATTGTTTCTCCTTGAAGGTAGCGACCATGTATTTGGTGCATCTCATCCCTGGGAACGGGAGGAACTGCCTGCGGCCATGAAGGAGATCATTAAAAAAGCTACGGAATTCGTTAAAAGATAATCTGCCGGGAATGGCATTTTTGGATG
>CAYLZB010000079.1:0-10778 GCA_964388165.1 uncultured Flavobacteriaceae bacterium | reverse complement strand
AGGTCATAACTCTTTAATCCGAAACCTAGAATGACCCCTTCTGCGTTGGGTGCAATAAATGATCTGTGGCGAAACTCTTCCCGGGCAGCAGTGTTGGAGATATGCACCTCTACAACAGGTGTACTTATTGCCTTCACCGCATCCCCTATCCCTACCGAGGTATGGGTATAGGCAGCAGCATTGAGAACAATGCCGTCAAAGTTCCCATCTGCAGCCTGCAGGCGGTCAATGATTTCCCCTTCAATATTTGACTGGTAATATTCCAGTTCGACCTTCGGGAACTTTTCCTTTAATTGCTCAAAATAACTTTCGAAGTTCTTATTACCATAGGTGTCCGGTTCCCTTTTCCCCAGCAGGTTGAGGTTGGGACCATTAATGATCAATACTTTCATGAAGTAAATGTAAAAAATAAAAAAACGGAAACCACAGTTTCCGTTTCACCTGTAATAGAATATTATTTAATCTGTAAGGCTAAAGTCTGAACTCAAGTCCCAGGTTTACAGAAGAAATATTATCTCCATCATTACTAATTCCCGTATATGATCCTATTAAACCCAGTCCGAAAAGACTGAAGCCAATTTTTGGACGGTAATAGAATCCTCCGTCAAGATCATCAGAAATTCCAAGTCCGTATCCAAGGTCCAAACCCAATTCCAGTGCGGCAAGGCCGAAACGAGCTGTTGCGGCAATGGGAAGGAATTGCAGATCATCGACACCATCTTCTCCAAAGAAATGATTATACCCAACCAATGGGCCCACCTGGAAGATATCTCCAAAGCCCATGAGATAAGCTACATCGGCACCCGCATTGAAACTGGAATAATCGGCCGCATCCCCCACAGGAATCCCTGCGTTGATACCCAGCCTAAGATCTCCCTGCGAATGGGCAGAAGTTATTCCGCCGATTAGAAAAACTAGTAAGAGTAGTAATTTTTTCATGATCGAGTTATTTAGTGTTATCTATCACTAAATTAGGCAATTAACAACTACGATTGACGGGGAGCTGAAACTTTTTTGTAGTCTCAAGATTACACTGTTCTTTTTAGGGTCTCCCGTCCTTTAATTTACACAACAAAAAAAGGGCAGCAAAAACTGCCCTTTCTGAACATTTAATAAGATCTAGAAAAGAAGGCCAACTCCTGCCTGAATAACAGAATTCTTAGCGTCTATCTCTACTCCGTTGGTTTCATAGATGTCGGTCATCCCGGCATTATATCTTCCATAGATAAAGAACTTATTGAATTTAAATGATGCTCCCAATCCTATACTAAGATCAAAATTTTTGTAATTATCATCATCTAAAGTAATGCTTCCATCTCCGCTGTCAATTTCGTTCTTGACAAGGAAACCAAATTGAGGTCCTGCTTCAAGACTGAAACCGTTCACCACATAGAATTTTGCTAACACCGGAACGGTCACATAATCCAACTGAAACTCGATATCCTCTGCATTCTCTAATTCGGTTATATCATAACCCTGGGCTGAATAAAGCACCTCGGGCTGAATAGAAAATCGGGCAGAGACCGGAATTTCGGCCAACAGTCCCAAATGGTATGCAGTACGCGCTTTAGAGTCTTCTTCAAAATCTGAGAATCCGTCTCCTGAAAAGGTGGAGAAGTTCAAACCTCCTTTAGCTCCAAAATAAACAGACTCCTGTGCAGCTACAAAAGTTGTACTCATGATCATTGCTGCAATAAATAAAATCGACTTTTTCATAATACTATGTTTTAAAAGTTGCGACAAATGTAGGGGGCATACTGTTAAGAAAATTCTCACATTGTATTAAAAAACTGGTAAAGCATACCGTTAAGATGCTATCTTTAGGCTGTGAATTGGAAGAATGCCATAAAAGATTATCGGGATTATCTCAAGATCGAGAGAGGATTGTCTACCAATACCATAGAGAATTATTCTCTTGATGTTGAGAAGTTGGCAGGTTGGTTGGAAACCAACGAGATGAACACTTCCCCTCTCTCCATTTCTGAAGAGGAAGTCCAACAGTTCATCTACCACCTGGCCAAAAAGGTGAATGCCCGCTCCCAGGCAAGGATGATCTCGGGCTTACGCGGCTTTTTCAATTACCTGGTGTTTGAAGACTACCGCAAGACAAATCCGCTGGAGCTTATTGATTCTCCAAAAATAGGTCGCAAATTACCTGATACACTTTCCACCTCGGAAATTGATAAGCTAATTGGCGCAATAGATCTGAGTAAACCCGAAGGTGAGCGGAACCGCGCAATTCTTGAAACCCTGTACAGTTGTGGTCTCCGAGTTTCTGAATTGGTAGACCTGCGCCTAAGCGATCTTTTCTTCAAGGAAGGGTTCATTAAAGTAACAGGAAAAGGAAGTAAATCCAGGTTCGTACCTATAGCCGATACTACTCAAAAATATATTGAGCTATATAAAGATCATATCAGGATACACCAGGATATCCAAAAAGGGCATGAGGATACCCTTTTTTTGAACAGAAGAGGTAAGAAGCTCACGCGTGCCATGATCTTCACCATTATAAGGCAACTTGCTGCAGCCATAGGACTGCAGAAAAAGATAAGTCCGCACACCTTTAGGCATTCCTTTGCCACCCACCTGCTTGAAAACGGTGCCGATCTGCGGGCCATTCAACAAATGCTTGGACACGAAAGTATTACCACCACAGAGATCTATGTACATCTCGATCGCTCCCACCTGCGAAAGGTCATGGAAGATTTCCACCCGAGAAGGTAAATACAAGGATAAAGGATTAATGACTAAGGTTTAAGACAGGAAATCAGGTAAATGGATCTCAATTTTAACGAAGTTGGTTCCCGAATTTGTTGCTCATAATTTTGTGGCGCTATCGATATTAAATTTCTCCTAAACTCTTATAATTCCTTTGGCAACCGCCTTTTCCTGCTTAATTTCAGATAATAAATTCGAATTATGGAAACTTTAAAATTTAAGAACGGAGATAATATGCCGGCGATAGGCCTTGGCACCTGGAAATCGGGTAAAGGAGAAGTCGGAGAAGCAGTTAAGATCGCCCTTAAAAATGGATACCGTCACATTGATTGTGCATCGACTTACGGAAATGAAGCCGAAATTGGAGAAGCTTTCTCTGAGGTCTTTTCAGAAGGAAAGATCAAAAGAGAGGATGTGTGGGTGACCTCTAAACTCTGGAACGATTCTCACAGGAAGGAACATGTTCTTCCTGCACTGAAACAAACGCTCAAAGACCTGCAGCTGGATTACCTTGACCTTTATCTTATGCACTGGCCGGTAGCATTTAAGCACGGAGTTTCCTTCCCTTCAAAGGATGAGGATTATCTTTCCCTGGAGGAAGTACCAATTATTGAGACCTGGAACGCAATGATCGAGGCAAAAAAACAGGGGCTGGTAAAACATATAGGAGTATCAAACTTCAGCAGAAAAAAGTTGGAGGATCTAATGTCTAAAACAACCGAAATTCCGGAAATGAATCAGGTGGAATTACATCCCTTCCTGCCGCAGTCGGAGCTGTTGCAGTTCTGCAAAGAGAATGACATTCACTGTACCGCCTATTCTCCTCTTGGAAGTGGCGATCGCAGTGCGCAGATGAAAGCAGAAGATGAACCTTCTTTAATGAAAGAACCGGCAATACAGGAAGTGGCGAAAAAGCATAATGCTTCCCCTGCACAGGTACTTATAAAATGGGCAGTCACCCGTGGTACTGCAGTGATCCCCAAGTCTACAACTAAAGAACACATCATCTCAAACCTGGAAAGCGAAAAACTGCCTTTAGACGAGGAGGATCTTAAAAAGATAGCCAATATTGAGAAGGAATATAGATATGTTACAGGAGAATTCTTTGTGACACCGGGAAATCCATACAGTAACATTTATGACCTCTAGAAAATACCTACCCAAAATGCCATTTTTGGCTCTCCTTTTTTTAGCAACTGTAGGTTGTCAGAACGACCAACGGGAGCTCAAGGAGATGGAAGTGGCTCTCGATTCTTTATCGGGAGTTGTGGAACTTCAGCAACGCCAAAATGACTCCCTGGAGCAGATCACCCGGGATTTCGGTGCAGCCGATCTTCCTGTCTACTTCAAAAAGGAATTTGATACTATTGAGGATCCCAGGGCATTTATTGTTAACTCACTACAGCAGCAAAGAGAGAAGATCCCAATTGATGCTGTACTTGGAGGGAATATGGAATTCCGGCAGGTTGAAGTTTTGACCGAAGATTGGGTATTGGCTGTGTATGATGACGGACATATTCAGGGGAAAAGTATTTATGAGTATGAACTTCAGCCAAATGGAGAAATAAAATTTACAGAAGTTGTTTCCAAGCTCCCAAAAGACAGGTAGAAATTTCCAAGGAAGCTGCTTATAAAACAACGTTATAGTTTTGATAAACTACAGGAAATCCGCAGCAATTTTGGTATATTCCGTTAGAATAAATGATAAAATTTAGATGACTATGAAGACAAACGTTCAATTTGTAAACACAGACTCCAAACCCTCGGCTGAGCAACTTGTTCAAAGGAAATTAGACAAACTGGAAAATAAATATGACTGGGTTATCTCTGCAGATGTACTGTTTAGAGAAGAGAAATCCACAAATGGCAATGGCAAGACCTGTTCAATTGACCTGAGCCTGCCGGGACCAAAGATCCATGCTTCCTCTAACTCAGATAGCTTTGAAGCCGCCGCTGCCGAGACTGTGAAAGATATTGAAAAGCAATTGAAGAAACGCAAGGCCGAAATGCAAAGCCATTGATAAAGGCTAAGGATCAAGGAATAATGATCAACAAAAAGGGCTGCCAAAAATGAGATTTTCGGCAGCCCTTTTTTATATCTATTTTAGACTTGACTCTCCTTAAGCCACCCGCTTTATCCTGGCTCCTATAGCCTGCAGGCGCTCGTCAATATTTTCATATCCACGGTCTATCTGTTCAATGTTGTGGATCACAGAAGTTCCCTTGGCCGAAAGTGCTGCGATCAATAAGGAAATTCCGGCTCTAATATCGGGCGAAACCATAGTTGTTGCCTTAAGCTGGGAAGTGAAGTTATGACCTATAACGGTAGCCCTGTGAGGATCGCATAAGATGATCTTGGCTCCCATATCTATCAATTTATCCACAAAGAAAAGTCGGCTTTCAAACATCTTCTGGTGAATAAGCACATCTCCTTTTGCCTGGGTTGCTACCACAAGCATGATACTTAGTAGGTCTGGGGTAAATCCAGGCCATGGGGCATCGCTAATGCTCATAATAGAACCATCAATAAAGCTTTGGACCTCATACCCGTCGACATGTGCAGGAATGTAAATATCATCCCCTCTTTTCTCCAACTGAATACCCAATTTCTTAAAAGTAGCAGGGATCAATCCAAGATGTTCCCAACCTACATTCTTTATAGTGATCTCACTCTTGGTCATGGCGGCAAGTCCTATCCAGGAGCCAATTTCGATCATATCTGGAAGTACTTTATGAGTACAACCTCCCAGGGAATTCACGCCTTCGATCTCAAGAAGGTTTGATCCTACTCCTGTTATTCTTGCCCCCATGCTGTTGAGCATATTGCACAACTGTTGCAGGTAAGGTTCACAGGCTGCATTGTAAATGGTAGTTTTTCCTTTAGCCAGTACAGCTGCCATTACAATATTAGCAGTACCGGTCACCGAGGCTTCCTCAAGAAGCATGTAAGTACCTGTCAGGCCATTTGGTGCCTCCACTCCGTAGAAGCGCTCTTCTTTATTATAGCGAAAATCTGCACCCAATTTGATGAATCCTTCAAAATGCGTATCCAATCTTCTCCGGCCGATCTTATCTCCTCCGGGCCGCGGAATATAGCCATGACCAAACCTTGCCAGCATTGGCCCCACGATCATTATTGATCCACGCAGGCCACTACCCTCTTCCTTGAATTTTTCGCTTTTGAGATAATTCAGGTCCAGCTCATCGGCTTGAAAGGTATACGTGCCTTTTTTGATCTTTTCCACCTTCACACCTAACTGCTTGAGCAAGTGGATAAGCTTATTGACATCGAGGATGTCAGGAATATTATGAATAGTAACTTTTTCGGGAGTTAATAAAACGGCGCAAAGAATTTGCAGGGCTTCATTTTTTGCTCCCTGGGGTTGGATCTCCCCCTTTAGAGCATGCCCTCCCTCAATCTGAAAAGTTCCCATAAAGAAATTTGAATTTAATGACGTTTACGGCTGCGAGGCCTGTTCTTTTTTGTAGGCTTTTTGGAAGCAAATTTCTTGTTGCTCCTCAACAGGTCTGAAGCTTCGCTGAGATCTTCTTCTGTATGCTTCAGGTTGATCTTTCCACCACTTAATTCTCTTAAATGTTCAAAGATCACCTTATCATCCACAGAATCTTTGTTCCAGCTTAGGTAAGACTTCTTCATGTGATTGGCTATCGTGAAAACAAGGCCTTCTTTCTCGGGACCTTCCTCATATTTGTTAGCCTCATCGATCATGCGCTTTATATTGTTTCCGTAGAAACGGTACTTCGGAAAGTTCTGCGGATAGGTCATACGCTCCGGTCTTTCCTCAAGCATTTCACGCGATGGCTTTGGAAAAGGACTTTCCACGTCCAGCTTGAAATCACTTATAATGAATAATTGATCCCAAAGTTTATGCTGAAAATCGGGCACATCCCTAAGGTGCGGATTAAGGTTTCCCATTACCGAAATAATGGCTTTAGCCACACGGTTGCGCTCATTATCATCCTCAATCTCAACGGCGTGTTCCACCATTTTTTGAATATGCCTTCCATATTCCGGAATGATAAGTTTAGTCCTTTCGGAGTTATATTCTAATTCGTTTGTCAAAATGAATAATATTAGATGATAATATACTGCAGAAGTTTATCGACTGCAAATTAAAAAAATTAATTCAGGAAAAAAGGACAACCAGTAAATTATGGCGCAAACCTTTAAAGAGAGATAACACCTTCAATTTTAAACCCGACCTCTTTATATTTTTCGATCACTACATCGGGATCTTTCATTCTTACGTTCACCGAAACACTGGTGTAATTTCCCTTTTTTGACTGCTTTGTATTGATCACTGCACCAAGGTTGTCGAATATCATCTCAATGCCTTTTATCTTCTCAGGATCTGTAGGAACAATGAACTTGAACAGGTAAATTGCCGGCCAGCTCGTAGTATCCAGCAGTTGGGACTTTAATTTGCGGTAAAATTCTTCGGGATCTTGTGCTTCGCTCATAGCTAGTCTTACTTCATGATTCCTGCAAAGATACATTTTAGAATCCATTTTTTAAATCGGAAGCAAATGCCGAAATTTGCCGCGTGAAAACCAGGAAGATCGTTATTACGGGTGGGCCGGGCACCGGGAAGACCTCTGTCATTGAGGCTTTGGAACATCATGGCTATTTTTGTTTCCATGAGGTCTCGCGGGAGATCATAAGGGAAGCACAAAAAAAAGGTATTGACCAATTGTTCTTAGAGGATCCGCTTTTGTTTAGCGAACTGCTCCTTGAAGGTCGTATAAGGCAACATAAGGATGCCGAAAAAATGACATCCGATCTTGTTTTCCTTGACCGCGGCGTACCAGATGTAGTAGCTTACATGAACTACTTTGGCAATGAATATCCTCCCGTCTTTAATAGAGTATGTAGAGAGTACTTATATGAAAAAGTATTCATATTACCCCCCTGGAAACAGATCTATACAGAAGATAACGAACGCTACGAGAGCTACGAACAAGCTGTAGAGATCCACGACGAACTTGCCCGCAGTTATGCTCACCATGGTTATGATGCTATTGAAGTACCCCAGGGCACTATAGCCGAACGTACTTCCTTTATCCTGGACCACCTTGGCTAGTCCCGAAGAAATATTGAAGCAGTACTGGGGCTTTGACACGTTCAGGCCACTGCAAAAAGATATCATAGAAAGTTTACTGAAGAAAAAAGATGTGATCGCCCTACTCCCCACGGGCGGGGGGAAATCTCTGTGTTTCCAGGTTCCAGCATTGATGCAGCCCGGGATCTGTATCGTCATCTCTCCTCTTGTGGCCTTAATGGAAGACCAGGTAAAAGCCTTACAGGCGAAAGGCATCAAAGCCATGGCCCTTACCGGCGGAATACCTTTCAGGGAGGTAGATACAATGCTCGATAACTGCATCTATGGCAATTATAAATTCCTCTACCTTTCACCAGAAAGACTTCAGCAGGAATTGGTACAGGAGCGCGTAAAGCAAATGCCGGTGAACCTTATAGCAGTAGACGAGGCCCACTGTATTTCTCAATGGGGCCACGACTTTAGACCCGCCTACAGGAATATCTCCCTTTTAAGAGAGCTTAAACCTGAAGCAAATATTGTGGGGCTCACTGCCACTGCAACCCTTCCGGTGGTAAAAGATATAGTGCAACAACTGGAGCTAAAGGAAGCAGAAGTGCTCCAAAAATCCTTCCGCAGGGATAATCTTGCTTATATGGTGCGGGAGGCAGAAGATAAGAATTATTATCTCGAGCAGTTGCTTAAGGAGCATAATGAAGCTGCCATTATTTACGTGCGTACGCGCAAAGCCACTATTGAACTGGAGCAGTTCCTTGTCAAAAAAGGCATTTCTGCCACCTCTTTCCACGGCGGACTCACTAAAGCTGAAAAGTCCCTAAGACTGGACAAATGGCTGAAGGAAGACAAGCGGGTAATGGTAGCTACGAGTGCTTTTGGAATGGGTATAGACAAAGCCAATGTTCGCACTGTAATTCATATGAACCTGCCTGAAAGTCTTGAGAGCTATTTCCAGGAAGCCGGAAGGGCAGGCCGGGACGGAAAGCCGGCAAAGGCAGTGGTACTAACTAACAAAAGTGATATCCCCCTGCTAAAAAATCAATTTTTGGCGACACTTCCGGGAGTGGATATGGTAAGGCTTGTCTATAAAAAACTCAACACCTACTTCAGGATCGCTTATGGAGAAGGACAGGGGGAGGAACAGCATTTCAATTTTAATCAATTCTGCCAGAAGTATGAACTGAATCCGTTATTGGCCTATAATACGATGCTGTTGCTTGACAGAGCCAGTGTCCTTACCTTATCGGAACAGTTTCAGAAGAAAACCCGCATCCGGTTTTTGTCTTCAGGAAAACAGATCACCTGGTACCTGGAAGCCAATCCGCAGTTTGACCCGGTAGTAAAAGCAATTTTACGCACCTATGGAGGGGCATTTGACGGGCTGATAGAGCTAAACCTGGAAGTCATTGCCGGGAAAGCCGGAACTACCGCCAGAGAGGCTGTTAAACTCTTACAGCAATTGCACAAGGAAGGCATTGCCGAATTTGAACATGACCAACACGATACCAGGCTTACCTTTTTAGTACCAAGGGAGGATGATATCACCATAAATCCCCTGGTGCCATATATTAAGCTACAGGAGAAGACCAAGAGAGAAAAAATTGAGCAGGTCCTGGCTTATGTAGAGAACGACCGCCAATGTAAAAGCGAGCAATTACTGCGTTATTTTGGGGAAAAAGAAACAGAGCCCTGCGGAATATGTTCCGTTTGCCGTCCCGCTGTCTCAAAACTGGACCGGGAGGGAATGAAAAAAATATATTATGCCATTATAGGTTTGCTTGAGGAACGGGAATTTTCTTCACGTGAAATGACCGAAAAATTGCCATTTCCGGAAGCACATATTATTAAGGTACTGGAATTACTTGTGGAAAAGGGGGCTTTGGCCACCACCCCTGCGAACAAATATAAATTGAAACACTTATGAGAGATCTTAGAATAGTATTTATGGGGACCCCCGATTTTGCCGTGCAAACACTCAGGGCCATCGTTGAAGCCGGATATAAAGTGGTGGGTGTAATTACAGCACCGGACAAGCCTGCAGGGAGAGGTAGAAAGTTACAGGAGTCTGCCGTAAAGAAATATGCCATAGAACAAGATCTAAAGGTATTACAGCCGGTAAATCTTAAAGCTGAAGATTTCTTAGAAGAATTAAGGTCTCTTGAAGCCAACCTTCAGGTAGTCGTTGCTTTTAGGATGCTGCCAAAAGTAGTGTGGGCAATGCCGGAATATGGAACTTTTAATCTGCACGCTTCACTCTTGCCCCAATATCGCGGGGCGGCACCTATTAATTGGGCCATAATCAACGGGGAAACTGAAACCGGGGTTTCCACATTCTTTATTGACGACAGGATCGATACAGGAGAAATGATCATGCAGGAAAAAATTAATATACAGGAAGGAGAAAGCGCAGGAGAGCTTCATGATAAACTTATGGTAACAGGTGCCCACCTGGTGCTAAAGACTTTAGAGGCCATACAGGAGGGACCGGTAAAAACGACCTCTCAAAAAGAGGCAGCCCATTTAAGATCTGCTTATAAGCTTACCCGCGAAAATACCAGGATCGATTGGGATGAACCTTTGGACAAGATCTTCAACCTCGTTAGAGGCCTTAGCCCCTATCCTACCGCCTGGACAATGTTAAAGAACGGTAATGATGAAGTGATGCTGAAGATCTACAAAAGTGAACCTGAAAAAGTTGAACACACCTATTCAACTGGAGAAATCGTACAGGAGGGGAAAAAGGTTAAAGTCGCGGTAAAAAATGGATTTTTGGAGCTGAAGGAAATTCAGTTACCCGGAAAGAGAAAAATGTCTGTTAAGGATCTTTTGAACGGCTACGAATTCTTTCCAAATGCGAAAGTTGTCTAAAGCCTTATGAATGCTGATATGAGCGTATTTTCTTAAAAATCAACAAAGGTTATCAACAATTTATCGAAGTTATTAACAATATTCGGCTTTTCCCTTGATATTACTTGCATGGGAAAG
>CAYLZB010000078.1:0-10786 GCA_964388165.1 uncultured Flavobacteriaceae bacterium | reverse complement strand
TAACTAACCAACGAAACCACATCATAGGAACTTATTTTTTCCTTTCCCTTAAGGAAGTCCAGGTCCATGATAAAATTGACCTGCACGATCTCCCCTCCAAGTTTCTCTACCAGTTTACAAGCTGCTGCTGCAGTACCTCCGGTGGCAAGGACATCATCGTGCACCAGTACTCGTTCTCCTTTTTTGATGGCATCACAATGAACCTCAAGAACATCCTTTCCATACTCCAGAGAGTAACTTTCCCGGTAGGTTTTGTATGGAAGCTTTCCGGGCTTTCTAATAGGAACAAATCCCGCATTTAATTCCTGCGCAAGGAGTGTGGCAAAGAAAAATCCCCGGGACTCAATTCCTACCACCTTTTGGATATTCTCCCCTTTCAGAAATGATAAGAATGATTCCAGGGTCTTACGTGTGGCTACAGGGTCTTCGAGCAGCGGAGTGATATCTTTATAGACGATCCCCTCTTTGGGAAAGTCTTTTACGTCTCTAATGAAATTATCAATTTTGAACATGTAGAAGAATTTACCAGCGAAGGTAATAAGAAATCAGGAGCCGGGAAGGCCATTTTTACTACCTAATTAGCAAAAAATCAACAAAGATTTATTACTCATTTAACTGCCAACAGAGGTGTCAATCTTTATTTTAGAGAGAACTTTAAAAAGCTAGAAAAATGAAAAATTTAAAAGATCTATTTGAACATCAATTAAAGGATTTGTACAGTGCCGAAAACCAGTTGGTAAAAGCCCTTCCTAAAATGCAAAAAAATGCGAGTGATGATAAATTAAAGAAGGCATTTGAAAAGCACCTAAAGGAAACTGAAGGCCACGTTAAGCGTCTTGAGGAGATCTGTGAAAAACTGGGCATCAAACCCGGAGGCGAAAAGTGTAAAGCAATGGAAGGTCTTGTAAAAGAGGCTGAATCCTTTCTCGAAGAAGATGCCGAAAAAGACGTGCGGGATGCCGGTCTAATCGCGGAAGCACAAAGAGTTGAACACTATGAGATCTCAGGCTATGGTACCGCAGTGCGTTACGCCAAAGAACTGGGACATGACGACATCGCAGCCAAACTGCAAAAAACCCTTGATGAAGAATACAAAGCCGATAATTTATTGACAGACATGGCCGAAGACAGACTGAATAGGGAAGCCAAATCCTGATCTAATTTTTATAATGATAGAACCACCTGCATTCCACAGGTGGTTTTGTTTTTTCAGCAGGAAAATTGATACAAAATCTACCATTTTAAGATGCTTTTTGTCATCTTCTTCTTTAACTGCCAAAAAAGAGTTAACTCTCTTTTTTAACGAAAACGATTGCGCAAAATTCCTTAACTTAAGGTAGTTAGAAAAGACAGGTTTTAACCACCACAAAAATGTATAACAACGAAATCAGAGTACTGACTTTGCGACGGCTTTTGGAAGATAATTTCACAAGCTCAAAATACTTTCGCAAACTTATGGAAGCCCTGGAAAACGTTTCCCTGAGATATTATTTTCAAAATCTCGCCTCCCGAAGATCTCAGTTCGCTATAGAGATAAGTGATGAAATTACCTTCTATGGTGGAAAAAGACCTTTTTTCCCTTCCTCATTTTCTCAAAGGAATCGAGAGAATAATTGCGAAGAAGACAAAATGCGGTGCATTAAAAAAGCCCTGAAAATAAATAAAGCCAGTTTACAAAAATACCAGGAATCACTTTGCAGAATCAATGACGGCTCGTGCCGCGAAATCTTACTTAGGCATAAAGCCTATATTGAGAACTGTATCTTTGAACTTAAGTCCCTTAAGAGTCTGCTCAAATACAGTTCTTCAAAAGATGGACATTTAGACGAGATTCGCAGTCATTCCTGATACCTGACCTGTTTTTAAACAGATAGGTCTTATCAAAAGCACCCTTAGCCATGCCCGGGGTGCTTTTGCTTTTCTACTTTTCTCCGGGAATTTCTATATTGGCCTTCTATTAATACAATCATTTCATGAACAAAAAATATTTCCTCTTCATTCTGGCTTTTTTAAGCCTCCAATTCAGCTATGCCCAAACTTCTGATCTCAGCGTTGAAAAGATCATGCAGGATCCCTCCTGGATGGGAACCTTCCCATCAAATATTTCGTGGGGGCCTCACAGCGATTTTATTTACTTTAGTTACAATCCCGACAAAAATCCTTCAGATTCTTTATACCGGGTGAGCGTAAAGGATCTGCAGAAGATCGAAAAGGTCTCCTGGCAGGACGAGCATAAAATGATTCCCCGCTATGGTGATTTCAACAAAGCAAGGAACAAAAAAGTCTATACCCGAGACGGAGATCTTTACCTGTACGATCTGCAAAAGAAACAGGAGCGCAAACTACTGGAGCTGGCAGGAAATATTTCAGATCCCCAGTTCCTGGCCAGTGAAAACCGGGTTAGCTTCATAATGGAAAATAATGCCTATGTCTATGAACAGGGAACCGGAGTGATCGAACGCCTAACGAATATTCGCCCGGGTTCACAAAAGGAAGAAGGAGAAAAAGAACTCAACGCACAAGACCAGTGGTTACAGGATGAGAACCTGCAGCTTTTGGAGGAAGTGAGAAAGAGAGACGAGAATAGCAAGGCGCGTGAGGCCTATCGCGAAATGACCGCACAACCTGAAGACTATACCTTCTATTTAGGAAAGAAACGTTTGCGAAACCTGCAGGTAGCACCCACAGGTAAATACGCCACTTTTCAATTGATCACCCCTGTTGATGCGAAAGATACCGATGTGCCAGATTATACAGACAAATCGGGTTATACAGTTGATCTCCCGGCCCGCAGTAAGGTAGGCAGCGAGCAGACAAAGATGGAAGCTATGGTTTATAACCTGGAACAGGATACTGTTTACCGGGTGAAGACAGAAAGTCTTCCGGGAATAAAAGATCTTCCGGATTACGTTAAAGATTATCCAGATAAAGAATGGGAAGAAGAGGTTAGGGAAGTCTATGTGAATGGTCCCGTCTTTTCCAATGACGGCAAAAAAGCAATAGTGGTAGTTCGCTCGGCAGATAATAAAGATCGTTGGATCTCCTCACTGGATCTGGAAACCGGCGCGTTGAAGTCCCTGGACAGGCAACGTGACGAAGCCTGGATCGCCGGTCCGGGAATTGGTTACTCCTGGAGCGTGGGAGATCTTGGCTGGCTAAACGATAATGAAACCATTTTCTTTCAAAGCGAAGAGAGCGGTTACTCACACCTTTATCTTCTGAATGTTACTTCCGGAAAGAAGGAACAGCTCACCAGTGGAAATTATGAAGTTTTTGACCCACAACTTTCGAATGACGGAAAGAGTTTTTATCTAACTACTTCTGAAGTTGGTGCGGGGGAACGACATTTCTACAAAATGCCGGTGCGCGGTGGAAAAATGCAACAGCTTACTAAGCTAACAGGTAATAATGAGGTAAGCCTTTCACCCGATGAAAAGTACATGGCGATAAGGTATTCTTATTCGAACAAGCCCTGGGAACTTTTCCTGAAGAAGACTTCCGCAAATGCAGAAGCAAAACAAGTTACTGCAGGGCAGTCATCAGAATTTCAGAAATACAACTGGCGCGAACCCAAATTGATCCAATTTGAAGCTCGTGACGGTGCTAAGGTGCCGGCAAGGTTATACGAGCCTACAGCAGAGGCAAAGAATGGTGCAGCCGTAGTCTTCGTGCATGGCGCAGGATATTTACAGAATGCGCATAACTGGTGGTCCAGCTATTTCAGGGAATACATGTTCCATAATCTTCTCACAGATCTTGGATATACAGTTCTTGATATAGATTACCGTGGCAGTGCGGGCTATGGCCGCGACTGGAGGACAGGGATCTACAGGCATATGGGCGGTAAAGATCTTAGCGACCAGGTTGACGGGGTAAAATACCTTATTGAGGAACAAGGTGTAGATCCTGAAAAGGTCGGCATCTATGGAGGAAGCTATGGCGGATTTATCACCTTAATGGCCATGTTCACTGAACCTGAAACCTTCGAATCTGGTGCCGCCTTAAGGTCGGTTACAGATTGGGCACATTATAACCATGGTTACACCTCAAATATCCTCAATGAACCCGTTAATGATCCTATTGCCTACAGGCGCTCCTCCCCTATCTATTTTGCTGAAGGTCTTGAGGGGAACTTACTTATTGCCCACGGAATGATCGATGTCAACGTGCAGTTCCAGGATGTGGTAAGGCTCGCACAAAGGCTGATAGAACTGGAAAAGGATAATTGGGAAATGGCAGTATACCCTGTAGAAGATCACGGTTTCACAGAACCCAGTAGTTGGACCGATGAATACAAGAGGATCCTGAAGTTGTTCAATGAAACCCTTCTCGACTAGACCTCTCAAAAATGTAAAAAAACCCGGTTCCTTAAAAGTGCCGGGTTTTTTATTTTCAACCCCGGCAGTTTTTCAAAGCAGAGTAATTTTCCTACCTTTAAGTAACTAATTCACACCACCATGAAAAAGATCCTCGTTGCGATCAACGTTGAAAAGAACGCTGACCGACTCATCGCCAAAGCTGAAGAAATCGCTAAAGCCTTTGGATCCAAGATCTGGATCCTTCACGTAAGTGAACCCGACCCCGACGACTTTCTTGGCCTGGAAGCAGGTCCCCAGTTTGCACAGGATAAAAGGGTAGAGAACAGAAAAAGAGAAGGAGCACTTGTACAGCGACTGGCCGAAAGCTTGAGGGAGAAAAATATTGAAGCTCAGGGCGTGCAACTGGAAGGATCTACCGCAAAAATGATAAAGACCGAAGTGCAGGAGATCAAGGCCGACCTTGTTATTGCCGGGCACCACAAAAGGAATTTCTTCTACCAGATGTTTGTGGGCAGTGTTGAACAGGATCTGATTGATGACCTCAAGGTTCCGGTTCTACTGGTACCGGTAAAACACTAGGAGTTACAATTCACAAGAAAAAGGGTCTTAAAACTAACATTATTGTATTGTAGGAAATTTCTGTATTAATATATTACATCTATCGGTTAAAGTCGTTAAACATCCGATAAAATCATAAAAATCGATTGAAATTGCTGCGGATAGCAATATTTTTTGATTATATTTGTGACGCCTTTAACATATAATTAAGACCAGGGCAGGTTTTATTTTCAGATCCCTTACCATGAAAAAAGACTGCTGGAAAGAAATTTTCGAAGCCATACCATTTGCTTGCTTGGTTTTAAAGCCAAAACTTCCCGACGAGTTTATCGTAGTAGAAGTTAATTCTGCTTATCTCAGGCTCACAGGTACCAGCAAAGAAGATATCCTGCACCTAGACAGCAAGGAAGCCTTTCCTCCAAATCCTGAAGCTGAAGAATATGGGCACGATCATATAACCCCTGCCCTAATGAAGGTCTTACAAACCGGAAAGAAGGTGGAGACGCAAAATCTGCGATATGATCTCTGGGATAAAAACAGTGGTCGATTCCAGGAGCGATATTTCAATTCTCAACATATTCCTATCAAAAATTCTGCCGGTGAAGTGGAGGTAATTCTTCACACTACACAGGAAGTCACTTCAGTTACTAAACTAAATAAGCGGGAGAAGGAAATTGAGGAAGAACTTAATTTAAGCAGGCAACAATTCAAGAATTTCATACGGGAAAATCCCGATGGCCTCTTCAGGCTCGATCTCGATGGAAATTTTGTGCATGCCAATGAGGGCCTGGCAAGATTGGCCGAACTTCCTGTTGATAAACTGGTAAAGGTGAACTTTTTGCCTTTTTGCGCTCCTTATCACGAAAAACTCATTCTTGAAAACTTTTCAAAAGCCACAGCCGGACAAATAACTTCTTTTGAAGCCGATTTTATTTCAGCTAAAAGCAACAAACTTATCCTAAAGATCCTTTTGATGCCTATGTTCCTTGACGGGAAGGTTGTCGAGGTACACGGGATTGCTAAAGATGTAACACAGCTGAAGCAAAGTGAAAAGGTGATCATTGAAAAAAGTCGTTTTCTGGAAGTAAACGCTGCATTCGTTAGCTCCCTTCTCGAAAATGAGATCAAGCATGACGCTTTATACGAGACCTTTGGGATCATTGCCCAGACCGTGGAAGCAGACCGAATGTATTATTTTGGAGCCGATACAGATCCCGATACAGGAGAGATCCTAATTAGTCAAAAAGTTGAATGGTGCAGTAAAAATGCTGTTCCACAGATCGATAATGAGGAGCTGCAAAACATGCCTATTAAAAAAGTGGAAGAGATCACTGCTCCACTCATAAAAAATCTTCCTTTCACAGCTACTTATGAAGACCTGGAACCGGGAGTATTAAAAGATATTTTTGAAGAGCAGCAAATCAAATCCATGCTGTTGTTGCCCATTTTTGTAGAGGAAAATCTTTTTGGCTTTGTAGGTTTTGACGATTGTACCAGCCAAAGGGTCTGGAATGAAGAAGAGATAAGTTTTCTTAGAAGCCTCACGCAAAACCTTACCAATGCTTTTGAGAAGTCGGCAGCTTTAAAGAAAGTAAGGAAGAGAGAAGAAGAGCTTAAGCAAAGTGAGCAGAAGTTCCGGGCCATGGTACAGGAAGGATCAGATCTTATCGCAATTCTGGATATTAACGGCTACTATTCTTTTGTGAGTGAGAACTATAGAAAAATATCAGGTTTTACTCCAAACGATCTAACAGGTAAGAATGCATATCATTTTATTCATCCCGAGGATATTGAAAAGGTCCGAAACCAGTTCTTCAGACTCAAGGAAGAGAAACAGGTAACGATCTCCCCATACCGGTTCAGGAACAAAGAAGGGCAATACCGGTGGGTACAGACCACAGCCACTAACTTGTTAAATGATTCTGCAGTGCAGGGTATAGTGGCAAATTCACGGGATATTACCACAGTCATTGAACAGGCAAGGGAAATTGAGCACATCAATGAAAGGTACCAGCTTGCAGCTACTGCTACACAAGATCTTATCTATGACTGGGACTTGACCAGCAATGAAGTAACGCGCTTCCACAGGGGCTTGAAAGAACTCTTTGGTTATCCTGCAGATGTCGTAAACAAAAGAGACTTCTGGAAGAAGAACATACATCCCGATGACAAACCTGTTGAGAAAAAGAAGCTTTACGATGCCATAGGTGATCCCAATGAAGATTTCATCAAAACCGAATATCGCTTTAGGAAAGCCGATGGCACCTATGCCCGGGTGGTGGATAGAGGTTATATTTTACGGGACCATACCGGAAAAGCTCTCCGGCTTATTGGAGCTACCAGCGACATTTCTGAACTCACTGCAAAGCGGGAGGCCTTAAAAGTAGCTAACAAGCGTTTCAAGATGGCCATGAAAGCCACCAATGAGATGATCTGGGACTGGGACATAGCTACAGATTATGTTACCAGGAGTAAGGGTTACAAGAACATTTTTGGTTATGACACCAATGATGCCACCTCGGTACACTCCTTTTGGCTTAATAAAGTGGCACAGGAAGACCGCGAAAAAGTACAGGGATCTCTATTATGTGCTGTAAGTGATCCCGAAGTAAAAAAATGGAAGCTGGAGTACCGAATTGTAAAAGCCGATGGTAAGATCGCGCACGTCATCGACCGCGGATTCATCCTTAGAGATAAGAACGGAAAAGCTACCAGAATGGTAGGAGCTGTACTCGATGTGACCAACTCCAGAAAAATCCTTCGGAAAATTCAGAAACAAAATAAAGTTCTCAAAGAGATCGCCTGGGAGCAATCTCATGTAGTGAGAGCTCCTTTAGCGAGAATAAAAGGCCTGCTTCACCTCCTTGAAGAGGAAGCATTTGAAGAGATGTCAAAAGAGGAGATCCTTTTCCACATGAAGGATTCTGCCAATGAACTAGACAGCATCATTCGCAATATTGTTGGAAAAACAGAAAAGATTGATGTCAAAGTCAGGTAATTCAGAACTGTTTGAAGTTCTGATCGTGGACGATGACAGAGTTGTCGCTCTCCTGCATAAGAACAGCCTTAGATCATCACAGGTTGAACAGGTTCCGGTAGTATGTGACAATGGTCGAAAAGCATTGGAGTACATTTCTGAAAATGATGATGTCCACAAGCACTTTTTGATCCTGCTCGACCTGAACATGCCGGTGTTGGACGGGTGGAAATTCCTCAAAAAATTAAAAAAGAACCCACCACAGGCAAAGATCTATGTTATTGTGGTCACCTCATCCATTAACAAAAAGGATCACCTCAAAGCGCAGACTTACGAACCTGTCATACATTTTTGCCGAAAACCTTTAAGTGCCGATTGTGTTGTAAAGATCCAGAATCTGGAGCCATTAAAGAAATTCTTCTTCACGAAAGATGAAGCTCAATAAATTTTAATAGAAGGTGTCAAAAATGACATTTTTGACACCAATTTATCTGGGGAAATATCTAACTTGAAAAACAAAAATGAACCAGGTAAAAACTGCCTTTGCCGGTTATGGTCCCGGCGGAAGCATATACAACTCCCCCATCCTCTCCAGCGTTCCGGGATTTAAAGTTGATAAGATCCTCACCTCCAGTCCCGAAAATGTTGCTGCTGCAAGAAAGGACTTTCCCGAAGCCAGGATAGTTGAAGATTTTAAAGACCTTATTGACGATCCCAACCTTGACCTGGTGATCATTACCCTGCCTAATCACCTGCACTTCCCGTTTGCAAAGGAGGCGCTCCAGGCAGGGAAACATGTACTGGTTGAGAAGCCCTTTACGTCGCATGTCAAGGAAGCAAATGAGCTGATAAACCTGGCGCATCAAAAGGGTCTTATTCTAAGCGTTCACCATAATAGAAGATGGGATAGCGATTTTCAAACCGTTAAAAAGGTAATAGAAAATGACCTTTTAGGAAAGGTTGTAGAGTATGAAGCTCATTTTGACCGCTTTAGAAATGAAATAAAACCCGGGTGGAAAGAGAAGAAAGAAAATCCCGGAAGCGGAATTCTCTATGACCTTGGAAGCCACCTTATCGACCAGGCCCTCACTCTTTTTGGGCTCCCGAAAGAGGTTTTCGCAGATATAAGAATGCAACGCGACGGAGCTCAAGTTCCCGATGCTTTTGAGCTCCTGCTTTTTTACCCCAACCTGAAAGTCACCTTAAAAGCCGGACAACTCATTAAGGAAAAAGGGCCAACATTCCAGGTCTTTGGAACCAAAGGAAGTTTCGTTAAGTATGGTGCAGATGTGCAGGAAGAAGCTTTGAAGCAAGGTAAAAAACCATCAGATCCTGCAGAATGGGGAGTTGAACCAAAGGAGATCTGGGGCAAGCTAAATACTGTAGACGAAGAAAGGCTGGTAGAAAGCGAACGCGGCAACTACCCCTTTATATATCAAAATCTTTTCGATGCCATTACCAAAGGAGAAGCTTTGGCTGTAACCCCACAACAGGCGCGGGATGTGATAAGGATCATCGAAGCTGCACAAAAGAGCCAGGATGAGCGTTGTGTAGTTACCTTCGGGTAAGTAGCTTCTTCTCTTCCTTAAGCCCCGAAAAGTACCTTTTTGCCTCTTTTAGTACCCTCGGTGCCATGATCAATGTTGCAGTCATGGTTGGGATAGCCATTAGCGCAAAAAATCCGTCGATGAGATTGATCATCATACTCAGGGAAGTAGTCGCTCCAAGAAGGATACTCAGAATATAGAAATAATTATAGTAATGCTTTCGGTGTGCTCCTATTAGAAAGGAAAGACATTTACTTCCGTAGTAAGAATATGAGAATAGAGATGAAATACTAAAGATGGCAATACAAATGAGCAGGAGATAATTTCCGTAGAAAGGTATAGATGCATCGAATGCTGCTGCCGTTAAACTTACCCCATTCACATCATGTGTATGCCAAACGCCGGTAACAAGAATGGCCATTCCCGTTAGCGAACATACGATCAAAGTATCGATTGCAGGCCCGAGCATCGCAACAAGACCTTCCCGCACCGGCTCTGCAGTCTTTGCCGCTCCATGAGCCATTGGGGCAGTACCAATTCCCGCTTCATTTGAAAAGGCTCCCCGCCTTATTCCAAGAATGATAAGTCCGCCAAGCATACCTCCCAAAAAGGGCTCTCCGGCATAGTTTTCTGCAGCAAAGGCGTCGGTAAAGATAAGTTGGAAGTAATATGGCACCTGTTCATAATTTACGAACAGTATGATCAACACAGAGACAAAATAAAGTGCCACCATAATAGGAACCATTCGGGAGACCGTATTACTAATTCTTTCAAGCCCCCCATAGATGACAACGGCTGTAATTATTGCCAGCACAATTCCTATAGTGAGATTGGAAATAAAATCGACCTCTACCCCATTTGGAGTAAGTAAGATATAATTAATGGCTTGAGTAAGCTGGTTGACATTGAAGACCGGCAGTGCTCCTACGAGACCGGCCACACTGAAAAAGGCAGCCATGATCCACCATTTTTTCCCCAGGCCTTCGGTAATGAAGTACATGGGACCTCCCTGCAATTTTCCTTCGGAATCTTTCCCGCGGTACATGACGGCGAGGGTATTGGTGAAAAACTTTGTTGCCATTCCTATCACGGCACTAATCCACAGCCAGAACATAGCTCCGGGACCACCTATAGCAATGGCAACGGCTACACCGGCAATATTCCCCATTCCAATGGTAGAAGAAAGTGCAGTAGAAAGCGCTTTAAAGTGATTGATCTCCCCCGGGTCATTGGGATCGTCATATTTTCCCCTCAGTACTTCCACGGAATGCTTTAGATATCTGAATGGTAAAAATTTGGAAAGAATGAGCAGATATAATCCGCCACCGGTAAGTAAAATTAAAAGCGGAAGTCCCCATACAAAAGAGGCAAATTCAGCTATAAAC
>CAYLZB010000077.1:0-10983 GCA_964388165.1 uncultured Flavobacteriaceae bacterium | reverse complement strand
TGCATCATCTTACGGCCGCCGCCTCCCTGCATCATCTTCATCATTTTACTCATCTGGTTGAACTGCTTCAGTAACTGGTTTACCTGCTGAACCGAAGTACCCGAACCCTTTCCTATTCTTTTCTTACGAGATGCATTTATTATTGAAGGTTTAGAACGTTCTTCCGGAGTCATAGAGTGAATGATCGCCTCAATAGGTTTGAAGGCATCATCGTCGATCTCAACATCCTTAAGCATCTTCCCTGCTCCAGGGATCATCCCCATCAGGTCTTTCATGGAACCCATTTTCTTGATCTGCTGCAGCTGATTCAGAAAATCATCAAATCCAAATTCATTTTTGGCGATCTTCTTCTGAAGCTTTCGTGCTTCCTCCTCATCATACTGCTCCTGTGCTCTTTCCACAAGGGAAACAACATCTCCCATCCCAAGGATACGATCGGCCATACGGGAAGGATAGAACACGTCAATAGCATCCATCTTTTCACCTGTACCAATGAACTTTATTGGTTTATTTACGACAGATTTAATGGAAATTGCCGCACCACCGCGGGTATCACCATCAAGTTTGGTAAGAATTACCCCGTCAAAATTAAGGCGGTCATTAAAAGCTTTTGCAGTATTCACCGCATCCTGCCCTGTCATGGAGTCCACTACAAAGAGTGTTTCCTGCGGCTGGATAGCACTGTGAATATTTGCGATCTCGGTCATCATGGCCTCATCAACAGCAAGACGACCGGCGGTATCTATGATCACCACATTGTGTCCATTTGCTTTTGCATGAGCAATAGCCGCTTTTGAAATCGCAACCGGATCCTGATTCCCTTCATCACTAAAAACCTCAACTCCAACCTGATCTCCAACTACGTGCAGCTGATTGATCGCTGCAGGACGATAAACATCACAGGCAACCAGAAGAGGATTTTTTGACTTCTTGGTTTTAAGATAGTTCGCCAGTTTTCCTGAAAAAGTAGTTTTACCACTACCCTGTAGACCGGACATCAAAATCACAGAAGGATTGCCTGAAAGATTAATCCCTTCGGCATCACCACCCATCAATTGCGTAAGCTCGTCTTTTACAAGCTTCACCATCATCTGCCCCGGCTTTAAAGCGGTAAGAACGTTTTGGCCCAGCGCCTTTTCCTTTACGGTAGTAGTAAACTCCTTGGCAATTTTGTAGTTGACATCGGCATCTACAAGAGCCCGTCTAACCTCTTTAAGGGTCTCGGCTACGTTAACTTCAGTGATCTGCCCATGTCCCTTTAAGACGTGTAAGGCATTATCTAATTTATCGCTTAAACTTTCGAACATAATCTTCTCTCCAATTTTATGAGCTGCCGGTTTTTAACCGATCGTTGCAAATTTAATGATTTGAGGCTGAAGTGAAAACTTTTTCAATCCCACATCAGGTTTAAAATATATCATTTTCTCCGGAAGAATCTTTCTTCCGGAAGAGGTGTCAAAAATGACATTTTCAACACCTCTAATTTTCCATTTTTGACTTTTAACTTCGTACTTCTACCATCATGTTTCCCCTGCCTCTCGTCTCGATAAGTTTTTCCATTCGCTCCCGATTCAGGGAATACACCCAACCTGACGGGAGGCTAAATCGACTGAACGAAAAACTTCTACCCTAACCCTTCAAACTTCTCAATTCAAAATTCTCTCCCCCTTCGGGTACCGGGGCTACATTCTCTCCGGCACCTGAATTCCCAGGAGTGCAAAAGAAGATTTGATCACATCCCCTACAGCTTTAGACAATTGAACCCTGAAGCGCTTTTCAGTTTCATCTTCGGTACCTAAAATAGTTACATTTTGATAGAAACTATTGAATTCTTTTACCAATTCGTATGTATAATTCGCAATGAGTGCCGGACTAAAATTCTCTGCTGCCAGTTCCACTGTTTCAGGATAAAGTTGCAGCTGTTTGATCAGTTGTTTTTCCTTATCATTAAGTTCATATGAATAAATAGGATCACTATAATCGAATTCAGCTTTTCTAAGGATGGACTGGATCCTGGCATAGGTATACTGAATAAAAGGACCTGTATTCCCCTGAAAATCTACTGATTCTTCAGGATTAAATAAGATCCGCTTTCTTGGATCAACTTTTAGGATATAATATTTTAATGCCCCGAGGCCGATAATACGGTAGAGCTCTTCTTTTTCAGATTGAGAATAGCCATCCAGTTTTCCGAGTTCCTCAGAGATCTTTTTTGCGGTAGCTGTCATCTCGTCAATCAGATCGTCTGCATCGACTACAGTTCCCTCCCGACTCTTCATTTTTCCGGTAGGAAGATCTACCATTCCGTAGCTAAGGTGATAAAGATTTTCTGCCCATTCATAACCGAGCTTTTTCAGGATCAAAAAGAGCACTTTGAAGTGGTAATCCTGCTCATTTCCTACGGTATAGACCATTCCATTGATATGGAAATCCTGCACTCTCTGAATAGCAGTACCAATATCCTGCGTCATGTAAACGGCGGTTCCATCACTTCGGAGTACGATCTTTTCATCCAGGCCTTCGTCGGTAAGATCTATCCACACACTGCCATCATCCTTACGATAAAAAACACCTTTTTCAAGACCTTCGGTCACTACATCTTTACCTAGCAAATAGGTATTACTCTCGTAGTAATTCTTATCAAAATCAACTCCGAGTTTTTTATAGGTTTCTTCAAAACCATCATAGACCCATTCGTTCATGGTCTTCCACAGCTCCACTACTTCCTTGTCCCCCGCTTCCCATTGGCGAAGCATATTCTGGGCATCCTTTAAAATAGGAGCTTCAGCTTTTGCCTCTTCTTCAGATCTACCCTGAGCCATAAGATATGAGACCTCTTCTTTATATGCTTTATCGAATTTTACGTAGTAGTTCCCAACCAGCTTATCTCCTTTTAAGCCTGAAGTTTCGGGAGTTTCCTCATGCCCGAAACGCTGCCATGCGAGCATCGACTTACAGATATGGATTCCGCGGTCATTAATGATCTGGGTCTTATAGACCTTTTTCCCGGATGCCTTCAGGATCTCAGCAACAGAGTATCCTAAAAGATTATTTCTAATATGTCCTAAGTGCAACGGCTTATTGGTATTGGGAGAGGAATATTCTACCATTATTGAATCCTCTCCTTCCACATTTCTTCCGAAATTGGGATCATCCTTTACACTTCCGAAGAAATTGAGATAATATTGATCATCAAGCACAATATTTAAAAAGCCCTGAACCACATTGAATTTCTTTATCTCCTTGTTATTTTCAACGAGATACTGCCCTATGGCCTCACCCAATTGTACAGGATTGGTCTTCACCTGCCTCAACATAGGAAAAGTTACAAGGGTAATGTCCCCCTCGAAATCCTTTCGCGTTGGCTGGAATTCTACCGATTCCAACTCAACCTGATATATATTCTTTACCGCTTCTTTTACCTGAACCGAAAGTGTCTTCTGAACATTCATTTTTTCTCGAATTATAAGCCCTGCAGGCTAACACAGGAAGCTGCAAAGATAACAGAATTTTAAGCTTGGTTAAAGCGTTTAACCGCAAATGCTTACCTTTAGAAAAAAGAAAATGCTACTGAATATTTCCCGCGACTTTAGCGACAAAAGAGAAGAAATTAATGAGCTGGTAGGCAAACCTTTCGACCTTTCCAAAAGAAAGGAATTGCAAAGCACAAGCCTGCATGAACTTCCCGTCACGGCAGCAAGCATAGAGATCTACAACCTGCTTGTGCTAAACGAAGGACAAACCAACTGTAGTTTGGAAATGCGACCTAAAGGCATTCTTATTAGTTTTAGAGCTGCGGGGGAGACCTACTCGCTCGTGGTGCCCTTTTTTAAGCTAAAGATCTACAAAGGCCGCGCAGAAGAGTACTCGTTCTATAAGGACCATTACTTCATAAAGATCCATGCCGGGGCTAACCAGCCGGAAGTGCATAGCTTTATTAAAAAGTTACGCCATTATAAAGCAGATCAAGCTCTTCCAAGAATTGAGGATCAGGAATAAAGAGGGATAAAAAAAGCCCTTTTTGAAAGGGCTGTTATTTTTACTTTTTTGGAAGGAAAACTTCGGCTAACATACAGCGGGCACTTCCGCCCCCGCAGGTTTCAATTGTGGTAAGATCACTACTAAGGATCTCGCAATGTTTTTCAATAGCCGCTATCTGAACCGGAAGCAGGCTGTTTCTTGCCGCTTCACTCATCACCAGGTACTTTTTCCCTTCGGCACCCTGAACCTGTAACATGTTCCCTGCATAATGATGCAGCTGTGCCTCGGATATTTCAATGATCTCCTTACCGTCTGTCTTCAGATGCTTGATAACATTCTTCCGCTCCTTGGGATCATCAATACTGTCTAAACAGATCACTGCAAAATTCTCTGCCAGGCACATCATTACGTTCGTGTGGTAAATAGGCATCCTGCGACCGTCCACATCCTGGTAAGCATTAAAAATCACAGGGGTCAATTCAAAATCTTCACAGAATTCTATAAGTAACTCCTCGTTAGCTCTGGGAGAAAGGGCACAGTATGCTTTTTCATTGATCCTGTCCAGGATCAGAACTCCGGTGGATTCCAGGAAAAGCTCTTCCTCTTCGGCACTCGTGTAATCTATCACATCGTTGATGAGATATCCCTCAGATTCTATTTTTTCAAAGACCTCTGCACGACGCTCCCGTCTGCGATTTTCAGCAAAGAGAGGATAAAGCGCGGCGGTAGCGTCTTCATGGAAAGTCACCCAGTTGTTCGGGAAAATTGAATCGGGCGTATCGAGCTTTTCGTCATCATCCACAACAATAACATTAACTCCTACCTTTCTTAGTTTCTCTACAAAAGCATCGAATTCCTCCTGAGCTTTTTTGTTGATCTCCTCATTGTCCAGGTGCAGACCTTCCTGAAAATAATTATTCACCGCAGTTTGCTCATTCATTCTGAAGGCAACCGGCCGCACCATTAATACTGTATCTGTAATTTGTCTCATTTAAATCTTTAATCTCTTATGAGGGGTAGCGTTGAACATCTCAACAGCCCTTCTTGTTTGGCAATTTCGGCGTATGGTACCTCTTCCACTATCATGCCATTCTCTCTAAGCCAATTATTCAGTCTGGTGAAATTCCTTTCGGAGATCACTACATCTTCAGAAATTGAAAACACATTGGAATTCATATCGTACATCTCCTGCCGGGTGATCTCAAAGATGTTTTCTTTTCCGAAGAAGTTCACTAACCATTGATATTCTTCCTCGATAAGGAAGCCATCTTTATACAATATTGCTTTACCTCTACCCACCGGCTGAAAACAGCAATCTAAATGCAGGGCGTTATCCCGTGCCTCGGTGTTAGACTTTCTAAGATTAAAAGATCTTACTTTTTTGTTGGGAAACATCTCCCGCAGATGTTCAACTCCTTTTAAATTGGTACGGGCAGTAATGAACTGGGGGTAATCTTCTCCATAGTAGGCACCCACAAAAAGATGATCATTATAAAGCATAACATCTCCTCCTTCTACATGAACATCCTCTGGTAACTCAATAACTTTGTCCTTGTCTATCTGATCAATTACATATTGAATAGCTTCGATCTCCTCTTCACGGTCTGGCAGAATATTGGCTTTTATGAATTTGTCATCTATAACAAAGGCAATATCGCGGGTAAAGATCTGGTTTAGATCCTTCACTAACTTTGGGCGATAAACCTTTACATCATATCTCTCAAGCACTTCACGAACTGCTTCCATTTCTTTCACCATGTCCGCTTCTACAGGATAAGTTCCGGCTTTGATATGCTCTGCCGACTTCGGATCATAAGCATTCTCATATTCCGGTGTCGGCCCCGGACTTTCGGCCGTACCCAGAACGACAGCTCTTAAGCGCGAAGTTTCGTTTTTAATATTCAGTTTCATAACCCTAAATTTGCTGCAAATATAGTAAAAGGAATCATGCCTAAAAGGGGGTGGAAACCCTTTGTTCAAAGTACATTTTCAGAGCTTATTTCCAGCTTTAATTTTTAGTTTGCAGTTAGATAAAATATCCTTTTTTAAAAACAGAATTTTAGTATTTAACCAAAAAAACTCCACAATAAATGTGGAGTTTTTCCTTTTTAGAAATTTTTTGGATCCTTATCGGTTGTTGATTTCCTTAAAAGATCTTTTTGTCTCTCCAATATAGATCTGTCTTGGCCGCCCAATTGGCTCTTTTCTAAGTCTCATTTCTCTCCATTGAGCGATCCAACCGGGAAGACGTCCTACAGCAAACATTACCGTAAACATCTCAGTCGGGATTCCCATTGCGCGGTATATAATTCCGGAATAGAAGTCAACATTAGGATAAAGTTTTCTATCGATAAAGTATTGATCCTCTAGGGCTGCTTTTTCAAGACCCTTGGCAATCTCCAGAATTGGATCCTCAACCCCTAACTGACCAAGAACTTCATCGGCAGCCTTTTTAATGATCCTTGCTCTTGGGTCGAAATTCTTATAAACTCTGTGACCAAAGCCCATCAATCTAAAAGGATCATCTTTATCCTTAGCTTTAGCGATGAATTTGGAAGTATCTCCTCCATCTGCCTTGATCTCCTCAAGCATTTCGATCACCGCCTGGTTCGCACCACCATGGAGAGGACCCCAAAGGGCAGAAACCCCTGCAGAAATAGAAGCAAATAAACCAGCATGTGAAGAACCAACTATTCTTACAGTTGACGTAGAACAATTCTGTTCGTGATCTGCATGGAGTATTAATAATTTATCTAAAGCGTTAACAACAACTCTGTTCTGCTTGTAGTTCTTCTTAGGATTATCATCCTGGAACATCATTTTAAGCAGGCTTTCTACATAGCCAATGTTGGTGTCTTTATTAAAAAGCGCCTGATCATTCTTCTTGCGTAAGGTCCAGGCAGCAAGCACAGGAAACTTTGCAAGTATCTTTACGATCGCCTTATACATATCTTCTTCAGAATCTACATTCACCGACTTTGGGTTAAATGCAGTAAGGGCACTTGTTAGTGAAGATAGAACTCCCATTGGGTGAGCCGACTGTGGAAAACCTTTAAGAACGGTCTTCATATCCTCATTTACAATACTTTGATCAAGTATATCTGTATTGAATTTTTGCAACTGAACTTCAGTTGGCAATTCTCCAAAGATCAACAGATAAGCTACTTCTAAGAAATCGGCTTTTTCGGCCAGTTCTTCGATGGAATATCCCCTGTATCTCAATATCCCTTCTTCCCCATCCAGGAACGTGATGGCACTCTCGCAAGAACCTGTATTTTTAAATCCGGGGTCCAGGGTAACAGCCCCACTCTGCCCTCTTAAGGAAGTAATATCCAGGGCAACTTCTTTCTCGGTACCAACGACCATTGGCAGGTCATAGGTTTTCCCATCTATCTTAATAGTAGCTACTTTTGACATATTTTATATGGATTTGCTTATGATTTATTTTAAGGATTGCTAATTTACAAAATTCTGCCCAAATTTTTAAGGCAGTCCCTTGCTTTTCCTGTTCTTCAGAAAGATTGGGAAGAGATGAGAAAACATCAATAGCTTTAGACTGATAGATCCTCTATTTTCCTAATCCTGAACCTCTTAAATATAGCCAGCCAAAAGTTTTAAAAATATGATGATGATCATACTTTAAAAGAAAAGCCCTTCACTTTTGTGAAGGGCTTACTTTTAAAGATAAATTAGCCTCTTATCTCTTGATCTTAAAAGCCTTTTCCTGCGGAAAATAAGCTACACTTCCTAATTCTTCTTCAATACGAAGAAGCTGGTTGTATTTTGCCATACGATCACTACGGGAAGCAGATCCTGTTTTGATCTGTCCGGTATTAAGTGCTACTGCGAGATCTGCGATGGTGTTATCTTCAGTTTCTCCTGAACGATGTGACATGACCGAAGTGTATCCGGCGTTATGTGCCATATTCACAGCCGAAATAGTCTCAGTTAAAGTTCCTATCTGGTTTACTTTTATAAGAATAGAATTCGCGATCTTATTTTGTATTCCACGAGAAAGACGTTCTACGTTAGTTACAAAAAGATCATCTCCAACCAACTGAACTTTATCTCCAACTTTTTCAGTGAGTGCTTTCCAGCCATCCCAGTCATTTTCATCCATACCGTCTTCAATAGAGATAATGGGGTACTTAGAAGCCAATTCAGCAAGATACTCTGCCTGCTCTTCACTACTTCTTACTTTTCCTGATTCTCCTTCGAACTTAGTATAATCGTATTTCCCGTTTTCATAGAATTCGGCTGCAGCACAATCAAGAGCGATCATAACTTCTTCGCCCGGTTTGTAACCTGCATTTTTTATTGACTGCAAAATTGTGTCGAGAGCATCTTCGGTTCCATCAAGAGTAGGCGCAAAACCACCTTCATCTCCAACAGCTGTACTTAGCCCTCTCTTGTGAAGTACTTTTTTAAGGTTATGGAAGATCTCTGTTCCCATTCTCAATGCTTCAGAAAAATCTTTAGCTTTTACAGGCATTACCATGAACTCCTGAAACGCTATAGGGGCATCTGAATGTGACCCCCCATTAATAATATTCATCATTGGAACAGGAAGAGTGTTTGCACTTACCCCACCCACGTAACGGTAAAGAGGCATATTCAGCTCGTTTGCTGCTGCTTTGGCCACTGCCAGGGAAACTCCAAGGATAGCATTAGCTCCAAGTTTTGACTTGTTTGGAGTGCCATCTAACTCTATCATTGCCTGATCAATAATATTTTGATCGAAAACTGAATAACCTAAAAGTTCTTCAGCAATAACTTCATTCACATTTTTTACTGCTTTAGAAACTCCTTTTCCCATGTAAGCATCACCCCCGTCACGAAGCTCCACTGCCTCATGTTCTCCTGTTGATGCTCCGGAAGGAACTGCCGCCCTTCCAATTATTCCGTTCTCAGTTTCTACATCAACTTCCACAGTTGGATTTCCCCGGGAATCGAAGATCTGTCTTGCATGAATATTTATAATTATGCTCATATGATTAATTTTTAATTAATTTTCTTTTTTTGGTACTGCAAGATACGAATACTTCAAAAGAATAGTAAAAGGCTAAGCCTTTAGTTCAAAGGAATTAAGAGAAATTTATTAACGAATACGTTATAGCAGAAAAAGAAAATCCCCGCACTTGCGGGGATTCTAATTATTGTTTCTCTTTTATTAGATTATGAATGAATTCATCAAAGAGATAATGGGCATCATTTGGTCCAGGACTGGCTTCGGGATGATATTGAACCGAAAAACAATTTTTGTTTTTCAGCCTGATCCCGGCTACGGTACCGTCATTAAGATGCGTATGTGTTACCACTACTTCAGGATGAGCTTCTGTTTCCTCTTTATTCACTGAAAATCCATGGTTTTGCGAAGTAATTTCACCCTTGCCGGTTTCCAGGTTCATTATAGGATGGTTGATCCCCCTGTGGCCATGGTGCATCTTATAGGTGGAAATTCCGTTTGCCAATGCAATGACCTGGTGACCAAGACAAATTCCGAAGAGTGGTTTATCATCTGCTATGATATCTTTTGCCACCTGGACAGCACTCGCCAGGGGCTGAGGATCTCCCGGACCATTGGATAGCAGATAACCCTGCGCTCCCCACTCTTTCATTTCGGCGTAGGTAGTATCGTAAGGATAAACTTTACAATAAACATCCCTTTTTGAAAGGTGCTTCAAAATGCTTTTTTTGACACCTATATCCAGTACTGCCACTTTAAATCTGGCAGATTCATTCCCGAAGAAATATGGTTCCTTTGTAGAAACTTTTGATGCAAGTTCAAGGCCATTCATATCGGGTACTGCAGCCAATTCCTTTTTGAGAGCATCAAGATCGTCGAATTGGGTAGTGATAACCGCATTCATAGCTCCATTTTCCCTAATGTATGTTACCAGGGCTCGTGTATCAACATCTGAAATGGCAAAAAGATCACTTCGATCAAGGAATTGTTTCAAAGTTTCATCTGCGGCCGGGCGGGATTGATAGTAACTAAAATTTTTACAAACAAGCCCCGAGATCTGAGCGGTTTCTGCTTCTTTCTCATCTTCGTTGGCCCCGTAGTTACCTATATGAGCATTGGTAGTTACCATGATCTGTCCAAAATATGACGGATCTGTGAAGATCTCCTGGTATCCGGTCATTCCGGTGTTGAAACAAACTTCACCAAACGCCTTTCCATCTTTATCCCCCACAGCTTTACCATGAAAGATAGTCCCGTCTTCTAAAAGCAGGATGGCCTTTTTTCGTACTTGATATTTCATAATTGCTTCCTCTTAATCATTTACAAAACTATCATTTTTGACAGAGATAGTTTTGATGCTTTTTAAAATTTGAAAATGTTGCTCTAAAATAACCTTTTTGAGACCCTGGTGTAAGGGTATAAAAAAAGGATAAGCTTTAATGGCTTATCCTTTTTAAAAATTTTGAAGAAAGATTCATTCTTATTCCTCGTTTCCTTCGTTTTTCTTGTCTTCAGAAGAAGCTTCGGGCTTCGTCTGTGGTGCATCGGCAGATTTCTTACCTCTACCTGCCCTACGTGTTGATTTCTTCTTCTCCGGCTTATTAACATTGTAGATCTCATTGTAGTCTACAAGTTCTATAAGGGCCATATCAGCGTTATCACCTAGCCTGTTACCAAGTTTAATGATTCGCGTATATCCTCCCGGACGATCACCTACCTTAGGCGCTACTTCGCGGAAAAGCTCAGTAATCGCATTTTTGTCACGCAATTTACTAAACACTAACCTTCTGTTGTGAGTAGTATCTTCCTTTGATTTAGTAACCAATGGCTCAACAAACTGCTTCAAAGCCTTTGCTTTTGCCACAGTTGTGTTTATACGTTTGTGCTCAATAAGAGAGCAAGCCATATTCGCAAGCATTGCCTTGCGGTGAGCCGTTTGTCTTCCTAAGTGGTTTGTCTTTTTTCCGTGTCTCATGACATTTTTTATTTCATCATCTTGCTGCAACCCATTTTGAGGAGCAAATTATGATGGTTAT